>JAZNYH010000076.1:0-51818 GCA_045594305.1 Eubacteriales bacterium | reverse complement strand
GCATTTGTGTCTACAAATGCAGTGCTTGAAAAGAAAAGAGGACAGAGAATGTTTTTACATTCTCTGTCCTTTTTCCTGTCGGTAGGTACTGTTTCCTTAAATTGAAAACTGTCCTTTAGAGCGACACTCTTAGGCTGTGTCTGCTTTTTCATATGATGGCTTTCTTATATCGGTGTGAGGCTTGACTAATTCAAGCCTGCACTTATTAGCCTTTCGGCAATTTGCTTTTCCCTTGTTGAGGGGGCAAGTGGCAATCTAAGCTCGTTTTCGCACAGTCCAAGCTGACTAAGCGCACACTTGACGGGCACGGGGTTTACCTCGGCGTAAAGCTCCCTTATAAGTGGGGATAGCTTATGCGTTAGCTCTCTTGCCTCGCTCCACCTGTTTTCCTCAATTAGCGTACACAGGGTGGCGATTTTTGACGGAATTACATTCGCCACGGCAGAGATAACTCCTACTGCTCCCACGCTATATGAGGGCAGTATCAGCTCATCACAGCCCGAGTAAAACCAAAAATACTCGCCAAAGCGTGCAATTTTTCTTTCAAGCTCACAAATATCGCCACTCGCTTCCTTTATTGCGACAATGTTTTCCACCTCGCAAAGTGCCTCAAGCGTAGCCTCGCCAAGACTAAGACCTGTTCGTGACGGAACATTATAAAGTATGATATCAAGCTCGGTTGAGCGTGCAAGCTCCTTGTAGTGCATAGCGAGCGAGGACGGGGTTGCCTTGTTGTAGTAGGGAGTGACGCACAAAAGCCCATCTGCCCCCGCTTTTTCCGCACCCTGTATGAGCTTTATGGCGTTTTTTGTTGAGTTTGAGCCTGCTCCAACTATGAGCGAGGCTCTGCCGTTTATCATCTCCTTGGCTCGCCTTATAAGCTCATCTCTCTCCTCGTAAAGAATAGTCGGGCTTTCCCCCGTTGTGCCAAGGAGCACTATCGACAAAACACCACTCTCTATTTGACGCTCTATTAGGCGAGAGAGCGATAAAAAATCTATTTCGCCGTTCTTAAAGGGCGTCACGATTGCCGTTGAGCACCCCTTTATCGGCTTGTGCTTTGTGTTCATAAACTGAATTTCCTCCAAAAAATAAAAAAATCAGTTGAAAAATTTTTATTTATAATATATACTATAAGAAAGTATTATAGTACACACTACATTTTATGCCATTCTCTTTTGGCTTGTCAAAGGATATATATGATTAAAAACACTTTACCCTCAACCGAGCTTAAAACGGCTGATTTCTTTTACGACCTACCGAGCGAGCTTATCGCTCAAACCCCGATTGAGCCTCGTGATCATTCCCGTCTTATGGTGCTTGAAAACGGAAGCATTTCTCACAAGCACTTTTACGACCTTATTGATTACTTAAAGGAGGGCGACACTCTCGTTATAAACGATTCAAGGGTTATCCCTGCAAGGCTTTGGGGCGAAAAGGTTCGCTCTGGGGACTTTGTGTCCGAGCCATCAAGAATAGAAATGCTTCTTTTGAAGCAAAGGGACACGGACAGGTGGGAGGTGCTTTTACGCCCTGCCAAAAAAATAAAGCTCGGTGGTAGCGTTCGCTTTGGCGATATTCTTACTGCTACCGTTGAGAGCGTTGTCGAGGACGGAAACAGAATAGTCCGCTTTGATTACGACAAGGAAAAATACACAAGTATTTACGAGGTTTTGGAGCTTATCGGCTCTATGCCTCTGCCACCATACATTACAAAAAAGCTCGAGGACAAGGACAGATACCAAACGGTTTATGCCCGTGAAAATGGCTCTGCGGCAGCTCCAACCGCCGGCCTTCACTTCACCCCTGAGCTTCTTCAAAAAATAAGGGAGCGTGGGGTTGAGATTGTTCCCGTTATGCTCCATGTCGGTCTTGGCACCTTCCGTCCTGTAAAGGAGGAGTCTATTACTGACCACATTATGCACGCTGAGTATATCGAAATTAGCGAAAAATCTGCTAAAATAATAAACGAGCGTAGGCGTGCAGGCGGACGCACAATTGCAGTTGGCACCACCTCTCTTCGTACGCTCGAAAGTGCATCTACGCCCGACGGCGAGGTTCACGCAGTTGCTGATGAAACGGGAATTTTCATATTCCCCGGCTACACCTTCAAGGCAGTTGACGCTCTTGTGACAAACTTCCATCTGCCTGAGAGCACTCTTCTTATGCTCGTTTCTGCCCTCTATGGCAGAGAAAGAATTATGGACGCCTACAAGGTGGCGGTAGAGGAAAAATATCGCTTCTTCTCCTTTGGAGATGCTATGCTTATTTTACCCTAAATTTACAAAAAACACATCGGTTTAGGTGCTTTGCAATTACAGCTTACAGGCAAGGCACGAAAACGCAAAGGTAACGCTGATAGGAGAAGGCTATGGAAAACTTAAATAACCCTCGCCCCCGTGTGCTCGCTATTGTTGGGCCTACGGCGGTTGGAAAGAGCGCTCTTGCCATTTCTCTTGCTAAGCGCTTAAATGGTGAAATTATCTCCTGCGACTCTATGCAGATATACAAGGGAATGGACATTGGCACAGCTAAGGCTACAAAGGACGAGCGTGCCGAAATCAAGCACCACCTAATTGACATAATAAGCCCAAGCGAGGACTTTTCCTGTGCTGACTATGCTACCCTTGCCCGTGAGGCTATAAGCGACATTATTAGTCGTGGCAAGCTCCCTATTTTATGTGGTGGCACGGGGCTTTATCTTGATAGCGTGCTTGAAATTTCCTCGTTTGCAGACACCTCACGAGATGACGATTTCCGTCGTGAATGTGAGGAGCTTGCTAAAAGCGAGGGGGCTCACGCTCTACACGAAAGGCTACGAGAGGTAGACCCCGAGAGTGCTGATGCTATCCACGAGAACAACATAAAAAGAGTTATTCGTGCTCTTGAAATTTACAAAACGACGGGAAAGAAAAAGAGCGAGCTTGATGCCGTATCTAAAAGCGTCGTATCCCCATATGACAGCACCGTGTTCTTCCTTAGTGCGAGGGACAAGGAGCGTCTTTTCAAAAGGATTGAGGAGCGTGTCGATGTAATGCTTGATATGGGGCTTGTTGATGAGTGCAGGCGTCTTTTTGAGCAGGGCTTTTTAAATGGCGACACTACCGCCTCGGGTGCTATTGGCTACAAGGAGCTAATTCCGTATATTAAGGGTGAGGCGTCGCTCGATGAGTGCGTGGCTCAATTAAAGCTATCGACAAGGCACTACGCAAAGCGTCAAATTACTTGGTTTAAGAAAAAGAATTATCACACAGTATATATTGATGAGGTATCCCCTCTCGATTTTGTGCTTAGCACAATTGGAGAACTATGAACGAAAAAATTAAGGCTGGCTATGAGGCTGTTCTCTCTCGCCTCAGCCCATACACTAAGGACAGAAAAATAACCGTTCTCGCTGCGACAAAGATGCAAAGCGTTGAGGATATAAACTATCTTATATCCCTCGGCGTTGACACAATTGGCGAGAATAGGGTTAATGAGCTTTTGGAAAAATACGAGGGCTATGATAAGCGTGCAAGCGTTCACTTTATTGGCACGCTACAAAAGAACAAGGTAAAATATATCTGCGACAAGGTCGACCTTATTCACTCCGTTGACTCCCTCTCGCTTGCAGAGGAAATTAACAAGAGGTGTGAAAAAATCGGCAGGGTTATGGATATTCTAATAGAGGTAAATAGTGGCAGAGAGGAAAGCAAGGGTGGTATTATGCCCGAGGGCGTTGAGGATTTTTATAATTCCTTAAAGTCTCTTAGCTCTATTCGTGTGCGTGGTCTTATGACTATGGCTCCGAGGTGCTCCTGCCGTGAGGAATACCTGAAATATTTCTCCCTGACTAAGGAGATTTTTGATAAGCTATTTAAAAATGATAGCGACGCTATTCTCTCTATGGGTATGAGCGAGAGCTATGAATACGCTGCCGAGGCAGGGGCAACGCTTGTCCGTGTTGGAAGTGCAATATTTGGTGAAAGGAAGTATTTATAATGGGACTTTTTGGATTTGGAAAGAAAATAGACTACGAGGATTTTGATGACGAGGACGATATTGAGGCATTTGATGACGACGAGGGCGCTAATGTTGCCTTTGGTGGCTCTAATATCGAATTAAAGGTTGTAAAGCCTACTCAATTTAATCAAATTCTCACAGCTGGTGACTACCTTGTTGAGGGCAAAACCGTGCTTCTCAACCTCGAAGGGCTTGATAAGGCTCTTTGCCGTAGAATGATTGACTTTATCGCAGGCGTTGCGTATGCTCTTAATGCAACTATAAAAAGTGCAACCGCTGACTCATACTTTATCGCTCCCCGTGATGTTGATGTTTCGGGTGAGGATTTTGATGATGACGGTGACGACACCTTCTCTGACCTATGAGAGCAACTGTAATTATAATTATCGTAAGAGTTTTAAGCTCTGTCCTATCCGTCTTTGAGCTTTTACTGTTTGCCCGTGCCATTTGCTCGTGGATTCCAAGCACTCGCAACACAAGAGTCTACGATTTTCTTTACAGGGCTACCGAGCCATTTTTAAGACCTATTCGTGATGTAATGATGAGATGGGAGTTTGCAAGGCGTTGTCCTATTGATTTGTCGTTTTTGCTCCTCGTCATTCTCGTTTCGGTTGCTCAAAGCCTTGTTCCCTTTCTTCTCTATAAATTGATTTAGGAGTTTTTTATGCCGTTTTTTGTAGTTTTAATTCTCATCATCGTCGGTGCTGTCGGCGTTGATCAGCTCACTAAATGGATTGTGTTCTTTAATAGCGAGTCGCTCGAGAGCGATCCTATTAGCATAATAGGGCTTTTTAAGCTCACCTATGTTGAAAACGACGGTATGGCGTTTGGCTGGCTTAGCGACCACAGGTGGGTGTTTATCGTTGCGTCTATTATCGGTATTATTGCAATTAGCGTCTACCTATTCCGTTTTAGCAAGGACACCCGTCTTACCAAAATCGGTCTTGCCCTCGTTTTAGGTGGTGGCATTGGAAATATGATTGACAGAACCGTGCTCGGCTTTGTTATCGATATGATACAAATGTCCTTCCTCGGAAGCCTCTTCCCTTGGGTATTCAATGTTGCTGACTCGTGCGTTTGCGTTGGAGTTGGTATTGCCGTGCTCGGAATAATCCTTGAAACAATTAAGGAATATAAGGCAGAAAAGAAAAAATCAGCCGTGCCCTGTGTCGAGGGTGACAAGGCTGACGGTGATAGCGAGGCTGACGATAATGGCAAGGTCGACCAGGTAGTCGAGGCAAAGGAGAGTGCCGATGATAGCGACCAGCAATGATGAGAAAAAGCGTCTTGATGTGTTTGTAAGTGAATATTCGGGCGTTTCTCGCTCGCACGCACAGGTGCTTATAGATTGCGAGCTTGTCTTAGTAAACGGCAAGCCACAGCCAAAGAATTATCGCATTAAGGCAGGAGATGAGCTTGAAATTGAGGAGCTACCTCAAAGAGAGCTTAGTGCCGAGGCTGAAAACATTCCCCTTGACATTATCTACGAGGACAGCGAGCTTATTGTTGTAAACAAGCCCTCGGGTATGGTTGTCCACCCTGCTGTTGGAAACGAGAGTGGAACGCTCGTAAATGCCCTTTTATACCATTGTAAGGACACTCTATCGGGGATAAATGGTGTTATTCGCCCCGGTATTGTTCATAGAATTGACAAGTTTACAAGTGGTCTTTTGGTTGTCGCAAAGACCGATGAGGCACACATATTTTTGTCCTCTCTGCTTAAAGACCACCAAATAAAGCGTACCTATCACGCCATTGTCACAGGTCGATTAAAAGAGAGTCACGGCACAATAGATGCCCCGATTGCAAGACACCCTCTTGACAGAAAGAAAATGACTGTTATTCAAGGTGGCAGAGATGCCATTACGCACTACGAGGTAATCCGTGAGTATAACGGCTTTACCTACGCAAAAATGAATCTTGAAACGGGCAGAACTCACCAAATAAGGGTTCACACCTCGCACATTGGTCACCCAATTATTGGTGATACGACCTATGGTGGTGGAAAAACTCAATTTGAGCGTACGCACGCAAAATATCTTGATGAGCAATGCCTACACGCCAAGGAGCTTTCCTTCCCTCACCCAAAAACAGGCGAGCTTATGCACTTTGAGTGTGAGCTACCCGATAATTTTAAGGCTCTTTTAACCATTTTAGAAAACCAATCAAAGGATTAAATTATGTCTGCTTTTACAAAAAAACTCTTATATGTGGCTGATTTGAATGATGCCACAAGGGGCGCAATCGATGAGCAGGGTGCAACCACCCTTGAGGCTCTTTGCTCACATATGCTCAGCGTTAACGACAAAATGAACCTCACCGCTATAAGAGATGAGGACGGCGTTATTTTAAAGCATCTTGTTGACTCGGTTGCCGTGCTTCCCTTTATTCCTAAGGGGGCAAGCGTTGTCGATGTCGGCTGTGGTGGTGGCTTTCCGTCCCTGCCTGTGGCTATTTTACGCCCTGATGTGTCCGTTTTAGGTCTTGATAGCGTGACTAAGAAGGTTGAGTATGTAAAGGGCACTGCCTCTCTTTTGGGGCTTGACAATGTCAGCGTGTCTAATGCTCGTGCCGAGGTGCTCGGTCAGGATGCTCTTCATCGTGAGAAATACGATATTGTAACTGCTCGTGGCGTTGGTAGGCTTCACCTTCTTTATGAGCTTTGTCTGCCTCTTGTTAAGGTGGGCGGTGCGTTTATTGCTATGAAGGCCCTTACTACAAGCGAGGAGCTTGATGAGGCAAGAGGCGCTCTTTCTCTGCTCGGTGCAGAGCTTGAAGGCGTTACCGAATATACCCTCACAGACGGAAGCGAAGTATTAAATCGCTCAATTATCGTTATAAGAAAGGTGGCTAACACCCCTAAAAAATATCCTCGCAACAATTCACAAATCGCTAAGAAGCCCCTACTTTTTCTTTAGTAGAAGAAAAAGTAGGCAAAAAGAAAACAAAACAAACAAAAAGCACACAAAACAAACAAAAAGCAGACACTTGGTCTGCTTTTTTGCTTTTTAAAGCTGTATTTCTGCAATATGTGGACGGTGGTCAGATGCGACAATTGGTGGGATATCAGCTCTTATCACCTTAATATCGGGGGTTGTGAATATATAGTCGATTTTCAGCCTTGGCTCATCAGACGGCCAGCTTTTAAGGTCGGTGCCGTGTAGCGTATCGACCATTTTTTCACGGATTTTATCGAGCAGAGCATTATCTGGCGTGATATTAAAATCGCCCATTAAAACACACATCGTTGGCTCTATGTGTTCAAGCACGGCTTTAACTGCATTCCTTTGCTCATCAGGCTCTAAGCCAAAGTGTGTGACAAGCACCAAGAGTCCATTTTCAAGTCTTGCCTTCAAAAGGCATCTTGTTTCATACCAGCCACCCTCTCTTTTTGGAGAAGGGTCTGGGATTATTATTGTTTCCACGCTCTTAAAGGGCACGCTTGACAAAAGCCCGTTTCCGTATGGTCCATCACGGTCAATTATTGCCTGTGCAAAGTAATGGTGCTTTAATCCTGTAAGGGTGCTAAGCTCCCTTGTCTGCTCGCAAAATTTGCCACCATTAAACATTTCATTAAGGGCAACAAGCTCTGCCCCCTCGCCCCTTATGGTTCTTGCCATAAGCTCATAGTCAACCACTCCCGCCTTATAATCAAGGCAATGCTGAGTGTTAAAGGTCATTATTTTCATTTTTCTCTCGCTTTACTTTTTATCCTATGCTTTAATTTTATACCACGCCCCTCGACTTGTCAAGTATTCTTGACAAGCATTTACATAAATGCTATAATTTATTTATACATTACCGCTATACGCAAGGAGAAAAAATGGCTCTTATTTTCGAAAACGGGTGTGTTTTTGACACACGCAGAGGCACAGATTTGCCTATTCTTAGTGTACCAAGCGTTTGCTACACGCTTTTAAGTGATGATATAACCACGGGGGAAAAGCCCTGTTGCACTCCATATCTTGACCGTGAGGACAAGGCAAGCCTGAGTGATAGCACTCTCTGCTTTAACGACACGCTCTCCACCCTTTGCGTGTCCACTATTGGCGAAGGGCTTTGTTTTGACCTTTCAAGCAGGGGAGAAAATCTAAGCGAGCTTGGACTCGTTTTGCCCTTTGATTTTATGGGTAAGAGGGGCGGAAAATGGGATAACCAATTGCTCTTTAACTCACCCTATATTTCCCAAGATAGAAAAATCATATATTCATATCTTTCAAGCCCAAGCGGAAACGACATAATTGTCGCTGTGCTTAGTGAGGGGGACGGGTGGAAGATGGACTACTCCCCTTACTCCTTTGGACATTATTTTATAAGCCTGAGGCTATTCGCCTCGCTTGATAAGGCCTTTGGCACGGGTAGCACAAAAAGGTCCTTGCGTGTGGCTATTTTGCCGTGTAGTGGCTTTGACAATGCTCTTTTTCTATTAAGCAAGCTTTATGGCGTTCCCTTTATCGACTATGACCTTGGTGGTGGCAAAATAGGCGAAGACATCACTCTTACTCCATATGGCGAAATAGACTCTCTTTTAGAGGTAAGTGCAAACGGACAGCGAGTGCTTGATTTTTCCTCGACCTACACGCTTACACACGAGGGCGAGGTGCGTTTGATTCCTATGTGCAAGGGTGTGCGTGGTGCTGATGCTACGCTTTACGCCTACGATGATTTACTACGCCTCTACAAGCGTTCTATGGATACAGTGAGCCTTGAAATCATAAAAAACCATACCGATTCCAACCTTTGTGAGCATCAATGCTGGTCAAGTGCAATGCTACGATATCTTATTCGCTTTGGCGATACGCTAAGCGAGAGCGAGCGTAGGTGCTACGAGGACAAGGTAAGGTCTCTTCTCGACATAATAACCGAGCCAAGCATTGAGCGTGCAACCCCAAGAATTACTATTATGCGTGAGCCACACGACGGCTTTGGTGCGTACAATGTATTCAAGTCTTGCCGTGTGCAGGAGCTTTTCTTTGGCATCACTATTCTTCTTGATGCATACAAATACTTTAAAAATCCCCTTTATTATGAATACGCCATAGGGGCAACAGATTGTCTAATTAATAATTATCAAGGCAAGGACGGGCGTATCTTTATCGATTGGAAAAACGGCTCAGTTGATGACTACTCTACCGTATGCTCTCCTATGATACCTCTTGTTGACATGGCTCTATTCCTCGATGACAAGGACCCCTCTCGCTCCTCGCTTTACTTAGAGCGTGCCTCTGCCCTTGCGTCGCATTTATATAAGCGTGGGCTTTGCTTTCCAACCGAGGGGTGCGTCTCATCTCTTGCAGAGGCTGAAATGGAGGACGGCTCTATCTCTTGCACGGCTCTTTCTCTTTTATACTATTGTAAAAATGTTCGTTTTTGTGAGGATTATATCACAAAGGCAAAGGAGATTTTAGATATTCATAATGCTTGGATTATAAAAGCTCCCATTTGTCAAATGCACGGCTCAACGCTTCGCTGGTGGGAGACACAGTGGGAGGGTGACGCTGACGGTCCTGCCATTTGTGCAGGTCACGCTTGGAGCATTTGGCGTGCAGAGGCTGACTTTCTTATGTATGAGCTAAGTGGAAGCTACGAGCATCTATTGCGTGCGAAAAACGGCTTTATGACCAATTTTTCCAAGATTGACAAAAACGGCGTTAGCTACGCCATCTATTCTCCCGATGAGATAAATGGCGGTGGCTTTCATTCTCGCTCCGACGAGATAAAAATCACGCTTGCCCCTCGCTTTCCACGCACTCCCGATTGTGGTCTTTCACGCTATGTGTGGATAAGGGCTAATCAAACACTACTAAAATAAAAAGGGAAGCAAATCGCTTCCCTTTTAGCTTATTTTGTAAATGTAGTATAATCCTCTACGAGTCTAACATCATCAATGTAGAACTTGCTACAATTTTGCGTGCCATAGGCGTAGGTATAGTACATATAAACGCCCGAAATTATAGAGGTGCCTGTAAGGGCTATGCTTCCTTGGAGCATATTATCTATTGGGAATGCAAAATAGCCCTTCTTGCCACTTATAGATGAGCCTTGGTCTGCTCCAAAGCATCCGTCACTTCCGTGTGACATTTCTTGCCATGTGGTGCTTCCGTCTGCCAAGTAGTAAAAGGGTGTTGGCTCGTCCTTGTCATCAGTTCTATATGGGCTATTGCTTCCTGCTACCATAAGTCCAAAGCAAGCCTTACGGAAGTTTACTGCCTCTGCGTTTTGTCCTGTGAAGTCAAGCCAAACGATTAGGTACTTATTATCACCAAGCATGCCCGGTGTATCAAGCTTCCAAATAACTGCGGTGTTATCAACATTATACGCTCCTGCAAAGGTGGTTCTTCCAACCATCAAGGCGTCTGTTCCATCAACTCCCTTGCCCTCTGCTATCTCTGCTACATGGGTGTTATCGGTGTTTGATGTTTCGTAGAAGTATGAGTTTACCTCGGTTTCGCTCTCAAAGCTTGAAATGGTTGTGCCTGTTGCAATCTCCTCGTAATCATCGGGATCTACATTTTCACGCTCGATAAGGTAGTTTACATAGGTCTTAACCGTGCGTGGGTTCTTTTCCGTTACCTGAAATACTCTTGCTCCCTGCTGAGCTGTATCGTGGTAGGTGGTTGTGCTGACATTTGGTGATGAGCAAAGCTTTATTCCACCTGTTTCTATCATATAGTCGTTTTTATGGTCGTGTCCTGTTACAACTGCTCTTACATCGCCACGGGTTACAAGATTTACAAATAGTCCTGAGTTTATAGCAGATGCACAAATTGTTTCTTGAAGTGAGCCTGCCCAGCTTGTCGCCTTGTCACGATTTTCCCAAGCGTAATGGTTCTCTTGGAGTGGAATGTGGAACGCCATAATTGAGTTCATTTTTGTTCCAAAGTATTGCTCAAAGAGAACAGAGGTTGAGTAGTACCAGCTTATTTGGTTTGGCTTTATGTAGTCATAGCTTGAGCCTGAATATGGATCATATGGGTTAGCTGATACGCCAAGAGCTCCCTTTGCGCCCTCTGAAATATAGTTACCCGAGTCAAGACACCATACAAGGAAGCCTACCTCATCGCTATCGTACTTATATACAGGCAAAACATAGTTTCCTACGCCACTAATTGTTGTATCGCCTCTCTTAGAAACGCAATACTCGTAGGATTCAAAGATTTTCTGCATGCTTTCCTTGCTCATTCCGCCCTCGTGGTCGTGGTTGCCGTACACATGGCACCAAGGAATTTCCTTCTCCTCGATATAGCCGACCATTGAGTCGATTGCCTGACGCAATGTTGTTTCATTTGAGCAAATTGCATTATCGCCTGTAAAGATTACAAGCTGAGGATTTTCTCTGTCGATAAGAGTCTTAATGTTAGCTTGAACATTGGCAGGAAGTGTTCCCGATGCGTGAACATCGGCAAGAATAAGAGCCTTAAAATTACCGTCCTCGTCAAATGATATTTTCTTCTTTGATACCAAAAGTTCATCTACCATTTCCTTTTGTGTTGCCTCCTTTGGTGTTTCTTCCTTGTCGTCGTCTTCCTTTGAGCTACTCGATGAGCTACTACTGCTTGATGAGCTTGATGAGCTTGTTACGACGCTTGAAGAGCTACTTGGCTCCTCTTCCTCGTTACAGCTAACAAGACACACATTAAATAGCATTAGTATAGCTATCAACAGTGCCAAGAGCGATTTTTTAGTTCTCATATTTTTCTCCTTTTGGGCGTTGCCCTAACCTTATTTAACTATATTGTAACATACTTATAGCAACATATCAAGTAATATTTAAAAAGCACCTCATTGAAGCGAGCCCTATTTAGTTCTCATTCGAGGTGCTTTTTTCTTATTCAATTACCCTTTTTTGCTCAAAGAGCCATTTTGAGTAGGCTGAGGTTTTGCCGACCTGATTCCAAATTATGTGTCCATAGCCCGATAGCTGTGTGTAGGTTATGCTTTCGCTAACGCCTGCGTCCTTGCACGCCTGCTTTATAGCGTCTGCCATTTCCTTAGTTCCCTTTGCTGGAACTGTTGTATCTCCCATATCGTGGAAGGTCCAAATTGGGAAGCCTACAAGCTTGCTTGCCATTTGTGGATCTGCTCCACCACAAAGAGGCATTGCTCCTGCAAACATTTCGGTATGACGCATAATTATATCCCAAGTGCCAAAGCCACCCATTGATATTCCCATTGCGTAGTATCTGCTCTTGTCCGTGGAGAAATCCTCGCCCACCTTATTAATAAGCTCCACAACCGCCTTTAATTCGTTGCTTTCCTTTACTGTCTCGGTGCTATAATTTCCATTTCCCCACGGAGTATCCACCCATTGCTGTCCGCCTGGGCATTGAGGGGCTATCACAATTGCCTCGTGATAGGGGTTATCCTTTAATGAGAAAAGGAATGGTAGCATATTTAAAAGCTGCCTTGCATTATCACTACCACGCTCGCCTGCTCCGTGTAGGAAAAGCACCACAGGGTAATCGTTTTCGGGATCGTAGCTTGATGGAACATATATTCTATAATTTAGCCTTGTGCCGTCGGTTGCCTCAATTGACTTTGGCTCAAACACCTGCAAAAGTCCCTCGTGGTCGAAAATACCCGATGGGCGTGTGGTCTTTACATACTGTGCAAAGAGCGTACCCTTATAGCTTGACTTGTGGTATATAAAGTTATTCTTGCTTGTAAAGGTTGTTCTCTCGCCATCGAAAATCTTTTCCGTCATAACAAGCAAATAATCATAAAGGTATTCGCTTGTTGCATAGAAAACGACATCATCGCCCCACTCATAGATAGCAAAATCGTTTGAGGTGTATAGCTTTTTAACCACTCCCTCGCCCTCTTCACCAATTTTTCCTATGATAAGCTCCTTGTCGCTCTCGTATCTGTCTGCCTTATCTACGATTTCAAGGCTTGTGCTATATTTATTTGAAAAAAGCTCCTTAATATCCTTTGCAAGGGCGTGGTCTCTTTCGTTTGAGGTGTCGCAAACGATTACATACTCGCTTGCTCCCTGCTGTGAAATTATTTCAAGCTCCTTAGCCTCTGGCTCGTCGGGGTTGACTACATCGGCAGGGTCCTCTTTTTCTTCCTTGCTCGAAACGCTACTGCTACTTGAAGAGCTACTGCTACTTGTCGAGGTGCTTGATGAGGTGTCATCACCGTCCTCTTCCTTTTCGCAGGAGAACAGGCAAAGCGTTGAAAGAAGCAAAAGCATTGACATTAAAATACACAAAAATCTTTTCATAATCTCATTTTTTCACACAGAGTGGCTCATTTTTCGATATAGAGCACCGTGTTTCTCTCCATTCTTATACTCACTTTGCCACCGTCAAAGTGGTTTACAAAATCCTGCTCCATTGTTCTATTTTTGTCGACAACAAAAATTCTTGCTCCCGACATATCAAAATCGCCAAGGTCGATATCAACCTTAATCGCTCCCTTGTTGTCGTCCTCGGCAAAGTAGGTTATCATTGCCCCTACCCTGTCGCCGTTTTTGGCTGATACGACATAGACATCATCATTTGTTGAGGTTGCCTCTATTTGAGTGCCAAGCTCAAAGAGCCTTGAATAAATAAGGAAGGGATAATAGCCCTTTAATGGGCGATAGGTATACATATCAAACAAGCCGTTAAAGCCTGTTGGGCGTGCGTCGTAGTACATAAGCATATCAATATCGGGGTTGCTTTGTCCACACGCCATGCACGCAGAGGTAAACGCTGCTCCCTTTATGCCGATAATTTGCTCGATTGAGTAAACAAAATCCTCGCTCCATCCACGAACATAATTCCATTCGTTAAGTATGCTTTCGGCATCGCCATAGCCCATTTTTCGTGCTATTTTTCTTATATTTGAGCCCTTTTGCGACATATGGCGAGGATTTGTGCCGTACCAATGCCACGAGAGAAAGTCCATAGGTGGCATCTCATCCTCGATATTAGCGAAAAATCTCTTTAACCAATCCTCGTTCCAAGCGAGTGCAGGGCCACCTATTTTAAGGTGTGGGAAGCATTTTTTAAGATGCTTTGAGGCGATACAATAGAAGCGAGCGAACTCCTTCTCGGTTCCACCCCAACAACGCTTATTTGTGCTGTCGTCATCATCGAGGTCTGGCTCGTTCCATATTTCCCAATATTCAATGTTCATATGGAAGCCGTCTGCCCAGCCCTCGTTATAGTGTCTTATAATATGCTCGCAAATTCTTGCCCACTTTTCAAAATCGGGCGGGGGGAGTGTGCCGTATTTCTTAACGCCGTGCTCTATCTTTGAGCCGAGTCGATAAAAGGGCTTTGCTCCATATTGTATGATTTGCTTCATATAGTGGTCGGTGCAGGCAAAGTCGTAGCTATTAGGATCATTCTCATCAGCCTCAAAGCGTGGGAAAATAGCTTGAACATCTACTGTATGCTCTCCGCCGTAGCCCGAGAAAAAGCCTGCGTCGTGTGTTCTTGCATAGGGGATTTTTGCTGCGGCATACTCGTTTTGGTTGCCTCTTGTTTGGTCTGCTCCTGCAACAACGGGCCCGTTATTTACTGCGTGCATTGGCTTAATTTTACCAAGCTCGCTATTACAATTTATGCTTACCCTGTTTTCGATTTTGACCTCGGGTGAGAACCAAATATTTTTTGCCACATATTTTAGAGCAGACATTTGCTCCTCATCGAGGCTTCCGTCACGATAAACGCCTATATCAAGGGTGACAACTCCACCTGCGTCGTGAACTCTGCGTATGTAGTCTGCAATATATTCCTTGGTGTATCCAAGTCCAAACGAGCCCCATGTTGCTCCTATTCCGCTATCTCCCGTTCCAAGAGGTGCGAGAATATGAGCCTGAGCCTTGCCGTTTATAAATCTCTCCCTTGGCAAGCAATCAAGGGTGTTAAACTCACCACAAACGAAGTCCTCGTCGGGGTAGTTCATTTCGAATTTGTTTCCAACTCCACCATTTAAAGCGACTATTGCGTCGGGATTTCCACTCTTGCACGCCTTGTAAAGTGGCTCTAAAAGCTCATCGGTGTACTTGAAGTGGTCACGGTAACAGCCGTCAACCCACCAGCCCTTTATCTTGTCGCCATATCTTAGAGAATACTCCTCAAGCACGCTTGCCCAACGCTTAACAAATTCCATTGTTACTCCGTCTGAGCGTGGCTCAATAAAGCCGAATTTTGCTCCGATTTTCTCGTTTTTGTATGGTCCGTCGCCTGTAAAGTAGAGGAAAAGGTCGATATTGTATCTATCGAGAGCGTCTGCAAGCTCCATTATAAGGTCACGGGTGCTACACGCCTCGCCCGGCTTAGTGCCTGCGATTTTATCAAAGGTAGCGTTTGGAGCGAGCATAAACTCTGTGCCCTGCATAACGGTTATAACATAGTATTTTGCCCCTATTTCATTTAGTGCTCGTGCGAGCTTTTTCACATCGAAGCCGTCGATAAGCTCATCCCAAGAGGTGCATTTGCCATAGCTGTTTGGTAGGCTTGGATTATTTTGAATTACGCTTATGAAGTGGTTGAAAACTCCCCAGCGATAGTCGTAAAATTTATCTATATAGCTATTCATATTACTCCTCTATTACTATTGTATTTATTGAGCGAGGCGGGAGCTTGTAGCCCTGACCTGCTACTGTGATTTTTTGCTCGAAGGTGTATGGATTATAGATGGCAAGCACCCTTTGTCCGTCGGGGTTTTCAAAGGCAATACAGCTTGATGATGCCTCGCCCCTCATCTCAACATAGCGTGCTCCACGCTTAACAAAGGCAGAAAGGTGCTTCATTAGGTAAAATTCGGGGGTAAGTGTCGCTTTTTTGTCCTTTACGGTTACAAGAGAGTTTTGGTGCCAGCCCCAGGTAGATGGCTCGCCCTCCATAAGAGCAAGGTTCCAATAGACATATGCACTTGCACCAAAGCGGAAGTAGTGGCGTGCAAGTCCAAAGACCTCGATTGCTCTATCCCATGTGTTCTTGCCATCTCCACACTCGCTCTCGGTTTGGATTATTTCAAGCTCGGGATAATCATCTCTTGTTTGTGGTAGGGCAAATTTGCCTGCCCATTGGTAGCCGACGCCCTTTATGTATTTTCTTGCCTCGGGGCATTGCATTGCGTAGCCAAGGTAGTTGCTATACTTTGTCCATTCGTAGCGTGAGTCTCCCTCTGGACCATTTATTGTGCCGTAGAATATATCCACTCCCTCGCCCTCAAGCATAGGACCGAGATAGCCACCGATAAAGTCGGCAAGCTCATCGCCACGCCAAACGCACGACGGGAATACCTGATTGCTACAAGGCTCATTTTGTGGGTGAATGTGAACAAGTGGCACGCCTGCGCTATGGTAGGCTTGAACATATTTCTTGAAGTAGAGTGCGTATGCCTCTAATTTTTCGGGGGTACGGTCAAAAACTCCATAGCTGTATGTATGGTGTGTTTTTAGCCAAAGGGGTGGGCACCAGGGAGATGCGAACATTTGCATCTTATCCTGTCTTTTTACTCCCTCTAAAATAAGGGGAAGAAGCAATTCTCTGTCACGCTCGATTGAGAATTTTTCCATTTTATAGTCGCCGTCGTTTTCGTTATATGAATAGAAGCTTGTCGCAAAGTCGCTTGCTCCTATTGGTGTACGGCAGTAGTTAAAGTTAGCGTTTTCGGGCAAGAAAAGCTCATCAAGTATCGCCCTTTTGTCCTTCTCGCTAAGGGTGTTGAGTGCTCTTGCACTAAGCTCGCTAAAGCAACAGCCAAAGCCTCTTATCTGTTGCCCCTTGTCGCCAAATTCAAGGGAAATTCCTGCCTCGCTTGTCCTCTTTCCTTCCTTGAAAAGCTCCTTTTGTGTGCTTGTAATTATCATTTTTCTCTCTCCTCTATATCAAAGGTTATTTTAAACTGTGTTTCTCCCTCGGGCAGGACATAGTCGATTATGTATGCGTTATATTTTCCGCCCGTGTGGTAGATAAGCTCCTTTACCGTAATTTTCGGTGTAAGGGTGGTATTAAGGGTTACTTTGTCGATAACGAGCAGACCATTTACCATTTTTGGCTCGGTGGTCGCTATAAATCGCTCGGTTATTTCCTTCTTCTCGGTCAAATCAAAGGTGTCGGTAAGGGTTATTTTGCTCTTTTCGAAGTCAAACTCTCGCTTGACGCTTTTTACAAAATCCATTCCATACGCTATGGCAATATCCATCGAGGCACGCTCACGCTCCTTGTCGTAGTGAACGACAATTGGCTCTCTGCTAATGCTGTCCTCGCCTACTCCGTCAAAAAGTGGCATTGAGTGCGCATATGCACTTGGCTGGAAGAAGGTGTATCTTTTATCGGTGTGGTAGCCGTCCTCGTATGGACCTGCACCTGTGTCGCAGATTATCTGCTTTCCGTTATGTGCAAGGATAAAGGTGCCACAATCTATGTGGTTATGGCTCTCGCCATTGTGTCCACCCTTTACGGCAAAGCCGTACTCTCCCTTACGCTTGATAAGATAGCACGAGCCGTCGACGCTATATGTTATGTCGCCTCTTAGCTTGGTTGCTATATTGTCCTTGCTATAATAAATTACGGAGCGAAGGGCAAAGTTGAAGTGGGTGTTATCGTGCACCACCTGACCAAGCTCGCAAGGGATAGGCTCAAGCTCATCGCCATAGACGGAGCGAAGCATATGAGTCAGGCTGAAAAAGTATTTTTGAAGGGTGCTACAATCGCTAAATGTGAGCATTACATCATTTAAAAGGAAGGTCTTTTGAATGAATTTTGAGATTTCCTTGACCTTTTCTCTCTTGAACCAATCGACCTCTCCATTTGTCAGCTCTCTTTCAAGCATTGCAAAGGAGCAGAAAAAGCCAAAGCCAAACTCCCAATAGCCGACTCCCTCGACGCACATTCCGTCATCGTTATAGCTTGCGAGGTAGCACTCCATTGATTTATGTAGTCTTTCTTGATTTTCAAAAAATAGCTCGGGAGCCTCGTACATAAGAACTCCGCCAACTGCACCCGTGCAAACGGCTGTCCAATTGTTGTCGTGGCTCTCCCAAAAGTATTTTCTTGAAAGGTATGGCTCTATTGTTCTACGCCTGAGCTCGTAGGAAATTCTATCGAGCAAAAGCTGTGGGAAGCGATCCTTGAAAAGATTTTTTATCTCGGCAAGCGAAAAGGCTACTGACGAGGCAAAAATATCAATAAGTCCAAAGTCAAAGTCCTTTGGGGTGACGCCATAGTAAAGCTCGGTATAGTGTCCAAGTGGTGCCCAGGTGTATTCGTTAAGGTACGCCCATATAGTTTCTACAAGACGGCGATAATACTCCTCGTTATCGGGGTAGATAAGTGCCATTAGGGCAGAGGCTTGAAGGTGGTCAAACTGCAATCTCCAAAGTCCGTTATCGTTATTGTCTAATATGTCCCAAGCCGAGTGCGAGCGAGGCTCTACCTCAAACGCCTTGTCGTATAGCTCCCTTATTTCTCTTCGGTGCTGTTCAAACTCATCACTTGTGCGAACTCTTTCCCATAATTTTTTATCCTTCGCAAAATCTAACATAAGCTTCCTCTTTTGTGCCAATGCTTGGCATATTTTAATATATTTCACTAACTTAATGTTATCATAATATATTATAAAATTCAATATTTTCTTTCAACTAATTATTTCATTTTTGCAAAAAGCCTGTTGCTCTTACTTTGTTCTTTTATCTACATAAATTCACGCCTTGGTGGGAAAACTCATAATATACTCTTAAAGGGGGGATTTATTATGGTTAAAACAAAGGAGCTTTTTTCGTGTAGCACGCCTTATCTTATGCCACTTTTCGAGGAGTATGAGTATCCTTGGCAGATATTAGATGCTCTGCCCTCGTTTATTTCGGAGCTATGCGGGCTTTTGCCCGAGGGCTTTGAGGAGCTTTCAAGTGGTGTTTTTGTGGGAAAGGGTGTAAAAATCGACACAGGGGCAAGAATTTTTGGCCCTGCTATCATTGGTGATGGCTGTGAGCTACGCCAAGGAGCATTTATTCGTGGCGGGGTTATTCTTGGCTCGGGGTGCGTTATTGGCAACTCGACAGAGCTGAAAAATTGTATTCTCTTAGATGGCGCTCAGGCTCCACACTACAACTATGTTGGAGATAGTATTCTCGGTGTACGCTCTCACCTTGGGGCTGGTGCGATTTGCTCCAATTTGAAGGGCGATGGCTCAAATGTGGTTATCCACGCCGAGCGTGAATACGAAACAGGTCGCAGAAAGGTCGGTGCGTTTGTGGGTGACGGGGCAGAAATCGGTTGCTCGTGCGTTTTAAACCCCGGCTGTGTTATCGGCAAGGGCACTCGTGCCTATCCTCTGCTCTCCCTTCGTGGAGTGTTCGACAAAAACCTCATTATTAAAACAATCTCTTGAAAAATACTATAAAATAGTGTATAATATATCCAACCAATTCACTTCTAAAATTGTCTACTTAGATATAGGGCATCTATTTTGCCCACCAAGCGAAAGGATTATTATATGAAAAGAACAAGATTTTTAGCGTTGCTTCTCGCTCTTTTGATGCTTCTTGCAGCCACTCTTACCTCGTGCGAGCAGTTGACTGCGGTAATCGCACCCGATAATGGTCTTAGTGCCTATGAGATAGCGGTCAAAAACGGCTATATCGGCACGGAGCAGGAATGGCTCGAAAGCTTAAAGGGAGCTGATGGTGCAAACGGCGTCGACGGCAAGGACGGTAAGGACGGAAAAGACGGTGTCGACGGTGCTGATGGTGCAAACGGCAAGGACGGAGAGCCATCGGTAATCGAGCAGACCATAAATCAAGACATTACCCAAAACGATATTACAATCTCGGGCGAGGCTATTGATGTTAGACACGCCTCAGGCATTGCGATAAGGAGCGTTGTATCTATCATAACTGCCTTTTCTAACGGAACAGAGACTTACTACGCTGCTGGCTCGGGAGTTATTTACAGGCTTGAGGACGACGGAAGTGCCTTTATCGTTACCAACCACCATGTTGTTTACGACAAGGACTGTAACACCTCAAACAAAATAAGCGATGATATTTCAGTTTTCCTCTATGGTATGGAATTTTCCGATTATGCCATTGAGGCTACATATGTCGGTGGCTCTATGAACTACGATATTGCAGTTCTACGAGTTGAGCAAAGCTCCGTTTTGCTTGATGCAAAAAATCGTGGGGTTTTAGTCCCTGCTACTATCGACACAGGTCTTACCCTTGGCGAGAGCGTTATTGCAGTTGGAAACCCCGAGGGCGAGGGAATTTCCGTCACCTGTGGCATTGTAAATGTCATCTCTGAGGAGATTGAGCTATCCTCTCCCGACGGAAACGGAACTATTTCTCTTCGTGTTTTGCGTACAGATGCTGCTGTAAATGGCGGTAACTCGGGTGGTGGACTTTTCGATGCAAATGGCAGGCTTGTTGGCATTGTAAATGCTAAGCTTGTAAAGGAAGAGGTTGACAACATAGGCTACGCTATTCCTATCTCCTTGGCAAGTGCACTTGCAGAAAATATCATCAATTTCTGCTACAACACCACGACTGAAACTGTTATGCGTCCTCTGCTCGGCATCGAGATTATTGTTGATGGCGTAACAACCGAGCTTGATACAGCGACGGGCGAAATTCACATCATCGAAAAAAATGTTGTTTACTCCGTTAGCTCATCTGGTCTTGCTTACGGCAAGCTTTATAAAAACGATGTTATAAAATCAATAACAATTGACGGCAAGACAACAAATATTGTGCGTCAGCACGATTTGCTTGATGCGTTACTCCTTGGCAGGGCTGGCTCAACTGTAACTCTTGTTGTTGACCGTCCAAGTGGCAGTGGCTTTACTGAGAAGGAAATCACCATTACCCTTACAAGCACCTGCTTTACTTCCGAAAAATAATTGTACTCCATAATTAAAGAGGCTTTATGCCTCTTTTTTTATTATTTTTATCAGTTATAGGTTGAATTTAGATTTTGCCTATGCTATAATTTACATAACAAATTTTAATATTAGGAGATGCTTTATGAAATACATTGACAAAAAGGCTGTTGGCGTAAAAATTGCCTACATTGGTGGTGGCTCTCGTGGCTGGGCTTGGGGACTTATGAGTGACCTTGCGGGCTGTGAGGATATGAGTGGCGAGGTTGCTCTCTACGATATCGACTATGAGGCGGCAAGGGCTAACGAAATTATCGGTAACAGATTTAGCGAGTGCAAGGACGCTAAATCAAGCTGGACCTACAAGGCAACTAAGACTCCAAGGGAGGCTCTAACTGGTGCTGACTTTGTTGTAATATCCATTCTTCCAGGCACCTTTGATGAAATGGAGAGCGATGTTCACACTCCCGAAAAATATGGCATTTATCAGTCCGTTGGTGATACAACCGGCCCTGGCGGAATCGTTCGTGCTATGAGAGCTATTCCTATGTTCGAGCAAATCGGTAATTACATTAAGGAATACTGCCCCGACGCTTGGGTAATTAACTACACCAACCCAATGACTCTCTGCGTTAAGACACTTTATCGTGTATTCCCCGAGATTAAGGCGTTTGGCTGTTGTCACGAGGTTTTTGGAACTCAAAGGCTACTTACTTGGGTAGTTGAGGAATACCTCGGCGAGAAGGCTACAAGAAACGACATAAAGGTAAACCCCGTTGCCGTTAACCACTTCACCTGGCTTACGAGTGCTACATATAAAAATATCGACCTGTTCCCATACTACGCTAAATACTGCGAGAAGTATGCGGACGGACTACCCGCTAAGGTTGATAACAACTGGATGAACAACTCCTTTGCCTGTGCCGGCAAGGTAACCTTTGACCTATTTAGAAGATTTGGCTATATTTCTGCGGCAGGTGACCGTCACCTTGCAGAATTCTGCCCCGGCAAGTGGTATCTTGAAAGCCCCGAGAGAGTTAAGGAAATGAAGTTTGGTCTAACTCCCGTTTCTTGGAGAAAAGAGGACCTTGAAAACCGTCTTAAAAGAAGCCGTGAGCTTCTTAACGGTGGTGAAATCAAGCTTTGGAATACGGGCGAGGAGGGCGTTAACCAAATGCGTGCTCTTCTTGGACTTGATGATCTTATAACAAATGTAAACATTCCAAACAGAGGACAAATTCCTAATCTTCCTCTTGGTGCAGTTGTTGAAACAAACGCTATCTTCCGTTCAGGCGAGCTAACCCCTGTTTTCGCAGGCGAGATTCCTTGTGAGATTTATCCCCTTGTTTCTAAAATTTGCTCCGAGCAGGAGGCTGTTTCTAAGGCTATTGCTGACCGTGACATTGAGGCTATCTTTAACGCCTTTGCCTCAGACCCTCTTGTTACTTGTGGCATAGACGATGCAAGAAAAATGTTTGATGAAATGGTAGAAAACACTAAGAAATATCTAACAGATTACAACCTTTAAGGAGAAAATAATGAAAAGAACAGAAAGAATTATTCAGTTTGGCGAGGGTGGCTTTTTGCGTGGCTTTGCCGATTGGATGCTCCAGCAAGTAAACGAAAAAACCAACTTTAACGGTAGCGTCGTTGTCGTTCAGCCTATTGAAAAGGGGCTTTGCGACGCTCTTACCGAGCAGGGCTGTGTATACACTCACCTTTGCCGTGGTGCAGAGGGTGTTATGCAATCAAAAATAGATGTTATCTCCCGTTGCGTAAAGCCATACGATGATTTTGATAGCTATATCGCACTTGCAGAAAATCCCGATTTTCGCTTTATCATCTCAAACACCACCGAGGCAGGCATTTGCGTCTGCAAGGGTGACAAAATCACCGACTCCCCCGCAGGTGGCTTTGTTGGAAAGCTCACTCAGCTTCTCTTTCGCCGCTTTGAGCTTGGCTTTAACGGCTTCGTTTTTCTCCCCTGCGAGCTTATCGACAAAAACGGCGCAGAATTAAAGCGTTGTATTCTTGAATACGCTGATATGTGGTCGCTTGGCGATGACTTTAAGGCTTGGATTGAAAATGACAACATCTTCTGCAACACCTTGGTTGATAGAATAAATACAGGCTATCCAAGGGGCGAGGAGCTTGGCATTGATGATGCTATGCTCAACACCTCGGAGTATTTTCACCTTTGGGTAATTGAGGGCTATGAGGGCTTATTTGAGGAGCTTCCCCTTGACAAGTGTGGCTTAAATGTTATTCTTACAAGCGAGCTACACCGCTATCGCACAAGAAAGGTGCGTATTCTAAACGGAGCACACACCTCCTTTGTTCCCTATGCTCTTCTTTGTGGCTTTGATACAGTTAAGTCCTGTATGGATAACGAGAGCATGCTATCCTTTATCAAAGCGTGCGTGTTCGATGAGATTGTTCCTACCCTTGACCTTCCAAGAGAGGAGCTTATTGAGTATGCCGAGAATGTTTTAACTCGCTTCTCTAACCCTTACATAAAGCACTACCTCTCATCTATTGCTCTCAACTCGGTGAGCAAGTTTAGAGTTCGTGTTCTCCCCTCTATTCTTGAATATATAAAAAGATTTGGCTCTGCCCCAAAAAATCTTATCTTCTCCTTTGCTAAGCTCATTGAGTTCTATCGTACAGATATGACAAATGACGACGCTAAAATTTGCTCTATAATGAAGAAATCAAGCGTCGCCGAGATTTTGGCAAGCACTGAGCTTTGGGGCGAGGATTTAAGCTTCCTTTACGATGAGGTTTCAAAGTATGTTAATCCATAACAAAGATAGCGTCGAGATAAGCGTAGAAAACGGACACAAGTACGCCCGTGTGCCTATAAAGGCAGGCGACGCCGTTATAAAATATGGCGAGGTAATCGGCATTGCTACGGCTGATATTGCCGTTGGCGAGCATGTGCACACGCACAACCTCAAAACTGCCCTTTCGGGCAAACTTGAATACACCTTCTCTCCCTTTGTGAGCGAGCTTTGCCCAAGAGAGTGCGATATTTTCTTCGAGGGCTACGAGAGGAAAAACGGCGAGGTAGGTATTCGTAACGACATTTGGATTGTGCCTACCGTTGGCTGTGTAAACAAAATAGCACAACGGCTTGCCAATATGACGGGGGCTAAGTGCTTTACTCACCCCTACGGATGCTCTCAGCTTGGCGACGACCAAGCAACAACTCAAAAAATTCTCTCAGCTATGGTAAGACACCCTAACGCAGGTGGCGTTTTGGTGCTTGGGCTTGGCTGTGAGAATAATAATATTGGCGTTTTTGAGCCACTTATCGGCGATTACGATAAGGAGCGTGTACGCTTTTTGAACACACAGGACTTCGAGGATGAGCTTGCCGAGGGCGCTCGCTTAATCTCCGAGCTTAGGGAGCTTGCTAAGAGAGATTCTCGCAAGAAATTCCCCATTTCAAGGCTTAAAGTAGGTCTTAAATGTGGTGGTAGTGATGCCTTTTCGGGCATTTGTGCAAACCCTCTTGTTGGCAGAGTATGTGACGCTCTTTGCTCTATGGGTGGCTCTTGCGTGCTTACCGAGGTGCCCGAGATGTTCGGCGCTGAGCATCTTTTGATGCGTCGCTGTGTTAGCCGTGAGGTGTTCGACAAGACCGTTTCTCTTATAAACGATTTTAAGGACTACTACACAAGACACAATCAGGTCATCTACGAAAATCCCTCTCCCGGAAACAAGGCGGGTGGAATTACAACTCTTGAGGAAAAATCCCTTGGCTGTATCCAAAAGGGTGGATTTTCTCCCGTTGTCGATGTTTTAAATTATGGCGAGGGCGTATCTAAGGCAGGTCTTTCTCTGCTTAACGGCGTTGGTAACGATATGGTCGCTATAACCAATCTTATGGCAAGTGGCGTTCATCTTATTTTGTTCACCACGGGCAGAGGCACTCCTCTTGGCTCGGCTGTGCCGACAATTAAAATAGCATCTAACCACGCTCTCGCAACCAAAAAGGCAGGGTGGATTGATTTCGATTCCTCTCCCTTGCTTGACGGCTGTGACCTAACCTCCGAGCTTATCGACCTAATCGCAAGGGTTGCAAGCGGAGAGAAAACCCAAAATGAGAAAAACGGCTATGAGGAAATAGCAATATTTAAGGACGGTGTAACGCTATGAGCATTATAAACGATAATTTTATGTTAAAGAACGACACAGCAAGGGAGCTTTTTGAGGCAGTTAAGGATTTGCCAATCATTGACTACCATTGTCACATAAGCCCCAAGATGATTGCTGAAAACTACCGCTTCAAGAATGCATATGAGCTTTTTCTTGGCGGTGACCACTACAAGTGGCGTCAAATGCGTACAAATGGCGTTGACGAAAAATACATAACAGGTGATGCCGAGGACTACGACAAGTGGCTTGCCTTCGCAAAAACAATGCCATACCTTATCGGCAATCCTCTTTACCATTGGACTCACCTTGAATTAAAGAGATATTTCGATATTGACACTCCTCTTTGCGAGGAAACCGCAAAGCAGATTTGGGACAAGGTAAACGCTTGTCTTGAAAAGGACGAATTTACGACACAGGGGCTTATAAAACGCTCGGGCGTTGAGGTTATTTGCACAACCGACGCTCCAAACGACACCCTTGAATACCACAAGGCTCTTCGTGACTTTGAGGTTAAGGTTGTTCCCGCCTTTCGTCCCGACATTTATAATCTCCCCGCAAATTTGGAGCAAAGGCTTGACTACTTCCACGAAAACGGCTGTCGCCTCTCCGACCACGCCGTTGATAGAATGGATGAGGAAACCATAAATGCCCTTGTTCTCCTTGGCGAGCAATACGCTAAGCGTGGCTGGGTATGGCAATTACACATAGGCGCTCTTAGAAACAACAATACAAGAATGTTCAACTCTCTTGGCCCTGACACGGGCTTTGACTCAATAAACGATTTTGAGATTGCCGTTGGACTTTCAAAAATCCTCGACACGCTCGACGCTAAGGGTGCTTTGCCTAAGACCATTTTGTATTGCCTAAATCCAAAGGACAACTATGTTCTTGGCACTATGCTTGGAAACTTCCAAGGCGGTGGTATCCCCGGTAAAATTCAGTTCGGCTCTGGCTGGTGGTTTAACGACCAGCGTGACGGTATGGTTGGACAAATGCGTGCACTTGCTAACCTTGGTATGCTCTCTCGCTTTGTTGGTATGCTCACCGATAGCCGTAGCTTTGTTTCATACACCCGTCACGAGTATTTTAGAAGAATACTTTGCAATCTTCTCGGAGAGTGGGTTGAGGACGGAGAGTATCCTCATGATATGGAGATGCTCAAAAAAATCGCTCGTGATATTTGCTACTTTAACGCAAAGAATTACTTCGACTTTTGCTAAGGAGTGGCTATGAGTATTAAAAATGTAGTTTTTGATTTCGGTCAGGTGCTTGTTCGCTTTGAGCCAAAATATATGGTTGGCGTCTATGTTAGCGACAAGGACGACGCCTCGCTCCTCGAGGAGGTTGTCTTTGACCGTCTTTATTGGGATAAGCTCGATGCTGGCACAATAGAAAACGAGCAGGTTATTGAGGCGTGTCGCTCTCGATTGCCCTCTCGCCTTTGGGATGTGGCTGAAAAAATCTATTACAATTGGATTTACAACATACCCGAGATTGAGGGAATGAGTGCTCTTATCGACTATATTCGCTCGAAATATGGCGTTAAGGTCTTTCTTCTTTCTAACATTTCAAGGTATTTTGCCTCTCACGCAAGCGAGATTCCAATTCTTTCTAAAATTGACAAATGTATATTCTCCGCTCCAATTGGCATTGTAAAGCCAAGCAGACAGATTTTTGAGCACCTTTGCACCGAATGTGACATTCTACCCGAGCAAACCGTTTTCATTGATGATAACGCCTCTAACATAGCAGGAGCTAAGGCGTTTGGCTTAGGCACATATCTCTTTGACGGCAATCCCCTTGCCCTTAAAGAATTTCTTGATAATATTTTATAACGAGGTATAACTAAAATGAGCAAAAGAACAGAACAAATTCTTGCAAGCCTTACGCTTGATGAAAAGATTTATCAGCTTGAGCAGATTACCACTGCGTCGTTTTTGTCGACAGGCAAGGGACTTGATATCGTTACAGGTCCTGATAGCAAATTAAAGCACGACAAGGAGCTTGTTAAGGATGTTGGAACAACACTCAACCTTGTTGGTGCTGAAACTATGATTGATGCAACCAACAACTTCTTAAAGGGTAGCAAAAATAAGATTTCTCTTATGATTATGCAGGATGTAATTCACGGACATCGCACGCTCTACCCTATCAACCTTGCAGTTGCTTGCTCGTTTAATAGAGAGCTTGCTCGTGAGCTTGCTCAAATGGCTGCTAAGGAAGCGAGCCTTGACGGCGTTAGCGTTACCTTCGCTCCTATGGTTGACCTCGTTCGTGATCCTCGTTGGGGACGAGTTATGGAGTCAAGCGGTGAGGACCCTTATCTCAATAGCGAGATGGCAAGGGCTACCGTTGAGGGACTTCAAGGCGATATGGGCAAGTATAATATCGCTGCGTGCGTAAAGCACTTTGCTGCTTATGGTGGAGCTGAGGGTGGTCGTGACTATAACACGGTTGATGTCAGCGAAAGAACTCTTCGTGAGTATTATCTACCCGCCTACAAGAGTGCTGTTGACGCTGGCGTTAAGATGCTAATGACTGCATTTAACATTGTAGACGGTATGCCCTGTGTAGGAAATGAGCATCTTGTAAAGGAAATTCTAAGAGATGAATGGGGCTTTGATGGCGTTGTTATAAGTGACTACGGAGCATTTACCGAGATGATTATTCACGGTGTGTGCGAAACTCAAAAGGAGTGCGCTTACCTCGCTATGAAGGCTGGCTGTGATATTGAAATGATGTCAAGCTCCTACGGTCGTCACCTTAAAGAGCTTATTGAGGAAGGAAAAATCACCGAGGCTCAGCTCGACAAATCAGTTATGAGAGTTCTCAATCTTAAAGAGGAGCTTGGTGTTCTTGACAACCCATTCCGTAGCGTTGATGTCGAGGAGGCAAGGAGAGTTCAGGTTGGTCCTGAGCATCGTGCTATCGCTCGCAGAGGAGCTGAGGAGAGTGCCGTTCTTCTTAAAAACGAGGGTATTCTTCCTTTCAGCAAGAGCGTGGGTAGTGTGGCTGTAATTGGCCCTCTCGGTGCAACAGGAGAAATCCACGGTAGCTGGAAATGTGGCGGTAGAATAGAGGAAACCGTAAGCGTGCTTGATGGTCTTACTAACCTTCTTGGCGACAAGGTAAAATACGCCCCCGGCTGTGCGATTGAGTTCGACTCCGAGGATACCTCTATGCTTGATGAGGCGTGCGAGCTTGCCAAGAATAGCGAGTGTGTTGTTCTCTGCCTTGGCGAGCATCAGGAATACTCAGGCGAGTCAAACTGCCGTGCGTTTATTGATTTGCCCGATATTCAATACAAGCTTCTCGATAGAATACTTGAAGTAAATAAAAATGTTGCAGTTGCTCTATTTACAGGTAGACCTCTTGCAATTAGCAGACTTGACAAGCTCGCTCCTGCAATCCTTAATATGTGGATGCCTGGAACTGAGGGCGGTAATGCGTGTGCTAACCTTCTCTTTGGCGATGCTATTCCATCAGGAAAGCTCACAATGACCTTCCCTCGCACTCTCGGTCAATGCCCAATCTACTACAACCACTATATGACAGGCAGACCTAAGGCTGAGGAGGACGACAAAACCTTCGTTCGCTTTACTGCATCATATCTTGATATGGCAAACAGCCCTCTTTATCCATTTGGATATGGCTTGTCGTATTCAAGCTTTGAGTATAGCGATTTAACCCTTAGCGATACAAAAATGAGTGCGGGCGGTAAGCTTATCGCAAGTGCGAAAATTAAGAACACGGGCAAATATCGTGCCAAGGAGGCCGTTCAGCTCTACATAAGAGATATTGTTGGCTCTTGTGTTCGCCCTGTTAAGGAATTAAAGGGCTTTGAAAAGCTTGAGCTTGACGCTGGCGAGGAGAAAATCGTTTCCTTTGAAATCACCGAGGAAATGCTCAAATTCTGGAACCGTGATATTAAATTCGTTGCAGAAAAGGGCGATTTCGAGGTCTTTATCGGCAAGGATTCAGCCTGCAAGCCATTCGCAAAATTCACACTTATATAAAGAAAAAGCCACCTTTACGCAGTTTCTCATAAGGATATTAACTGCGTATAGGCGGTATCGATTGTAGGACGGACAGTTTCGACTGTCCGTCCTATTTCGCTTTGTGAGGTTAGGCGACTGCTTCGGGGGCGAGTTTTCCGATATAGCGGAAGTAGATGTCGATCTGCTGCATTGCGGTTTTGCTATGCTTTGCTGTTCTTTCGTGGATAATAATTCGCTCTATGAATGTGCGAAGCACTTCGGGAGTCAGCTCCCTTAAATCTGTGTACTTGTTTGCAATATCCACAAATCTTTCGACATTAGTAGCGGCCGCTTTCAAATCTTCAATCTCTTGCTTCACTATCGGAAGTTGCTCGGTGATTTCTCTTTGCTCGGTATTATAACCGTCGGAGAGCATACGGAACTGTTCGTTCGTAACCTTGCCGAGAACATTCTCCTCATAGAGTCGCCTGAACAGAGCGTTCAGCTCGTTGTTGCGCTTTTCAAGACTCGCAAGCTCTACCATCTTTGCATTCAGCTCTCTGCGGTTTTCCGCAGAGCTTTTTTGATTTATAAAGCTGACGAACTCACGGGTTTGTGCGCGTGCGTAGTAGGTTACCTTGAATATTTGATTGGGAACAATAAAGAAATTTTTGTGTTTCATTTTTACCTCCTGATGACAAAACAAAAAGACTCGTATTTACACACAGATTTTTACGGAAACACCAATAAGCGAACGGCACTCGTTCGCTAAAACTATAATGCTCCGTGCCGATATGTAAGTACGAGTCTTTTGACTCAGATCAGTTTTGAGGATCGTCGAGCGATCTTTTGTGTTTACTCCGAAGAGTTAATTTGGCACTTGATACATATATTCAATTTTGAAGCTCGCATCTTCGTGAGGGGCTTTATTCTAACATAGGATTTTTACTTTGTCAATAGCTTTTTGAATATTTTTTTCGTTTTTGGAAATAATATTTCTTTTGGCACAATCGGTCTAAAACACCGTTATTTCACTTCACGGATTTTGTGGGAAGAGGTCTGTCCTTCATTTTGAGAGTAAACCTTCTGTGCTATTTTTGTTATCAGCAATTTCATAGATAGTTTTTTCTTTGATTATCGTAATGCAAACATTGATGGCTGATATAGTTGCTTCAGTTTTATCATAAAATCGAAACATAAACTTGTGCCTTTTTAATAGATTTGAGTTACTATTTTGTATAATCTATTAAAAATTAACGAATTCCTTCCCATTCTGCCATAAATTCTGCAATATATTCTTTCATATAGTTTTCTCTGCTTTTTGCAATCTCTTTTGCCGAGGGCGTATTCATTAACTCGGTCAATTGGAATAGTTTTTCGTAAAAATGATTAATGCTTGTTGATTGACTGTTAACATATTCTTCTGCCCCCATATCCATATTAGGCTTAATATCCGGATTATGTATTAACCTATTGTGCTTTCCACCATATGCAAAAGTTCTTGCAATACCAATTGCTCCGATAGCATCTAACCTGTCAGCATCTTGCACACATTTTCCCTCAATCGTCTCAGGGATAACAGAATCCTTTCCCATATATGATGTTTTACAGATAATTTGACATATGGTGTCAATCATTGAATTATCCACGCCGTTTGTTGCAAAAAAGCCTTTGCGTTGCTCTGTTCCGCATAAGTCTCGGGAGATAGTTTTCTATCATCAACATCGTGCAACAATGCCGCAAGTTGTACAATTTCCAAATTAGCATATTCTTTGCTTGCAATATGTGTTGCCATTTTAAATACTCGAAATGCATGAAAGTAGTCATGTCCACTACACTCATTTTCAAACAATTCCTTAATAAATGATATCGCTTGTCCAACAAGTTCTTTTTTCATCATTCACCTCAATATAAATACTTAAAGCGAGATTGCAAAAATAAAGTGCAATCTCGCTCTTTTCAAATTAAGAAAAACTTTATGTATAATGCATCTAAAGGGCATTTATAGATTTATTTAAGCACTTTGAAATGATAAATTATACTAAATTGATTTTCTTTAACCAATTGTGAAAATCAGGATGGGACAAATGTGAAAAAGTATCCTGTCGGTGATAATACGAGAATTCTGTAGGATCTTTGCTCGTTTGTCCAATATATGAAAATGCCAAGATTTTTCTCAATTTGCGTTGAGTGTCATCATCGGGGATTTCATATATTATAGTTGCCATTTCCTTTGGCGTTATCGTATTACTAAACCCAACCCAAAATGTGTAGAAGTCCAATTTTCGTTTAGATATCCATTCCGCTTCTCTCATAAGCCCGTTAGAATTCATACCTTCTTTGCTAATGTACATTATTACACCCTTGCAATTCGGATTATCCAAAACAGGTTGAACTTTTTCTGTCCAGTCATCTTCTGTTGCTGAACGACCTCCGTCCAAATTTTCAAAGTCAATCCAACAGTTATATTGCTTTTTTAATCGTTGAACATCCAACAAAACAACATCATCATTCTTGTGAGAATAGCTTATGAAAAGATATGGAGCATCAGGATCGAAAGGGTTACTCTTCTTAATCTCTTCTTGCAAATTAAGTTTATCGTTTTCTGTCAAAATATGCTTATCTAAAGACATATACATGCGGAATGCACGATAGCCTTCAAAACTTGCATAAACTGGATGCATACCTTCTGATCTAACTACATGACATCTAAACAGACCATTGTTGGTGCCTTCTTTAGTTTGCATGTTTTCCAATTGTTTAATCACCAAGTTTACGATATCAGTGATTGCAACTGGATCGATTTTCACCTTTGAAATATAACTACCACTTTGACTATATAAGTGTAAAATATTGAGCATTGTATAAAGCAGTAATCCTTCCGAATAGTTCTCATGCCGAATTGTAATCTCATCTTCAGATGGCAATACCAGATTGTATGTTTCGCTATAAAAATCAACACCAAGAGTAGCAAGATTGCAATCAGGAAAACGATTGCAAGTGTCGACAACAAACTTTATTGCATGCTCAAGCTCGTCCAAATACTCATAATTTTCACTTAAAATTAATGCATCTATCATTTTACAAGTATGCAATAATGAAGATGATGTTGTGCTTGAAGAGATAAACTTACCAATTCCACCGTCGGCCTTTATATTAATAGCAAAATACTCATTGGTCTCATTAATTGTTTTTTCAATTCTTTTGTAAAAATTTAAGAATTTTTCATATCCCTTAATAGCATTTTTTACTCTATTAAGCACGGAAAGAACATTAGCAGTTGCTATAGTTACAGGTTGTGTCGAGGACTCGTTCGCCGCATTTGTATAATACCAACCATAATTTTCAGGAGCAACACGATTGAGAATTAACCAATCAACTGTTTGACACACATATTCCACACGACCTTCTAACTCTTGTAATTCCTCAGGAATATTACTTATATACTCAAATTGTTTACTTAAAAATCCAACATCAAGAAGTGCTGTTAAAGCGAAATAATTATCTCCAATTGCCACTTCACCACAATACTCAGATACAGGAGGAGATTGGAGAATCTTAGGCTCTACAACAGAAGGCCAAGCCCCATTTTTCCCACGAAGGCGTATCAATGTGCGAACGGCCTGCTGAATTATATCATGGTAAATGTATTTATCTACACCGCCACCAGACATTAAACGTTGTTTTTCTGTCTCTAATATTGATATACAATAACTAGTTGCACAAGTATCAACTTCACGAGGCTTTTTTCTATTATCATCTAAATACAGTGCCCAATATGCATATTTTGGCGAAGACTCATTATCGTATTTTACCTTGTCAGCTATCGCTTTAACAAGAAACCGTGATCGTCTTTCAAAATTAGCAACATTAATCATTACAATGCTTCCTTAAAATCTCAACTATTTCAAATTTCTCAAATTCGTACGGATTGCCCACCATGTCTCCGTTATATGATTCATCTGCCATAGCATCTAAATCTTGCTTCTCAATAAATGTTTTCTCTTTATTAACTAGATCAAGTTGAGCAATAATATATTTTACTTTATCCAAAACTCGTTCCGTAACATCATTAAAGAAACTGGGGATATTGTACAGCATCTTATCCAATTCTTGAATCTTACCCTCATCAACTACTGATAGATTTTTCTTCAACACATCTACAGCAATCATCGCTAATGCAACAGCGTGATGTGTATCGTATCTACCGCTAATTGGATCAGATATTGCATGAATTGCTCCTACGCTAGCAGTAGAGCAAACATATGATGAGAAAACAGACGATATTGCCAATTTTTCCAAAACATCATTGGTTATCTGGTTATGGAACAGCGAAGGTAGACATGTATTATAATTATCAATTGCAATCTTTGCAAAAGAATTAGAAATGTTGTTCGACGATGTTGAAATAAATCCTTCTAATGCTTGCACAAATGAATCAAAAGACGATCTCGAAATTTGATAATTAGTGAGACTATCTGCAAAGTTAGTGTTAATAAATGTTGCGACAGGATGCAACATTGGTGAAAATATAACTCTTTTTTCTTTACCAATTCGAACAAGTGCTGCCGGGGATACTTCTGCCCCCGATCCCCAAACAGTAGGAATAGTAATAACGGGAATTGTTTTGACTATTCCAGGAACGCTTAATTTTCCGTTCACAGTATAGTCTTCAACATTGTTGTTCTCAGAAAACACCATTATTGAAATAGCCTTCCCCGCATCGTGAACGCTTCCTCCACCGACAGTTAATATCACATCGGGAGAAAAACTCTTTGCTACTTTAGCCATTTCTTCTATCGTCTCCGACAACGGATTAGTGGTAATTCCATCCAAAACAATGCACTGAATATTAGAAGTATTAAAGCCATCTTTGATTTGAAGAGCAATTTTTTTAGTAGATTGTCCACCTGTAACGAATAAAACCTTGTTAAATCCAGACGAACAAACAAAATCATAAATATCTTTAATTTCATTGGTAAAAAAAACTTTCGTGGTGTTGCAATAACTAAGATTCATAATATATCTCCTATAAATTGATTTTAAATTGGTGCTGTTAACCTTTTATAACATCTAACCTATTGTTATCATACAATTATTTTTTTTAATGGACACTCTCTACGACATCTAGTGCAAGATTCTGACTCCTTATCATCAACCGATGTGAATCCAAAAATTCCTCCTCGCTGCACGCAGGTTTCATGTTGTGCACGAGTAATACCTATCACTTCCGTCGCTTCTTTGTACTTTGGGAATTTACTAATATTATAACAATGTGCGGTTGCTCTAGCGGTCTTAAGGCCTTCGAGAATGGAATCAAACGAGGGAACTTTTCCCGTATGTTCCTCCCTTGTTACCGAATTGATCATACCAACGACGCCGGTTTGTGCCATAGATAAGGCTCCTAAAGCATTTGAAATGTGATCGAATCCAATTATCTCATCGGAGGGCATTGGACCAAGTGGCATTAACGGAACATTGTAAGGACGAATTATTTCGGAGTATTCTTCCATTTTGTCTAGTGAAATGTGTCCGATTCCTTCCATCATGACCTGGACACCACGCGCTTTGGCTATGTCTATGTATTTTTTTTGCAAAACAGTTTCTTCTCTGTGAAATTCATCCAAAGCTTCGTGTATTGTGGCAGGTCTAAAAACCGTTCCGATACTTACCGCAACATTGTTCTCGCGAAAAATATCCATTATTTTTTCGAAATTCTTTGCGATTATATTTTCGCATCTTCTATTAATAGCTTGATCTTTTAACAAAACATATCCACCTCGTGAAGTGGTAGGAACTATTCTGTGCGAGGCTACCGCCCTATGGTAAATACTTATATCCGCAGTTGGGTGTAATGTCATAAAACTCACTCCACCTTTTACCATGTCTAACAAGTTATCAAAAAGGTCATTTTCATCAATTCCCTTGTTTTCGTCAAAAACAAGGTAATGTGGTAATGTTCCAACGGCACCATCAAATACCTCTAGCATCGTTTTCCACAAAGGCTTTTTCAAGGGAACTATTGTGTGGTCCATCATTGAATCAGGACGATACGGCAAGGATGAAATTTTTGCAATTTTATCCACTTCGACATCATAGAAATCCTCATTCGAAACCCCAACATTCATATTAACTTTAAGCATGCATTGAGTCCCAATAAGTATTGGCCGTTTAGCTTTAAAACGCAAAATTTCTCCGTTTGCTACTTTTTGCTCAATTTCTGCATTAGAAAAAACACCATAATATTCTTCTTTTACAGTATTCATCGCTCTTCCTCCTCGGTGTATTTAAAACTTCTTTTTTTGTTGATCTTTTTTACAGACAAGTGCGGCACCAACCAAACACCTTGTCCATTGAATTTAATCGCACCTTCAATTTTACCTTCTTTGCAAAGCATTTGCACGTATCTTTCGGTTATGCCAAGAATTTTAGCCGCATCTTTCGTGGAAATATAGTTAAATTCCATACAATCCTCTTTTTTGATATAATTCTACGTAATAATTATACTTCGTCTGGGCGAAATTGTCAAGTGCTATGCACAATTTGTGGTTTATATATCAAAATATTTTAAAACATTAATAGTAAATTTTCACTCGTGGTAATTTAGTTTGAAAATATCGAATCTTAGTCATAAAATCCATCAATATTTCCAATAGCAACTCAATTATAGATGACTGAACACATCCATGCGCTCAGCCCTATTTACTATTCGGTTAATGTTTCTATTGCTATCTGCATTCCTAACTTGAAGGCATACTCGAAGATAGCTGCTTCGGCGAGGCTTACGTACTCATCCCAGCAGTCACGGAACTTTTCGAAGATCTCCTTTTGTTCGTCTGTGAAGGTTTTCTCCAAATCTTCGTGATGCCGTGCCATGTATCCAAGTAGCTCCTTCATCTCCTTTGAGTTATTTCTGCTGTCCTCTTGCGGTATTATGTTTCCGTGCCATAGTTCTTTTATTGGGTTATCCACGTGTTGCACCTCCTGTTAGCACAACAACATACCACAGAATGTTGCGGAAGTCCAGCACTTTTTCGAAAATAAATCTAACTTTTTCGCCAAACTTATTCTTTGTTTATTGCGGCGCAAATTTTGGGGAGCAGAAGTATAAAGAAAAATGCAACACAGACTTTTCGTCCATGTTGCATTTTTCTTGTTGAACCACTCTCAATCGGCATTTTCTCTTGGATTTAACTCAATATCCTTATGAGAACCTGCCTTTTGGTGACTTTTTTGTTGCGATTACTTATTCAAGCTCGGCTTGCTTTAGGTCTATGTATAGCTTACAATACTCGCTCTGTTTGGAAAAGCTATCATCTATATAGAGATAATAGTCCCCCTTTTGCTTGATATTCTTATTTTACCACGCCTCAATTGTAATGTAAGATGACTACCAATAGCGTGATATACAAAAAAAGACAGGTGCAAGACCTGTCTTTTTTGCTTGGCGGAGCAAGTGAGATGAAAATCGAACTAAAATTCTTTACTTTTTGACGAAGAAATGATATAATAACTTATATCTCAAAAATTGGAGGCAAAAATGATTAAGACAATTGAAGAATACATAGAAGAAAATTTATTGGGAAACGACCAAAAAATCGCTTTAGAATTTGTAAGATATTTGAGAGAAAAGAATTTGGAGTTTTACAAAGATGAAGGCGCTTGCTGGAAAGACAAGATTTATTATTGGATTAGATATAATCAAGAAAAATGTATATGCTTTATAGCAATTAAAGACCCTGAAGAGCCTGACAGGAATTGGACTGTTTGGTCAGATGATATAAGTTCTGATTATCTTGCAAATTACCCAATAGAAGAAAATTTGAAAGAAACCGCTTGGAAATATGTTGACCAATGTGGCTTATGTGGTGGTTGTAGTGGTGGAAAACCTAAAGAGATTTTTGGAAAAAGGTTTTCAAGAGTATGTTGTTGCACCTTTAGGATTGATAACCCAAGCGAAACAGATTTATCATTTATGAAGAAAATGGTTGATATAAAAATCGGTGAAATAGAAAATGGGCTTTAATTATAAAAAAGTAATAGTCCTTGGCAATCGTCTTTCGCGGCATAAAAGCTACTTTTAAGCGAAAATCAAATCACATTATCAAGGTTAAGCAAATAAAAAACAGGGCAAAAAGCCCTGCTAAAATGCTTTATATTAGAAATTTGAACGCCACAAAAACCTAAAAATAGGCATAAGAAAAGACCAAAACCGAATTAGTTCGATTTTGGTCTCACTTGGCGGAGAAGATTATCTAGGAACGCTCCTCGTTCCGTCGAACTGTTGTCGTTAGCCAATCAAGCATCGCAATCGGTTGATTGCTCGTTTTCTTGGACGACTGCCACTCCTTATTCCTCGCTGTATCACCCACTGGGTGCGCTCGGAACCGTCCCTTCCTTGCCGGCGGTAACCGACACAGATGAAATTCAAATTCTTCACCGCACAAAAAACAAAAAAGACAGGTGCAAGACCTGTCTTTTTTGCTTGGCGGAGAAGAGAAGATTTGAACTTCCGCGCCGGTTACCCGACCTACACCCTTAGCAGGGGCGCCTCTTCGGCCACTTGAGTACTTCTCCATAAAGCACTTGCAAACTCCCGTTTCCCGAGTTTGCTTTTAAATTATACACAATTTCTTTGGCGTTGTCAATAGTTTTTTTCGTTTTTGTTATTTTAATCCGTTCTTTTGCAATATGTCCTTGGATTTTTGACAAAATAATCTTAGAAAAAAGAAATTTCAAATTTCCTATTGACTTTTGAAAAATATTGTGTTATTATACTTAGGCACAAAGAAAAAGTGTATGCGCTCCTAGCTCAGCGGATAGAGTGCCCGGCTACGAACCGGTAGGTCGAGGGTTCGAATCCCCCGGGGCGCGCCAAGAGAGACTCAGTTGAACCCCTGTGGTTATGCTGAGTCTTTTTTATTTTTTGTGCACTAAATGGGGTTCACTTCACTATCGCGTGGTTTTCGTTATACAAAAATCAGCTTGACAATTTTACTCGTCAAGCTGACAAAACTTTATTTTTTCTTATCATCAGTCTTCTGTTTTAATTTCTAAAACAATTTTGGTTTTTTCTCCGTATATTACTTGTCCAATATATTTACCAGACTTTAATTCATAAGCATCCGTTTCAAGTTTTATTCCATTTTCATCAGGCAAATACAAGCTACATGTTCCAGAACGATTTTCAACATCGGTTCCCACTATGAATTCACCATCCCAAACTACATAAGCTTGATTACTAACATCATAAATAGACTCAAATAATACTTTTCCAATTAATATTATACTACCAATTATCAAGGCTATACACAATATAATCAGTGCAAAGAAAAGCGCCTTATCTTGTTGTCTCATCTTTTTTATTACATATATCATAGCAAATACAGCCAAGCATATAACAAGAATACCTATTGTAACAAAATAAGCAAGCCTTTTCATTATGATATTTTCATACAATGCTAAATCCATAAAAACCTCCTTAACATAAGACATTGATTATTGAACTTATTAGTTGTTGAGATATTGGAAGAACAATATCTATCTTTACTCCCTTGTATTTTATTTTCATATTAAGTTTAGAAACAGCAGATTTTAATACTGTATTTTTAGATTTTTTCTTTCTTTTCTTTTTAATTTGAGATTCAATTTCACCATCCAAATGGCTTAAAACACTGCGTTAAAATGCTTTAAGCTATCTTGTAAAAAGATGCTTTGAACGGCTCATTTATAATTGTATCACTATTTTCACCATATTGTCAATATCTTTAAAAAGGTATTTTAATGGTCTTTTTGAGCTGTTATATATACAAAATTCCAAAAAATTAGCATTTTAAAAAACGCTAAAAAGGCTTATACTATAAGGCTTTTCTGAATTTTTACTTAGGTGTTCAACTGAGGTTAACTGTGGCGCGCCACATACAAAAAAGGACACCAATTACGCAGTTTCTCATAAGGATATTAACTGCGTATAGGCGGCACTCGGTATGTAGGACGGACAGTTTCGGCTGTCCGTCCTATTCCATTTTGTGGGGGTAGGCGACTGCTTTGGGTACGAGCTTTCCGATATAGCGGAAGTAGATGTGGATCTGCTGCGTTGCGGTTTTGCTGTGCTTTGTCGTTATTTCGCTCCCGGATTGTCACGGATTTTTGACTTTCAAAAAACAAGGCCACATAAGCGATCATACTTGTGTGACCTTGAACATTTAATTATTGTTTTTGAAAATGGATGTCGGTAAGAAGGATCGGGGTTTCCTGATCATCTTCCTCGCCTTTCCATGCTACAATGAAACGAACTTCCGAAGAGGTAGGCACATACCCTTTGGTTTTAAGTTTTTCAAGCGTTTCTACAAAAGCTTTTGAGAATTTCGCCACACGCACATCTCGACCATGAAGTTCAGCGCTAAGATAAACATCGTCTATCTTTAATGAGGTGCTGCTTCTTAAATCGAATATGAGTTCCTTTTTGTTTTTGAAATAATCGAGAACAACTTCTCTGTGCGTTGTTTGCAATACGATTTCTGACGGCTCACTATAATCGTTGCTGTCAGCAACATGAATTACATCGGGGAGAACATATTTTGCAAACAGATCGGTGTTAGTATGAATGAATAAATTGCTCTTAGATCTTGTCATTCCGACATATAGCTTTCTACATTCTTCATCATTCTTTCCGTGAGCATCCTTAAGCATCATGTATACGCTATCAAATTCACGCCCCTTAGATTTATGTATAGTCGAAACATAGATTACCTCTGCTTCGCTATCAACATAAAAATCTTCATAGTTTGATTCGCTTATGAATTCCTCCAAATCGGAAATGTATTTTACCGAATGAGTGGCTTCAAAATCAAGCACCAGCTTGCGAATATTATCAACGCAAGAGCTATTATAGTACTTGCTAAAGAGTTCCTTTTTCGCCTTATTCCATATCTCGTCGGGGATAACGGGCGAATGCAGATCTTTTTTAATGGCGTTAAGAAATACTCGCACCTCTACGAGATTGATTAATTTAAAGCCGTCGAGTGATTGTATAAGCTTTGCGCATTTTCCGTATTTCAAAAGCAATCCCATTATGCGAAGTGCTTCATCATTGGTGTTCGTAAGCACACAAGCTCTGCCGCCGGTATATGTTTCAATTAGATTTTGAACGACTGCTTCTTCCATATTAGCAGAAGTGTGGCGTGTGATTTTTACAACTCCTGTTTCCTCGGTAACAGGCTCGACGGGAGCAACCTTCATACGATTCGTAATCGTTTCCGCAAACGCATTCGCCAATGCAACCACATTAGCTTTGCTACGATAATTTTCGACCATTTCGTATTTGTTTGCGCCGTACTGTTCAATCAGCGTTCTTAAATGAACGGAATTAGAGCCACGGAACTCATAGATGTTTTGATCGTCATCGCCAACGGCTATGATTCGCATATCGTCATTTTGAGCCATCAAAGCACGAACGAGAGCGAATTCATGCTCGTCCATATCTTGTGCCTCATCAATAACAAGAACGGTCTTGGTAATTTTACCTTGCTCAACCTCTCCGTTGCGAATCATTTCGGCAGCATCTCTTACAATATTTTCCGATGCTTCAAGCGTTCCGATCTTGCCGAGTAAATCAAAGCAGTAGGAGTGGAATGTTTTGATTTCGATGAAATTCGCCGCATTTCCAATAAGCGTATGTAACCGTTTTTTAAATTCGGTAGCCGCCGCCCGTGAGAAGGTCAACATAAGCATCTGCTCATGTTTTACGTCCTCCAACTGATAAAGCGAAGCGAGCTTGTGAACAAGAACTCTTGTTTTTCCGCTTCCGGGGCCGGCTGCCACAACTATATATTTGGATATATCGTTGATGATTTCCTCTTGTATATCGGAAAGATCACCAAACAGTTGATTGTATCTGTCGGGCGTGATATTTCGCTCAATCTCTTTTGCGCGCTCTCCCTTGAAATACTTCGCTATGAATTTCTTGAATTCCATATTGAAGTAGTCCTGAACAAACTGTAAGGCAGCATCATAATCACGCACCATAAGATTTGCGTACTCACCTACGATGTGGATTTGACGGATTTTCTGCTTATAGAATTCGTCAAGCAATCTATAATCGTCAACCTTGTATTTAATTCGGTTATCTCTTACGATACGCTTGATTTCCATAGCATTGTAGAGGACGAGAAATCCGCCTTCAAGCTTCAGCGCACCAATCTTGGACATATACAGAAGAGCATCCTCGACATCACTTAACTCCACAGGAATTCCGCCTATGTTCATTTTAGGCGCGTTTTGATATTCCTTGTAAAGCCCCACCAGAGAAAAGACAACAGGCTTCAGATCCTCGCCCTCTGCTTCTTTTCCTTTCTGCTCGGCTTTTGCATACAGCTCGGCAAGTATGAATCTGCACAGTTCAATACGCCTCTCAAACTTGTCCATCAGATTTTTAAGACCCAATGCCGGAACTACATCCACGGAAACACTATCTCGATTTTCTTCTTTGTGAATATAGTTCTTGATAGAAAGAAAATAGAGGATGGTTTTTATATTCTTTATTGTTGATGTGGTAATTCCTTCTGCTTGAGCAGACTCATTTAATTCTTTAAATCCGAAATTAGCACCTTCGTCATCAATCTTTGAAAGAATAAAGCGTTCAAGCTTTGCAAATCTTTCAAGAATTAGCGACGACTTATGGTGACTGTCCGAATCGTTAATGTATGCGGACATATCGCTGTAATCTTCCAGCAGACCTTCCTGACGCATCAAATTGATTGCCTCAATAACGGCTTCTTTTGACAGTGCAAGATTGTCGGCAAGATAATCTATGCGTGATTCAGCTTCATCATTACCAGCCGTCGCAATACTACGGCTTGATATTAAGGATTTAATTATGCGCAGAGCTGCTGTGCGTTGTTCTTCTGAAAAGAGGGACGAGCTTCGAATACGATAAGATGCTTCGGTCATATCCTTTGCTCTTATGCTCGTAGCAAACACCTTCGGCACATTTCTGCCTCGCACAATATAGCCTGCGGTTTCAAGTGCTGAGATGGCAGTTCTGACACGGGTTTCCATTTCAGCACCTGCAGAGTCATCCCATCCCGCCTGACGCGCAATTTCAAGAGCAGAACAGCATATATTGGGGCGATTTTGCGTGAGATCCTTGATAGCTTTCCATACTTGCTGGATTTGGCTGATGCTTAATTTTGTTTGGTTCAGCAATATGAAATGCTTGTCAAGATCGTTATCGTTAAAAAGAACATAGCATTCAGCTTGCAAGGATTGATCTCGTCCGGCTCTGCCTGCTTCCTGAACATAATTTTCAAGAGAGTCCGATATGTCATAGTGTATAACAAGCTTTACATCTCTCTTGTCAACACCCATACCAAAAGCTGAGGTTGCTACAATGATGGATACATCATTGTTCATGAATGCCTCTTGATTGATAATCTTGTCGTTGGCATCCATCTTTCCATTGTACGGAAGAGCTTTAAAACCATCGCTCGTCAGTTTGGCGGCAAGCTCAAATGTGCGTTTTGTTCGTGAAACATAAACAATCGTCGGGCATTGCTTTTGAGCGATCAACGTTCTCAATGCACTGTATTTTTCTTCATCCGTTTCTTTGTGTAATACGGTGTAGTGAAGGTTTTCTCTCGTGGCTTTTGAAGCGAAGATCTCCAATGTCAAATCGAGCTTTTTATAGAAATAATCGCATATGTCAGAGATAACCTTTTGCTTTGCTGTTGCAGTAAAACAGGACACGGGGATCGGTTTACGCTCGGTTTTCTTATCCTTCTGAAGCTTGCGAATGAAATCTCCGATATACAAATAATCTACTCTGAAGTCCTGCCCCCAAGCAGAGAAACAATGCGCTTCATCGATAACAAAACGCACAATATTGCGCGACATCAAGAGTCGCTCTATCGTTTTTGAACGAAGCTGTTCAGGGGATATGTAAAGCAGAGATGCTTTGCCATTCTTTACTCTTTCAATGGCGTCTGCGCGTTCGATGGGATTCATCATTCCATTAATGGTTACTGCGCCCTCGATGCCTTTCTCTACAAGGTTGTCAACTTGGTCTTTCATTAATGACTGAAGAGGAGAAATTACAACCGTAAGACCATGCATTGCTCTCCCTGCCATAAGTGCAGGCAATTGGAATGTAATTGACTTTCCACCACCTGTTGGGAACACAGCAAGAAGCGATTTTCCATCAACGGCTGCTTGCGCGGCAACTTCTTGCAACGAGATCTCATCACCGGCAAACTTACGGAAACCGGAATGACCGAAGAAGGGTTTCAGCCACTCATGAATATCAAGAGCGTTGCGACAGTATTCGCAATGCTCTTCACATGGAGTGTTACATAAAAATTTTATAACATTCTCAATTTTGGGATAGTTATAGAGAAGCCAAGGCGGTGTAGTTGAATAATGATCATCACAACCTACTAAAGCGAGTGCATACGCCAATTCTACGGAATAGTGCTTTATAAGAACATCTAAATCTGCGTTTGCACATATCCTTCCTGAAAATTCATCACTAATCAGTTGCGCTAAATTATATTTATAAGGCTTGAAATCCACATAGTCAAAAAATCCTTGGAATTCCGGATGGCTATAAAGCAAACCGCAATATATCATTTTGCGATTTTTTGACAACTGACAAAATGCATTTACTTCGTCGTAAAACAAGGTGGATGCTTTGCGGCTGTCGTTGACGGGATTATTTAATTCTTCGACTTGAAGCTTATCATCCTTAAGCAGTTTGTGGTAAGGACGCTTGGGAAACATCAGAGGAGAAAGATAGAGCGTATCTATCACTTTCTGATGAAGAGCCTCCCCTATGTGTGGTTTGATATGCTTCATATCGTGATGAACAACATTGTGACCGCATAGAAACTCCGCACCTGCCACGAAGGCGCAAAACTCCGACACGGATGGAGAATGAAAAACAGTTTTGTCACCTCTAACCGCACCTATGTCAAGTATTTTGTTTTCATGGACACTAATTTCCGTGTCGAAGAATACTATGCTTTTTGCCATATCGGCCTCCGAATTGTTCTTATAAAATGATTCTTACTATTGCGTGCAAGTTATCGATTATAAATTTTTGCGCTTCGATATTGTAAAGAGCAATGCTATACTCCCCGTTGCTACTGCTTCTGCGTTCAACGCTGATGCCCATTTCGCTACCGATATCACTCGGCAATTTATAGTTCTTTGCATCAAGCGCAACCACTTTCAGAATTCCAACGCTCAACAACCACTCTGTAATATCCGTTGCTTTTAATTTCGCTGCACTCGTGTTTGTCTTTAACGCATTTATTCTGTCAATAATCTGACTTATCATCAAAGGTGTTTCAGAGAATTCAAATTTTGCAAGCTCCGCCTGAGTGATTTCAAACGGTTCGGAAGGCTTGTGTCTAACTGATGTATCCGAATATGCTACGGAAGTTTTAGAGAATTCAATAATTTCCGAAAGATGATCTCTTATGAAGCGTTGAGCGTTCACATTGCATCGAACATAGTATTTTGCTCGGCCGTTGTCCTTTATTACCTCATCCGTGGTAATACCGAGATTAACTCCTTTTTGCGTAGGGCGTTTGGTCATCTTATTATCGCTCGTTGCAATTCTCGTCAAATATCCTTCATGCAAAAGCCAATTGTTTATCTCGGTTGCGGTAAATTTACGAGTTGATCTTAACGCATCGTTTACTCGCTTTGCAAAAGTGCTTATGCCCACTCTTAATGCAGAGCATTCGATTCTTGCAAGAACATCGGGCGTGACGATCCACTCGTTAGTCTTATACATTTCTGTTAAGGCAGACGGATTTTCAATGATTTTAGATAAGATATCCGCTACATATAAAAAGCATTTTGATAGTCTTGGGTTAAGCGCAACCTCGCCGTCGGGGATAAGTGTGCCGTCAGTAGGATCAATACCAATGGCTAATTTATCAATAAATGATTTTGCGTACGCAATCTTTTCTATTTCTGTCATGAGGAAACCTCTCTTAATTCTCAATATCAGTGATTTCAACAATATCGCTGATATCACATTTTAAAGCAGTGCAAATACGAACAAGGGTTTCAGTTGAAACATTTTCATCTTTGTTGAGCTTAGTTAATGTTCCGCGACTGATTCCGGCTTGCTCAAGCAAATCCTTCTTTTTCATTTTTCGATCTATTAAAAGCTTCCATAGTTTGTTGTAACAAATAGCCATGTTGCACCTCGAAATATAAATCTTTTATACCATTATACATCATCGCATAAATAATTACAAGAGATTTTGCTATTTTCTTTTGAATTTTTAATCGATTTGTAGTTAAAAAGTCTATTTTCGTGTGAATAATTCCCAAACAATTGATATTTGAGTCGAGTATGAAAGAGATAATCCATCACAGACTCTTGCCCGTGATGGATTTCCTTGTTTATTGCGGCGCAAATTTTGAGGTGCGGACACATAACGAAAAATGCAACACAGACTTTTCGTCCATGTTGCATTTTTCTTGTTTAGCCACTCTCAATCGGCATTTTCTCTTGGATTTACTTAATATCCTTATGAGAGCCTGCCTTTACGCCTGTCTCTTTTTTGTTTTAAGAGCAATCTTATTCTTGAAATGTGGTTGCTTTTGTGATATACTTTAATAAAAGTATATTCAAGCATCAAAGGAGATATCATGAAAAGACTTTTATTGATTTTGGCTTTAATCCTTGCGCTATTGCTCGTTTCCTGCGAAAGCGAGCTTCATGTTGGCGAAAACGGCAACTGGTGGGATGGCGATGAGGACTTAGGAATTGTCGCACAAGGTCCAAAGGGTGACCAAGGCGAGCAGGGTGCTCAGGGTGAGCAGGGCGAGACAGGTCCTGCCGGTCCAAGGGGCGAGGACGGACAAGACGGAGAAAAGGGTGATGCAGGCAAGGATGCCGAGCCACTTACTGTTACATCTGTGATAAAAACCCCTATAAGTGACCGCTCCTGCGTGTATATAATCTCATTCTCTGACGGCACATACACAACCTTTACCGTAACTGATGGCGAGGACGGAAAAACCCCTTACATTGGCGAAAACGGCAACTGGTGGGTAGACGGCAAGGACACGGGCGTTAAGGCTGTGGTTGAAAATATGGACAGAATCGGCACGGACGGGCTTTTGTTTAGAACTACTGTTCGTGGTGGAGTTGCAGGCTACGAGGTTTACGGCTACGAGGGAACAGAAACAGATATTGTAATTCCTAACTTTATCTTTAATTCCCCTGTTGTTTCAATAGCACAGGATGCTCTACCAACCACTATTACCTCTGTTTCTATAAGCTCAAATACACAGTATTTGCCTTGCTTTGAGGACTACACAAATCTTACCAAGTTTGACTTTAATAGTGCTCCTGTAAGCACGCTTGTCGGCGATGCGTTCTATGACTGTACTAAGCTTTCCGAGATTACAAATTACGAAAATCTAAGAACAATAGGTGCGTACGCCTTTCGCAATACTGCCCTTAAAGAATTTGACTTTTCTGGTATAAAGGAAATTGGCTCGTATGCGTTTTATGGTTGCTTTGATGCCGAGGAAAGGATTTTGACGGGTCCTGTTCCCTTCATTTACATTCCTGCAAATGTAACCTCTATTGCAAGCGACGCTTTTGATGATGAAACTATGGTTTACTATGCAGGTGACTCGATTGCGTTTACATCAGATTTCCTTTACTGCAATGTAAGAATAACAGATGATGGCTATTATTATATTGATAACGACCTTAGTGCCGCCCTGCTTTACTACGATGGCGATGAGGAAAGAATAGCCCTTCCCAAAAAGCTTGATGGCAAGGATGTAACCGAGATTGCAAAATACGCATTTGTCGGTCAGGCTCGCCTTGAAAGGGTTGAGATTTCAAGCTCCGTTTCCAAAATTGGAGATTATGCCTTTATGGGCTGTAAGAATCTTCACTCCCTGTTTGTTCCAAGCTCCATAACTGCTTGTGGAGAGCTTGATTTCTTGCCAGATGATGAATTTCTTGATTTGGGCTATGAGCAAACCTATGTATTCTTTGAGGATAGCACCCTTAGCTATGCTGATAGCATCGAGAGTGATTTGGGCGTTAAAAGATATATGCTCGGTGTTTCCCCTGATGATATTGTTGATGACGACGATATTGTTTATATTAAAAAGACGCTATCGTATGAGGTTGTGTCAATTAAAAACAATTCCTCATTTGTCACTATCCCCGGCACATACAAGGGATATAAGGTAGCCTGCATCAACAAATATGCTCTTTACGATGACACTCTCACAACCGCCGTAAAAATCAGCGACGGTGTTGAAAGAATTGCAAAGTACGCCTTTTATTCCTCATCCAATCTAAAAGCGGTTTCGGTTCCCGATAGCGTGGATATTGTAAACAACTACGGCTTTTACAGCGTTTCTAACTGTACCGTTTACATTGAGCATAACACAATCCCTGAAAACTGGGATTCCTCCTGGTATTCAAGCATTGATGAGTATATTTTGAGCTCGAATTTTGATATAAGCTCTGACGGCACTCTTTTGTATGAGCAAATCTCGGGTAAGATTTATTTGGTTAGATACCTACCAAAAATCAACTCTAATGATGTTATATTCATCCCCGACGCTGTCGATGGCAAATCCGTTTACGGAATACGCTCAGCGTGCTATGAGATTCCATCAGGCACATATGAAAGATACCATTTTGTTGTGCCCTCAAATATAACCTATATGGATGCATACGCAATAGAATGTAATAGCAATAATTATTGCACCCTTTATTTGTACCACAGCTCATCAAGCGATATTCCTTCTACCTGGAATAGCTCTTGGTGCTACACAAGCTCAAGCTCCTATAAAACAACTCTTTATAGAGGTGAGTGGGAATTGGTAAATGGTGTGCCAACAAAGAAATAATTTCAAGGGCTGTCGCTGTGCGACGGCTCTTATTTTTGCTTGGATTTATTGACTTTGTCTTGGAGATAGTATATAATTTAGTTAGCAATTTTTATTTTAAGGAATGGTAAAAATGATACCAAAGGATTTTCACCTTGAAACAAGGTTTTACTACAAGAGGCTAAATGATGATGAAAAGAAGCTCTATCTTTATATGGCTGAGCTGTTTTTCAATCACACCTTTAAGTTTTTCTACCTTTTTGATGATGAGCTGATGCCAACGGATGAGGAGTTTAAGTCTATTCCCTGCTACCTGTATCCGTTCCGTGAGGAAAATTGGGCTAATATATTTAAGGTTTATGACGCCTTGCTTTGGGATTGCCCCGAGCTTTACTTTATGTCCAATTTGGAGCTACGCTTTGAAAAAAATGGGCTTTTCCGAGCAGGCGAGGGCGTTTGTGACTATTCCGAGGAGGAAATTGCCGAGCTTGATGCCCGTCTTGATGAAATTGTGCATCGCTTTGACGGAATTGATGATGTCTTTGAATTGGAGCTTGCCGTTCATAAATTTATAACGGAATCGTATGATTACGACCACGAATACAAGGAATATCCTGTTGGAGATAGGCGTGGAGAGGAAATTTTCACGGTTGCGAGCCTTTTGAAAACGGGCAAGGGCGTATGTGGTGGTATTATCCGTCTTGCTCAGCTCATTCTACAAAGGCACGGTGTTGAGGTTGCGAATATTCTCGCTATGGCAGGCGAGGAGGGCGAGGATTTGGAGCTACACTCGTGGCTTGCCGTTAAAATAGATGGCGATTATTATCACCTTGATATTACCTTTGATGAAAACTACACTCTCGATAAGCAGACGCCTCAATTTATGCACTTTAACATAACCGATGAGGAGGCTGTTGAAACGGGGCATATGTTTAACCACGAGGAGTATCCCGAAATCGTTTGTAATAACACAAAATATAACTATTATCGCTACAAGGGGCTGTATTTTGAAAGTCCCGAGGATATAAGAGCTCCACTTAGCGAGTTCCTAAGTAGCTCGCCCGAGGCTATGCAGGGTAAGATTAGCTATTATTTCCGTGTGCCTAAGGGCTTTGATGAAAAGGCGTACGCAAGCGTTATTTGGAGCGTCGCTAAGAGCTTCGGTCTTACAAATAGCTTCTATTACGCCCACCCCGACGGATATTTTTCATTCACCGCAGTTGAATAATAAAAAAAGCAGACCTGAACCAAATGGGGTTCACCTCAGGTCTGCTTTTTTGTTTTGTCAATATGCCCGTCGAGGCTTCTCGACCAACGCTGTATAATTTAGGTTAATTCCCTCAGCTCTTTGAGGATTGGTAATCGAGGTAGGCAAGGCGCAACGGCAAGTACACGGGCGATAGCGTATATGACATACGCTGAGGTCGTGAACGAGTAGCAACGCAGAAGAACGACGCTTATTTGCACTTAGAAGCGATTAGGTCGTAATCAAGGGCGTCTACTATCTCAACTGTGATAAAGCTACCTTCCTCGATTGTACCCTTTTTGGCAGGAATGAACACCTTGCCGTCTATGTCGGGGGCGTCCTTTGAGGTTCTTGCACTATATGACTCGCTAACGGGGTCGTATGCCTCTATTAAAACCTCTATTTTTGTGCCAATTTTTTGCTTTTGTATTTCCTCACTTATGGATAGCTGATGCTCCATAAGAATATCGTAACGGTCTTGCTTTATTTGCTCATCAATTTGATTGTCGAGCTTGTAGGCGGGGGTGCCCTCCTCTCGGGAGTAGGTGAACGCTCCAAAATGCTCAAAGCGTGCCTCTTTTATAAACTCGCATAGCTCTGTAAAGTCCTCCTCGGTTTCTCCTGGGAAGCCTACAATTGCTGTGGAGCGTATAGAAATACCCTCTACCTGTGTGCGTAATTTTCTTATTACCTCACGCACAAGAGCTCCATCTCCTTTGCGATTCATTCGTTTTAGAACTCGGTCGCTTATGTGCTGTATTGGTAGATCTATGTATTTTACAAGCTTGGGATTTTCGTTAAATTCTGCGATAAGCTCGGGGGTGATTTTATCGGGATAGCAGTACAAAATTCTAAGCCACCTAACCTCGGTTTCCTCGGCTAAGCGTCGAAGAAGCTCGGGTAGGGCGTAGCGACCATAGAGGTCTATGCCGTAGGCGGTGGTGTCCTGTCCTATCACGACAAGCTCCTTTATGCCCATTTCGGCAAGCTCCTTTGCCTCGCAAATCAGCTCATCCATTGGGCGTGAGCGGAATTTTCCTCTTATGTCGGGAATAGCGCAATAGGTGCAACGATTGTCACAGCCCTCGCTTATTTTAAGGTATGCCATAGTGTCCCCTGTGGTTATAATTCTATCTCCACCGAGGGCTACCTCGTTTTTGTCAAGGTATTCGCTGAACCTCTCGCCATCCAAAACGCTCTCTACTGCCTTTACAACGCTGTGAACGCTTCCCGTGCCAAGAACGGCATCTACCTCGGGCATTTCCTTCATTACCTCATCACGATACCTCTCTGCAAGGCACCCTGTGACGATAATTCCCTTTAAATTGTTATTTTCCTTGAGCCACGCTATATCAAGAATATTGTCGATTGACTCCTGCTTTGCATCATTTATAAAGGCGCAGGTGTTTATAACGACTATGTCTGCCTCAGTTTCGTCGGGGGTTATGTCATAGCCTGCCGACACAAGATGACCGAGCATTACCTCGGTATCAAGCTGATTTTTCGGGCAACCGAGCGACACAAAGCCAACTCTTATAGCCATTATTCAGCCTCCTGAAACAGGTGTATTCCTGCCTTTATATCTGCTATGTTGTAGCCGTAGCGCATAAGGGCGGCTATCATCTTTTTAAGCTCATCGGGGCTCTTTGGAAGGGGGTTGTACTTGTGCTCGATAATCCAAGCGCAGTTTGCAACAAAGTCCACATCCTTTAAAGCCTCCTTTGCATATTCGCTAACCTGATCACGACGGTAGCCCTTTGCAATAAGCTCCTCGACAATTTTTATTCTGCCGAATTTCTTTTTGAGATATGTGTCGATTAAAAGCCCCATTTGCTTCTTTTCATCGATATAGCCTCTATGCTCCATATAGAGAGCAACATTTTCGCTAAGCTCTCGTGAGAAGCCCTGTGCTTGAAGCTTTGTAATGAGCATTTTCTTGTTATTCTCTCCGTAGGAAAGAATTGAGAATGCGTGACGGCGTGCATTATCAAAGAGATGCTCCTCTCTAATTCGCAAGAAGTGCTCGTCGTCGATTGTCTCGCCCTGCTCTAAGTCAAATCTCTCGAACTGGTCGGGGGAAACGGGCATTTCAAAGCTTGTTCCAAGGCTTGAGGTTATATAAAAGATGAAGCCCTGTGGCGTTTTTTTGATTTTCTCAATCTTGTAATAAATCTTTTCCATTCCTTTTGCAGGTTTACGCCCCTGCTGGCGTTTGTGGGTTAATTTGCCGGTGGGAAAAACGCGACATGGTCGCATAAATTGTTGTTGAGAATTGAGCTTGCTCTCAACCCTGTTGGTTTGAAGGTTAGTAACCCATTAAACCTTGATGGTTTGAGGATTAGTACCTTGATGGTTTGAGGATTAGTAACCGAGCAAGGCAAGGCGTACCACAGTAGACGGACGCTGGCTACCCCTCACCCCAAAAAATCTGCTGATTTTTACGGGGACCCCGATGATGCGATAGTCAAGGTCGGCTACGAGTAGCATCCGACTCGCTACGCTCCCATGTATAGCTTCCACTAACCAATCGCACTTCGCTCTCGCTCGTGTTCTTGGAGTGTCACCTAACGCCGTATAACGCAGGTTAATAATTCTCAGATTGAGAGTTAGTAACCGAGCAAGACAAGGCGTACCACAGTAGACGGACGCTGGCTATCTTGCGATAGTCAAGGTCGGCTACGAGGAACAACGACGCATTGCGACGGTTAATAATTCTCAAAGGTTAATAA
>JAZNYH010000075.1:0-21255 GCA_045594305.1 Eubacteriales bacterium | reverse complement strand
GAGTTAGTAACCGAGCAAGACAAGGCGTACCACAGTAGACGGACGCTGGCTATCTTGCGATAGTCAAGGTCGGCTACGAGGAACAACGACGCATTGCGACGGTTAATAATTCTCAAAGGTTAATAACTTTCAAATCAGTCTTCTATTCCAAGGTCGGACAAATCAAAATCGTCGGTGTCGGGAAGCTCAAAGTCTCCGTCGCTCTCGCCCTCTCCGTTTGCAAGCTTTGCTTTGATTTTTTCTTCAAGCTCTGCCATTAGCTCGGGTGAGGATTCGAGGTGAGCACGCATTTTGTCCTTGCCTTGAATTTTGGTGTCGCCATAGGTGAAGAACGAGCCACTCTTCTCTACAATGCCAAGCTCGATTGCCATATCTACTATCTCGGTGGACTTTGAAATTCCCGAGCCGTAGAGGATTTCGAACTCTGCAACCTTAAAGGGTGGTGCAACCTTGTTCTTAACTACCTTTGCCTTTACTCTGTTACCGTAAGCCTCGCTACCATTTTTGAGGGTTTCGCTCTTTCTTATGTCTATACGAACTGATGCATAGAATTTAAGAGCGTTACCACCTGTTGTGGTTTCGGGGTTTCCGTACATAACACCAATTTTGCTTCTTAGCTGATTTATAAAGATAAGTATGCAGTTTGACTTGTTAATTGTGCCTGCAAGCTTACGAAGAGCTTGTGACATAAGTCTTGCTTGAACGCCCATATGGCTGTCGCCCATTCCACCCTCGATTTCTTGCTGTGGAACGAGGGCTGCAACGGAGTCAATTACGATAATGTCGATTGCTCCCGAGTTTATAAGCGTTTCTGCGATTTCGAGCGCTTGCTCACCATTGTCTGGTTGAGATACAAGAAGCTCATCAATGTTTACGCCAATTGCCTTTGCGTACACAGGGTCGAGTGCATGCTCTGCATCAATGAACGCTGCAATGCCTCCGAGCTTTTGGCTCTCTGCTACTGCGTGAAGTGCAATTGTTGTTTTACCTGAGGATTCAGGTCCATAAATTTCTACAATTCTGCCCTTTGGAAGTCCTCCAACTCCAAGAGCAAGGTCAAGTGAGAGCGAGCCTGTTGAGACTGCCTCTATCTTCATAGAGGGAGCATCGCCTAAGCGAATGATAGAGCCCTCTCCATTATCCTTTCTTATTTGAGCAAGCGCCGTGTCAAGCGCCTTTTTCTTTTGCTCGGCACTGCTCTGCACAGTAGCCTTTTCAGTTTTGGTTGTCTTCTTTGCCATAAAAGCTCCTTTATTGTATGGTAAGAGTGTGTTTGTGTTGGGATAATTGAGGATTAGTAACCCTTTAAACCTTGATAGTTTGAGGATTAGTGCCTTGATGAATTGAGGATTAGTAACCCATAAACCTTGATAGATTGAGGATTAGTAACCGATTAAACCTTGATGGTTTGAGGATTAGTAACCCATAAACCTTGATAGATTTGAGAGTTAGTAACCAAGTTAGACAAGGCGCAACGGCAAGTGCACGGGCGATAGCGTATATGGCATACGCTGAGGTCGTGAACGAGTAGCATCCGACTCGCTACGCTCCCTGTATAGCTTCCACTAACCAATCGCACTTCGCTCTCGCTCGTGTTACGACTCGCTACGCTCCCTTGCATATGTGACGCTAACGAAAACAAGTTTTCGAGAGTCACTAAATCTTGGAGTGTCACCTAACGCAGTATAACGCAGGTTAATAATTCTCAGATTGAGGATTAGTAACCGAGCAAGGCAAGGCGTACCACAGTAGACGGACGACGGCGTACATAGCGTACTCCGAGGTCGGCTACGAGGAACATCCGACTCGCTTCGCTCCCTGTATAGCTTCCACTAACCAATCGCACTTCGCTCTCGCTCGTGTTCTTGGAGTGTCACCTAACGAAGCATTGCGACGGTTAATAATTCTCAAAGGTTAATGGTTCTCAATAAGTGGGGCTATCAATCCTCCACCCCTCCAAATCCTTCGAGTATGTCAAAACCACCTCTATTGAGAAGGGGGCTGTTGTGTCTCCTTCTGGGATTATTGCCTTGATGGTGGCTTTTATCTCGTTTCTTTTGATTTTTTTGATTTCTATTGTTGAGGTGTCATATTGGTACACCCTTGGTACGGAGTTTTTGTAGTCCTTATCGACCACAAGGTAGCCTGTTTCGCCTACCATATACCTTGCGTAGATTGGAACGCCGAGGCTTTGGGTGCCTGAGAAATAAATTTTGATTATTTCATCAGCCATTGACGGGGAAAATACTGCCTTTGTTTCTACCAAGAGGTCGTTTCTTATGCGATATTTTGCGTCCTCGGTTACATAGTAGTAGTTGCCCTGATAATGCTCATCCTCGTTGTACGGCAAGCCCTCGCCATAATATATTTCATTTAGGACATAGGCTCTTGTCATTAGGTCTGCAACAAGCGTTTTTGCTCCGTCATCATCTATTCGTGCACAGGAGCAAAATGCCCCGAGCACAAATAGAAGCGTTAGAATTATCGCAACATAGCGCCTCATTATTCCTCTGCACCCTCACTTGGTGTATCGGTTGATGGTGTATCGGTTACGGGTGTGTCTGTTGTTGTATCGGTTACGGGTGCGTCGGCATCGGTGGTGTCGCCCTCTGCTAACTCTTCCTCGTCAACTGCATCGGTGAAGGTCATTTTTGCAACCTTGGTGCCATCTGCAATACGCATTACACGAACGCCTGATGCACTTCTGTTGTATACGGGAACCTCAGAAACAGGAGTTCTAATAACAACGCCTGCGTCGGTGATTGCCATAATGTCCTCTTCCTCGCTAACTGCTCCGATTGTAGCAAGAGCGCCTGTCTTATCGCTGATATTGTGAGCACGAACACCGAATATACCACGATTTCTTGACTCGAAGTCGCTAAATTCGCTACGCTTTCCAAAGCCGTTTTCGGTAACTGTGAGAAGCTTCTTTGTTTCATCAACAATAACTGCTCCGCAAACCTTGTCATCGCCACGAAGCTCAATACCACGAACTCCACGAGCGGTTCTACCAACAATTGTAACCTTGCTTTCAGCAAAGCGAACGCCTTGTCCGTTCTTAGATGCGATAATAATGTCGCTATCTCCCTTGGTGTGTCCAACAAAGATAAGCTCATCACCCTCATCGAGGTTGATTGCAAGCTTACCGCCCTTACGCTGATACTCGTATTCCTTAACTCTTGTACGCTTAATAACACCATTGCGTGTTACCATTACGAGGTATTCGTTCTCCTCGAAGCCTTCAAGAGCAATCATAGCGGTAACCTTTTCGCCCTTTTCAATCTCAATAATATTGATAAGGTTAGCTCCCTTAGCTGTGCGTGAGCTTTCGGGTATTCTATATACCTTTCTTACGAATATCTTACCATTGTCGGTAAACATAAGAAGGTATGAGTGTGAATTTGCAACGAGAATGTTCTCAATAAAGTCCTCATCCTTTGTGCCCATTGCGATAAGTCCCTTTCCGCCACGGTGCTGTGCCTCGTAGGTGTCGGCAGGTATTCTCTTAATGTAGCCTGAGTTGGTGAGTGTGATTACGCACTCGTGACGAGGGATAAGGTCCTCAATGTCAATCTCATCCTCGCTATCGACAATCTCGGTTCTACGCTCATCTGCGTACTTTTTCTTGATTTCTGCAAGCTCGTTTTTGATAATTTCCTTAATCTTGTTCTCATCTGCGAGAATTTCGTTAAGCTCCTTGACGGTTGCGTGAAGCTTTGTAAGACGCTCCTCAATCTTTTGTCTTTCAAGTCCTGACAAGCGACCAAGTGTCATCTCTACAATAGCCTGCGCCTGCTCATCACTAAGCAGGAAGCGCTCCTTCAAGCTTTCCTTTGCTACTGCTGTGCTCTCGCTTGAACGAATTATTGCAATAACCTCATCAATGTTGTCAATCGCTACCTTGTAGCCCTCGTAGATGTGTGCCTCAGCCTGCGCCTTTTTAAGCTCAAAGCGAGTTCTACGCTCAACAACCTGCTCTTGGAACTTAATGTACTCGCCAAGGATTTCACGAAGTCCAAGCGTCTTTGGCTCGCCATTTACCAAAACGAGCATATTCATTGCACAGGTGTCCTGCAATTGTGTGTTTTTATAAAGCTGATTAAGTATGATTTGTGGGCTTGCATCACGACGGCACTCGATTACTATTCTCATTCCTGCACGACCACTCTCGTCACGAATGTCGGTAATGCCCTCTATCTTTTTATCTCTTACAAGGTCTGCCATAGCCTTTACAAGCTGTGACTTGTTTACCATATAAGGGATTTCAGTTACGATAATTCTGTGCTTTTCCTCATCAATCTCTGCCTTTGAGCGAACGCTTACTCTGCCCTTACCTGTGGTGTAGGCGTCGATAATGCCACGCTTGCCGTAGATTGTTGCACTTGTTGGGAAATCGGGGCCCTTTACATACTCCATCATTTCCTCAACGCTTGCCTCGGGGTTGTCGATTAGGTGAATTGTTCCGTCGATTACCTCGCCAAGGTTGTGAGGGGGTATATTGGTTGCCATACCTACTGCTATACCTACGCTACCGTTTACAAGAACATTTGGGAAGCGTGAGGGGAGCACGGTTGGCTCCTTTCTTGAATTATCAAAGTTAGGTACAAAGTCTACAACATCCTTTTCGATGTCTGCCATAAGCTCGTTTGCAAGCTTTGACATTCTCGCCTCGGTATAACGGTATGCAGCTGCACCGTCACCGTCGACATTACCGAAGTTTCCGTGTCCGTCGATAAGCGGGTGGCGAAGTGAGAAGGGCTGTGCCATTCTTACCATTGTTCCGTATACTGCTTGGTCTCCGTGTGGATGGTATCTACCAAGCACATTACCAACGGTTGTTGCAGATTTTCTAAATGGCTGGTTAGAGGTTAGGTGGTCCTCGTACATAGCGTACATAACACGCCTCTGACCAGGCTTCATTCCGTCACGAACATCAGGGAGTGCTCGTGATACGATAACGCTCATAGAGTATTCAAGAAACGCCTCTTGAACTCTTGACTCTACATTGCGATTTACTATCATTTGCTCGATATTTTCATAATCGAGAACATTGTGATTGTCAGACATAATTTCTCCTTAATATCCTTAAAATAGCTATCCGTTCTAAGAGTGATTTCAAAAAACAGGGTACGGCTCTTAGATGTCGAGGTTTTCTACGAATTTTGCATTTCTCTCAATAAATTCTCTTCTTGGCTCAACCTTGTCGCCCATTAGGAGCGAGAATACCTCGTCACATTTCATAGCGTCGCCTATATCAACCTTTATGATTGTTCTTGTTTCGGGGTTCATTGTTGTTTCCCAGAGCTGTTCCTTATCCATTTCTCCAAGACCTTTATAGCGCTCTGCTTGACCACCACCGATTTCGGCAAAGATTTTATCTCTTTCCTCATCGCTGAATGCGTATCTCTCGGTTTTACCCTTGGTTATCTTATAAAGCGGTGGCTTTGCAAGATAAATGTGTCCGTCGTCGATAAGCTGACGCATATGACGGAAGAAGAAGGTCAAAAGAAGCACCTGAATATGGCTTCCGTCGACATCGGCATCCGCCATTATGATTATCTTTCCATAACGGAGCCTTGCAGGGTCAAATTCCTCGCCAATTCCACAGCCGAGGGCTTGGATAATTGGAATGAGTGATTCGTTTGAATATACCTTGTCAAGACGGCTCTTTTCTACATTAAGCACCTTTCCACGAAGTGGCAATATTGCTTGGAAACGGCTATCTCTACCGTCCTTCGCACTACCTCCCGCAGAATCTCCCTCTACGAGGAATAGCTCGGTGTACTCACTTCTTCTATCCTGACAATCGGCAAGCTTTCCAGGGAGTGAGGAGCCTCCAAATACGCCCTTACGGCGTGCAAGCTCTCTTGCCTTTCTCGCTGCCTCTCTTGCCTTTGCTGCATCACAGCTCTTGCCTATTATTAGCTTTGCTATGTCGGGGTTCTCCTCGTAGAATTCGCCAAGCTTTTCTACTACGATATTGTCGACAATCGTTCTAACCTCGCTATTACCAAGCTTTGCCTTTGTTTGGCTCTCAAATTGAGCGTCGGGCAATTTCACTGATACGATGGCGGTAAGTCCCTCTCGTGTGTCCTCGCTCTTTAGGTTTGCGTCTGCATCCTTCAAAAAGCCAAGCTTTCTTGCGTAGGTGTTTGTTACCTTTGTTATTGCATTCTTAAAGCCTACCTCGTGCGTTCCACCGTCAATTGTTGACATATTGTTCGCAAAGGTGATTATGCTCTCGGTGTAGGTGTCATTATACTGCATCGCAACCTCGGCTGTGATATCGCCCTTTTGCGCCTTCATATAAATAACCTCATCGTGTATCATTGTAGCGTGCTTTAAGCCGTTTACATATGTTACAAACTCTCGAATACCACCCTCCGCACAAAGGTCGTCCTCTCGGTACGCCTCATAGGTGGTTCCGTCCTCGTTTGTAAATTCTACCTTCTCTCGCTCATCACGGAGAATAATTCTTATTCCAGCGTTCAAAAACGCTTGCTCTCTTAGTCTTGTAAGAAGAGTTTCGTAGTCAAATACTACCTCTTCAAATATTGTAGCGTCAGGCTTGAAGCGTACATATAGTCCGTGCTTGCCATCGCTTGAGCCCTCGTGCCTGAAATCACGAACAACTGCTCCCTTTTCAAATCTTTCGGTATATCTTTCGCCCTCGTGACAGTTCTCTACCTCTAACCACTCGGATAGAGCGTTTACTACGCTCGCTCCTACTCCGTGAAGTCCTCCTGAGATTTTATATCCGCCACCGCCGAACTTTCCTCCTGCGTGGAGAACCATAAATATTACCTCAAGGGTTGGTCTGCCCGTCTTTGCGTTCATTCCCGCAGGTGCGCCTCTTCCGTTGTCCTGTACAGATACGCTTCCGTCGGGGTGCAAAACTACCTCTATCTTGTCACAGTAGTTCGCCATCGCCTCATCTATTGAGTTATCTACTATCTCGTACACGAGATGGTGAAGTCCTCTTATCGAGGTCGTTCCAATGTACATTCCTGGACGCTTTCTTACCGCTTCAAGACCTTCCAGAACCTGTATCTGTTCGTCGCCATAAATCTTTTCGTCTTCCATTGCTTTTCTCCTTTCAGGGACGCCCTGCCGTCGGTGCGGACCGACTACTATATTTTTTGATTGTTGTTTTTCTTGCTTGGTGCCCGTTGTGCTTTTTCAAAATCTATTATAGCACCTAAAAACGGACAAAACGGACAAGCTTTCCGTTTTAATTTTTTCCAATGATGGTTGAGGTGTTAAGGGGGGATAAATACACGCTCTTATCCTTCATTAATATAAAGGATTTTGGCAAATCATAGCCAAGCACGATTAGCTTGCCTGCCCTTTGCGCCTCGTTTAAATATTTTCTTGTGTGAGTGGATACTGTCGATGTGTCCATATCAAACACCCCGAGTATGTCACAGCCTCGCACGGATTTGTTGTTGCCAATGTAAAAATACATAATTATTATAATGCGGAATGCAAGGTGATAAGCTTTTTTCTCTGCCCTGCATCGGTTTTTTTCTTAAAGCCTTCTCTGTCAAGCCTAATCAGCCTCTTCGCTCTCCATTATTTTCCCTTCAACAAGGGAAATGAAGCGTGCCTCGGTTTCGCTGAAATAGTTCGGCTCGCAGGAGGTGATTATTACTTGTCTGTTATTTATGTTTGATAAAATGTATGCTCGTCTTGTAGGATCAAGCTCGCTTAATACATCATCAAGCAGGAATACAGGATACTCTCCCGTGTGCTCCTTGCTTATCTCTCCCTCTGCCATCTTCATAGCAAGCGCTAAGGAGCGTTGCTGTCCCTGTGACGCAAATAAGCGTGCCTCTTTTCCGTTTATCTCTATTCTTAAATCGTCCTTGTGTATGCCGTAGCAGGTCGCTCCGTATCGCATCTCCCTTTCGAGATTCTCCGTAAGGAGAGTTGCGTATTTGTTCTTTAATGTCTCTCTGCTACTAAAATCGCCCTCGCTTGCGTTCGTTTCGTAAATGACCGACGGAACCTCTGCCCCGTTTGTCATCTCCCAAAAGAACCTCTTTACCCAATAATCAAGCTTCGCCACATATTCCCTTCGTGCGTCTGCTATGTCCGCACAAATTGATGCAAGCTCCTCCGAGTAAAAGTCTATCGTCGTGCGATATTGCTCCCTCTCGTGCTCCTCCATCTTTAAGATGGCGTTGCGTGAGCTCATTACATTGTTGTATCTCGACATTAGCTTGATGTATATCGGCTTTAATTGGCTTATCGCTACATCAAGAAAGGTTCTCCTCACGCTCGGTGAGTCGCTTATTATGCCAAGGTGCGACGGGCAAAATAATACCGCCCTGAACTCGCCTATTATGTCGGCTGTTCTCTGCACCCTCGCTCCGTTTTTGTAAAACGCCTTAGATGCAGATTTTGATATCTCTACACCTATCTTGGTGCTCTCGCCTCGCTTTTCATACTCCATTAGCGCATAGCCCACATTTTTCTCGAACTTGATTAGCTCCTTGTCCTTGAACGCTCGAAAGCTCTTGCCCCTCGCAAACAAGTATATCGCCTCTATTATGTTCGTTTTTCCCTGTGCGTTACGCCCGTGTATTACATTCACCGTCGGCGAAAATTCTATCGTTTCCTCTTCTATGTTTCTAAAAGAGGTCAGCTTTATGTTTTTTACAATCATATCTTATTTTCTTCAACCTTTTCTTTAGGAGAAGAAAAGGTTGGCAAAAGAAACCATACTATAAAATTTATTTAATGTAAATTTCGGTTTGAGGGTTAGTAACCAAGTTAGACACGCTGGCTATCTTACGATAGTCAAGGTCGGCTACGAGGAACAACACAGCATTGCGACGGTTAATAGCTCTCAATTTGAGGTTTAATAACCAAGTTAGACAAGGCGCAACGGCAAGTGCACGGGCGATAGCGTATTTGGTATACGCTGAGGTCGTGAACGAGTAGCAACGCAGTATAACGCAGGTTAGTAATCCTCAAATCAGTTGTTCATTCTAATAGGCATCACAAAGTATTTATATGTCGCATCCTCTTTATCCTGTGGCTCGATAAGAACGCCGTGGAGTGGGGTTGAGAAGGACATCTTTATTTCGCCGTCGTCAACTACCTTTAAGGCGTCAAGCATAAACTTACAGTTAAAGCCTATTACGATTTGCTCATCGTTCTCTTTTCTTACGGGTATTGTGTCAAATGCGTTTCCGTTTGAGCTTATGGTCGATACCAAAAGGTCGTCCTCTACGGTGAATTTTACATATGATCTTATGCTTCCCGCCAAGCGATCCTCTACTATAAGTGAGCTTCTTTCAAGTGCTCCTCTTAATGCCTCTGCATCAAGATAGGTAACTACTCTATGGCTTGTTGGAAGAATTCTGTTGTAGTCAATGTACTCGCAATCTATCATCTTTGAGAAGAACATATAGTTGCCAAAGTGGAATATAATGTATCGGCGTGATATACGCACCTCCATTGTATCCTCTGTGTCCTTGGTCATTTTGAGTATGTCAGAGAGTGTCTTGCCTGGTACGATAAATTTGAGGTTGAGGCTTATTCCCTCCTTGCTCCTGTTTTCAAGCTTTATGTCCTTTTCACAGTATGCAAGCCTGTTTCCATCACAGGATACTATTGTCATATTGTTGTCGGTTATCTTGAAGTATGCTCCGTTAAATACCTGTCTTGCGTCGTTTTGTCCAATCGCAAAGTATATTCTGTTTACGAGCTTTCTAAACATGTATTGCTGTATGATAAAGCCCCTCTCTCCATATATCTCGGGGAGTGGTGGGAATTGGTCGCCGGGTAGTGCCTTTATGTCAAAGTGTGAAAGGCCTGACTCTATTCTCGTGGAAAATTTGTCGTCAACGCTTACCTTTATATCTCCCGCAGGCATTACCTTTACTATCTGCAAAAGCTTGTTTGCGTTGATTACTACATCGCCCTCCTCCTCTACTCGTGCTACTATCGAGGTGCGAAAGCCCTTTTCCATATCCTGAGTCTCTATTACACACTTGCCGTCCTCGGTGCATACAAGGTGTACGCCCTCTATGTTCGCCATTGTGTTCTTGCCCGCTACTGTGTACATCGCAGGTGTTAAGCCATTCATTAATGTGTCTCTGTCAAAAATTACTACCATTTTTTTATTCCTCCATTTTCCCGCTTTTCTTTAAGGAGAAGAAAAGCTGTCGAGAAGCCTCGACGGGCATATGTTTTTGTTTTTTATTAATTATTTTTTATTAGTTAATGTTGTTTTAACTTTTCTTTAAAGGAGAAGAAAAGCTGTCGAGAAGCCTCGACGGGCGTATATTTTTTTCTTATTAATTATTTTTTATCAGTTAATGTTGTTTTAACTTTTCTTTAAAGGGAAGAAAAGCTATTGAGAAGCCTCGACGGGCGTATATTTTTATTTTTTATTAATTAAATGTTGTTTTTCGTTTTTAGCAAGCAAGCTTGGCAAGTGTTAGAAAATCAACCGGTATTGGTTATGATTTCGCACTTCTCTTTTTCTTGATGACTTTTCCACTTGTGGATAAGAGTGGAAAAGTGAAAATTTTTGAAAATTTTTGAAATTTTTGCAAAAATCGTGGGCAAAAAATGTTTTCCAAGGGTTGTCCACTATTTCCAAGTCGGGTTTTCAACTGCTTGGTGTTGATAAGCTTGGGGAAAAAAGCCTTTAAAAGCCACGCTCAAATGAGATTTCCACTATTTCCAACGCCTCTACTACTACCACTACTACTAAGAGTATTTTTTTATTAAAGAAATCAAGTAAAGAAAAATTTTTTCAAAAGGGCTAAATAATAAAAGCTAAGGCGTGGATAAGTCGAAATACCCCGATAGGCAAATAGGTAAGATTTTTAAAATGCGATGTAAAAATGATAATTTAATTTAGCCTTGTAATAAGGTTAAGTTAAAAAATATCCGCCGCATTTTTTCCTTTGCCATGCTGTAAAAATGATTAAAATAAGTTTTTCCCCTCGTGTTTTCTTTTACTAAGCCTTTCTTCTACCAAAGAAAAGCGGTTAATAATAGATAATTAATTATTAAGATTTCTAATTAATTCCTTAATATCGAGAGCGAAGTCGTTGTCCTCGTTCATTCTATCCTTAACGAATTTTTCGCTTGAAACGAGTGTTGAGCGGTCACGATTAAGGATTTTAGCGATTTGGCTTTGAGAAAGCGAGGTAATTTCACGAGCGATATACACGCAAATATGGCGAGCTATCACAATTTCCTTGTTTCTCTTGCTTGAAATGATATCCTCACGATTTACGCCATACTTAGTTGATACAGCGATGAGAATCTCCTCAAATTTTTTCGAGTCGTTTTCCTTAGCCTGAGCGAAGTCCTTTGTAATTTCCTTAACTCTTTCAAGAGTAATTTCTGTGCCTTGAAGAAACTTTACCGCACCGAGCTTTTTGATGACGCCCTCAAGCTGTCTAATAGAAGAGGTTACATTCTCTGCTATGTACTTTAAAATTTCGCTTGGAAGGTAGATATTGTGGTCCTTTGCCTTTTGTTGAAGGATTGCAAGTCTTAAATCGTAATCAGGCAAGGAAACATCGGCTATTACGCCTGACATAAATCTTGTTCTAAGACGCTCCTCAAGAGTTCTAATCTCGTGAGGTGGACGGTCAGAGGTCAAGATAATTTGCTTTCTTTCCTCATAAACTGCATTAAAGGTATTAAATATTTCAAGCTGAGTAGCCTCTCTGCCTGCAACAAATTGAATATCATCAATAAGAAGGACATCAACCGTTCTTATCTTTTCTCTAAAATCAGCGGTTGTTTTATTTCTTATTGCCTCAACAAGCTGATTAGTGAACTCCTCACCCTTTATATAGATGATTTTCTTGTTAGGAAATCTTTTAGCGAGCTTGTTTGTAATAGCGTAAAGCAGGTGAGTTTTACCAACACCACTTGGACCATAAATGAAAAGTGGGTTAAAGAGGTTAGCTCTTAGAGTTTCGGGATCATCAAGATTTTTTTCTGAAACTGCCCTTGCAGCTGCATAAGCAAATTCGTTAGAGGAGCCTGTAATAAAGTTATCAAAGGTGTAGTCCGAGCGATAGTCGCTTGGCATAACTACTCCCGAATTTGACCTTTCAGCCTCGCCACGCTCGATTTTTGAAAAGATTTCAAGATTTGGTGCTGAGAGGTCAATCTCCTCGTTTTCCGTTGAAATAATGACTATTCTTGGGCGAAAGCCGACAATGCTTTCAGTAGCATCTGCGATTTCATCTAAAAATCTTTCAAGAATAACATCTCTTTTAACATTGCTTGTTGTTGAAAACATAGCTTCCTTAGAGGTTAGTGAGATAAGATCCATATCACTAAACCAAAGATTATATGCTGTTTCAGGATGATTGCCCCTTAGTATTTCTGAAATAGGAGCCCAAATGCTTCTTAATTCTGACATATATTTTCTCCTTTGAGTGATGAGTGCGAAATTATAGCTCAATTTAATAATGAGTAAAAAAAATTCCTTGCCCGTTAGGGCTTTACCACATTTTCTTCTACCAAAGAAAAGCGGTATATACAACTTCTCGCCTGCCTGCGTGCGGTAGTTAATATTATTATATAATAAGTATTAATATATGTCAATAAGATATCCACTAAAAAGGTGAAAAAGTTAATAAAAAATTTACAATTATTCACTTAAAAAGTGAAAAATGGAAAGGGGAAAGCAAAAAATTTCATAAAATTCCACTAAATGGTTGAAAAAATAAAATAAAATATGAGTAAAAAATTAAGAAAAAATGAAAAAGCAGACACGATTAGCGTGATACTCTTAACGGAGTATCCACGCTAACTAAGTTTGCCCTTACGGGCAAGTGAAGTTTACTTCATAAATGAAGTTATCCTGCGGATAGTGAAGTTTTGCCTTTGGCAAAATGGGCAAACTTAACTTCACTGCGAGCTTTAAGAGCAACTTCACTGCGAGCTTTAAGAGCAACTTCACTGCGAGCTTTAAGAGCAACTTCACTGTGCGTAGCACAACTTCACTTTTGCGATAGCAAAAACTTCACTAACAGAAAAAAAGCAGACACGATTTGTGTCTGCCTTTTAGTTAAAAATAGGGTAAAAAAAGCGAAATTTTACTAAAATTTTTATTAAAAATTTAGTTGAAAATTAGATAAAAATTCACTTATTTTAGGTTTAAAAATAGGGTAAAAATGTGATTAAATTCTATTAAAAATCGAGTTAATTATTGATATTTGAGGCTAATTTTTCAACATCAAGATTTGCCTTATATGCCTTCATAAAGTTAGCGAATTTAGCCCTTGTTTTTTCATCAGCAATTGTAGTTTCCTTCTCTGCTGAGGCAAATATTTTATCAAGAAAATCGCCAAGAGAGCCTTGCTTTACTGCGTTATAGAGAGCCAAAACAGCGACACCCCACGCACCGCCCTCGCCTGCGTTCTTCATAACTGTAATAGGAGCACCAAGACCTGCACTCATAGCGTTAGCTCCGATAAATGGATATTTAAAGAAGCCACCATGACCACAGATATCATCAATTTTTACATTTTCCTCGCTAAGAGCCTCCATACCTATACTCATAGCACCTATTGCTGAATAAAGGAGCATTTGTGTAAAGTTAGCGAGATTAAAATTACTATTTGCTGTACGCAAAACAAGAGGAGCGCCATTCTCAAAGCCTACAATTGGCTCACCTGATAGGAAGTTATATGCAGTAAGTCCGCCTACATTTTCATCACTCTGAGCGGAAATTTCGTACATTTTATCGAGCAATGCGCCCTTTTTGATTGAACCACCTGTAAGGGTGATAATCTCCTCAAAAATGCCTGCCCAAGCGTTTATCTCGTTTGTAAAGTTATTTGCGTGAACCATTGCCACTCCCTCGCCTGTTGGGGTAGCTACTATATCAATAGAGGTATTAACCTTTGTAAGTGGCTTTTCAAGAACTACCATAGTAAAGGCTGATGTTCCTGCTGAAACATTTCCTGTGCGTGGCTTAATTGCGTTTGTTGCAACCATTCCTGTTCCTGCATCGCCCTCTGGTGGGCAAAGTGGTACGCCTGCCTTTAAGGTATGTGTTGGGTCAAGCATTTCTGCTCCCTTCTCTGTTAGGTAGCCTGCGTCCTCTCCTGCTACAAGTACAGTAGGCAAAAGTGCTTCGAGGTGTGTATTAACGCCATTTTTTGAAAGGAGTGAATTATATATTTTGAGCATATCCTTGTCATAGTCGTTATCCTTAACAGGGAACATTCCTGCTGCGTCACCTATTCCAAGAACCTTCTTTCCTGTGAGCATCCAATGAACATAGCCTGCAAGTGTTGTTAGGAAGGCTACATCCTTTATATGCTCCTCTTTATTTAAAACGGCTTGGTAGAAGTGTGATGCACTCCAACGCTGTGGCATATTAAAGCTAAGTGCCTCGGTAAGCTCTGATGCTGCCTTGGCGGTTGTGGTATTACGCCATGTTCTAAATGGTACAAGCAAATTATCGTTCTTATCAAACGCTAAGTAGCCGTGCATCATTGCTGATATTCCTATGCCGTCAAGTTTTTTAATTTTTTCGCCATAATTCTCACAAAGTGTGCTATATGCTCCCTGCAAGCCCTTCCATACCTCGTCAAGCGAGTATGTCCAATAGCCACCCTCAAGCTTGTTTTCCCAATCGTATGAGCCTTGCGCAATTACATTCGCTCCCTCATCAATCAAAACTGCCTTGATTCTTGTAGAGCCAAGCTCTATTCCAAGTACTTTTTTCATAAAATTACTCCTGTTCTCCTACTTTTTCTTTGCTGAAAAGAAAAAGTAGGCAAAAAGAAAAGATATAATAAATAATTAATTAAAACGAAATTGATAGTCTAACTTTCTTTGCTGAAAAGAAAAGGTAGGCAAAAAGAAAAGATATAAATGAATTAAATTAAGTAAAACAAAATTGATAGTCTAACTCTCTTTGCTTAAAAGAAAATCAAAATTTAAAAATATTATTACATAATAATTTTAACATAATATGAGGGTATTTGCAATTGTAATTTTTAAAAATATAATATTAAATGATAAAAAAGCACAGATTTTTTGCTCTGTGCTCTTTTTGGTTATTTAATTTCAAGCTTAATGCCGTTTTTGATTGCATAGTCTTGGGCGTATGAGTCGTCCTCTGCCTCTATAACAAGCTCGGGGCAATCCTTAAAGGCGTCCTTGCCTATTGAATATACCGTTTCGGGTATGAAAATTCTTTTAAGGCTCTCACATCCCTCAAAGGTGCTCTCTCCTATAAGCTCAAGGCTATTTGGAATGGTAACGCTTTCAAGATTATAGCAATTCATAAAGCATCTATCGCAAAGGGACAAAACGCCTTCCTCTATTACAACCCTTTCAAGCTGTAATGCCTTGAAAAATGCACTATTACCAACTGCTCTTATTGATGAAGGAATTATCAGCTCTTGAATTTCAAAGCATTCGCTAAATGCTCCTTGTTCAATATATCTAAGCTCATTTTTGGGAATTATGCTCTTATTACATCCAAAAATAAGGGCATTCTCTTTTTTATCTATTACGCAGTTATCCTTGCTATAAAAATGGGGATTTTTGCTATCCACCTCTATTTTTGAGAGCTTATTGCAATCAGAAAACGCAAATCTTCCAATTGAGGCAACTGATGATGGGATAAAAACACTTTCAAGGCTCTCGCAACCTGAAAAGGAAAAATTGCCAATTTTTTCAATAGTGCAAGGGAGTGTGAGATTTTTTATTTTATTTTGATAATTAAAGGAATTATCGGCAATTGATATAACCGAGCCATCGCTTGGAATTATGCTATTATTACAGCCGAGAACTAATTTTTTTGTAGCTTTTTCAATAACGCAGTTATCCACGCTATAATAAACAGGATTTTTTTCATCTACTATAATGCTATCAAGCCCGTCAAAGCCAAAAAAGGTATAGCTTTCAATCAAGGTAAGTGATGAGGGAATAAAAACATTTTTTATCTCATTGTGTTGTAAAAATACAAAATCATCAATCGACTCGACATTATCGGGAATAATTAGATTTTCGCTTTTTCCGTTATATTGTGTAAGAACACCACATTCAACAACAAATTCACCTATATTGCTCATATATAACCCCTTAAAATAGTTTGTCAATTTAATTGTAGCATAGCGAGGTAGTAATGTCAATAAAAACAAAGTGGCAAAAATAATTCACAAGGAAAATAATAGATGCAGGGTGGGAGGATTTTTGAGGGCAAAATGATACAAGTGTTTTTCTGCTATTTTCATTGGAGAAAAGAACACTACAAACAGATTATTCAAGTGTCCCCATTGTCAAGAAAAAAGCCTTATGCCTGTATCGTACAACCAAGACGAAGAATGAATTTGACAATAGGTGTCAAAAAACACTTGACAAATCTGCACTTAACGGGTATAATGAATATAGAAAGAGCCATCCGATGACGGTTAGCCCTTTCGTGAGAATTAGAAATTAATCGCCTTCTCGGTCAAAAGCAAGGCGATTATTTCTTTTATTATCGTTTTTTGTTTAAGAATATAGCAATTATTGTTGCCAACATAATAACGAAGGCAAACATATCGCTGTATGTAACAAACATACAATAAAGGTGCGTATAAGTAGTTCATATCGCACCACTCCTTTCGTATGTATTTGAAAGGAGCAAAGAATTTTAACTCCTTTCAGTTTAGTGAAAAGAGCATAACCGCCACCGTATGGATGACTCCCGAATGTATATTATCATAAAGTGCAAAATTTGTCAAGTGAATATTAGTTAAGCGAGTGCCGAAAAAATCAGCACTCGCCATTTTTATTTGGTTAAATTATTTTGCTACAAATTAAATTGCAATTAAAATAAGTGTCGAAACACTTTCTATATCTCAGGCTTTTTCTGTTATTGCTTTTATTCTTTCGATACAATTACAAAACTGTTGTTCCCTTTTATAAGGAGCAAAGCACTCCCACTCATTTATCCAAATATTTAATTCGTTCTTTTCGTTTTCTTCGCAAAAACCTTCTTTTTTAGTCCAAGTAAGCAAATCAAGAACAGGAGTATTGTATTTTAGTTCTTCGCAGTCAGACATAGAAAAAAGCATTTCATATAAATCAAGAGATTTGTTGAGCATCTCATATCCTTTTTCTTTGTTTCCAAATCCAAACAAAGCACCAGCCAATCTAAAATATGCAAAAGCCCTTGTTTTCAACCACGCATCCTTTTCGGTGGTTGTGTCTCTCGTAAGGTCAATTATTGCAATAATTGTTTTCTGTCCTTCTATTCGTGATTGGTAATTTCTCGTTCCGTCTGCGTTTATTTTGCCAAAATATCTTAAAAAACAGCTTTCAAAAATGCTTATAAGGTTTTGTTGTATTTGACTATTATATTTGTCAAATTCTTTTTTTCTGTAATAGCGAGTAGCCATTAAGCTTGGTAAAGTAAAATCAAAATCTTTGCCTGTATATTTAGTCCATTTTTCAAGATTTTCTTCATTCTCTATTATCAACATTATTTGCACGCATAAAGGAGCATATTTGTTCAATTTATCATTGTCAACTACAAATTGGGCAAGTTTACGCATTTCATCAATTTTGCCTTGTGCATATTCAATGCCTTTGGTGTTATAATACAACCTTATTAAACGCCACTTGAATTCAATATCTGTTGGAAACTCCTTTTCAGCTTTTTTGCAAAGGTGCAATGCTTTTTCAGCTTCACCGTCATTAAGTAGTGTTTCTATCTGCTTTTTGTATTCGTTTCTTTTATACTCAAGAGAAATTTTGTCCGTACCTAAAAGCTCATCTGTGGTAACATCAAAATAATTTGCAATAATAGGTAACAGTTCTATGTCTGGATAGCTTGCATCTGTTTCCCAACGAGAAATAGATTGACAAGAAACATTAAAAGCCTCTGCTAAATCTTCTTGTGTAACACCTTTTTCTTTTCTTAATCTTTTAATATTCTCGCTTATGTTTAATCTCATAGTTTTTCTCCTTATAATTTTAAATTTTCAACAGTACTGTTTACAATTTGATTATAGCAGAGAAATTATAACATTTCAATGCCACGTTACGAGAGTTTTTGTCACTCATTGCTTGATTTTCCATTGGCTGACAATAGGAAAATAAAAAAGAACGCAAACCGTGGTGTTCGTTTTACGTTCCTCTTGGCACAGGGGGTGGGAGGCTTTTTGCAAGCAAAAAGAACTTCGCTCGGCTTAAGTGAGGGCTTGGGGGTGGGATTCGCAACCCAAGGTTGCCCTGTCGCAAACAAGCAAATCACACATCGCACAGACAAGCTTGCTCGTGCTCTTTGTGTTGCTCCACCTCGTCTGCCTCACTTCATCATTCCCCGAATGCGTTCGGCTTCCTCGCCCCACGAGGCTACGCCACTCGTGAGAATCCACCCCCCAAGCCAACGAACAAAAAAACACAGTACCGAATTGGTACTGTGTTTTTTGTTGGCGCAGGGGGTGGGATTCGAACCCACGTGGCTTTTGGCCAAACGGTTTTCAAGACCGCCTCGTTATGACCGCTTCGATACCCCTGCGTATTTAATTGTGGTTTACTACGATTAAATACGCAGACTAAGAGAAACGGCTCGTAATTTATTACGATTCGCTGCGTATGCAAGGACAAAGTCATCTGAGAGCTTGCTCACAAGGGACTGTCCGTAGCACAAAGCTGTGCTTTGCTACCCCGTAGTATTTAATTGTGGTTTACTACGATTAAATACGCAGACTAAGAGAAACGGCTCGTAATTTATTATGAATCCGCTGCGTATGCAAGGACTATAAAGCCTTTGCTTTTGCTCGTAGTATTTAATTGTGCTTAATTAATATAACACAAAAAAATACTTCTGTCAATAGATTTTTTAAATTTTATTTGTACTTCCCTATTTCGACAATAGTTGACTTATTTTTTTATTTATGCTACAATATATTAAATTAAGGTAAGGAGATGCAATATGAATTTTAAACTTGGCTATGAACACCTATCTGTAAATGACATTATGAACGCTATTTATAGTAACATCTTTGTTTTGCCTGCGTTTCAAAGAGATGTGGCGTGGCACAACGAAAAAAAGATTGTTGAATTTTTTGATAGCATATACAAGGGCTATCCCATAAACCCTATCATAATTTTAGAGGCTGATGAGGATGTTAGAGATATTACAAGGCTCTATCAGTTTAACAAGGAAGAAAGCATTGACAAGGTGTTTTCAAACAAGTATGTTTCGAATGATATTTTTGGTGAGCTTTATGCCGTTTTAGATGGTCAACAAAGGCTAACCGCTCTATACAGAGGACTTGCTCTTAGCTTTGATAAAAAAGCTGTCTTTTTTGATGCTCTTGCAGAGCTTGTATCAGATGAGGATACAAAGGATGAGGAAATCGATAAAATCGCCACAGATAAGAGTTATTTTTATCTTAAAAGGATGCCAGATGGCAAAAAAGATGACTATTTTGGTGTTAATTTTGAGGAAAATAAGCTATATATTCCATTAAAGGAAATAAGAAAAAGCAAGAATTTTGATGAGCTTATTAGCGAGTGGACCGACTACAATATTGGCTTTTTTGAAAGATTAAAGGATAGAAAAAAGGTCAAAGGCAAGAAAGAAAAGCTCGAATTTGCGAAAAAATACAGGGAGCTTGTAGAAAATAACAGGGCTGAAATTAAGAAAAGACTTGAAAAGGTAAAGGAGCTTTTTACCACAAGTGAGATAATCGGCTACAACAATATCAAGCTCGATGACACTCTTTGTGTTCCAAAGGCGACACAGCTCCTTAGCCTATTTATAAGGCTTAATACAGGCGGAGAGCAATTAAAGCCCGCTGACCTGCTCTACTCTCAAATGGCATCGAATTTCGACAACAGTGAGGATTTAAGAAGCACTATTGGTGAATACATTGAGAAAATAAATGTAAGCGGAACACCAAATGGCTTTGGATTTAGCAAGGACAATTTTATGAGAGCCTTGTGGCTCATTTTTGGAAACTCCTCGTTTAAATCGTTCTTTGTATCTGGAGAGGTTAAAAGGGTTGGAAAGGGCGAGCTTAACGGCGTTAAAGTCGCTATAATCAAGGCAGTAGAATACTATAAGGCGTCAGGGCTTGGCTTTAAAAATAAAATCTCGTGCAATATGCTTTTGCCTATTGCCTACTATCTCTATTATGCCGACAAAATCACAAACGATCAAATAAAGCGTGACACCACTATTGAAATGGCAAAGTTTTATAGCGTGGCGTCGCTTTCAGGCTACTTTTCGGGACAAAGTGATACTGCTCTTTTAAATGTGAAAAAGGCACTTAATTATAAAGAGAGCGAGAAAAAATTCGCAGTGTTTAGCTCCGTCGGTGATAAATTTAGCTTCTCTGCCCTACAAAAGGCATTAAACAAGGATGCAGGAGCGAGAAAAAAGAAGCTACAAATAACCGAAAAGGAAATAGATGAGCTTACAAGCTACACCTATTTTGAAAAGGAAAACGCAAAAAGAGTTCTTCTCTTTGTGGCAAGGAGCTTAAATAGTGCGATGGTGTATATAGATAGCTTAAATGTCGACCACATACACCCCAAAAAGTATGCAGAGGAATACAAGAGCCTAAACGGGGATGATACCTCTGATGAGAAAATTGAAGAATACATAAACAAGAACGACCTAAAAATAAGCGTAGAGGATTTTAGATTTTATCTTGAAACCTATAATAATTTGCCAAATCTACAAGCACTTGGCGAAATTATGAACAAGGAAAAAAACGCAAGTGCGTTTGTCGAATGGTTTAAGGCAGAATACCCAAGCGAGGAAAAAAGAAAGAGCTACGCCATCGAGCAAGCGATTGTTGCAGACGGCAAGGAGCTTGACTATAAGGCACTTGAATTTAAAAACTACAAAAGCTTTTACCAAAACCGCCTAAGCATCCTAAAATCGACACTCGGCTCGGTCTTTGGCAAATAAACTGCCCTCTCGTGTGGGAGTGAAAAAGCACAAATAAAAAAAGCAGGCAAGATGCCTGCTTTTTTGTTTTTGATTAATATGCGTAGTCGATTGGAGCTGGGTTAACGAAGGTGATAACCTCGATTGACTTGGTTATTGTTCCGTCGCCTGAAGTCGGATCGTAGCCATGTCGTTCTGTGAGCCAAGGAGTTGTTAGTCTCTCTTGTCTTCCTAAGACCGCTTGGCCTCCGACTTTGCCTGCTTTTTTGTTTTTGATTAATATGCGTAGTCGATTGGAGCTGGGTTAACGAAGGTGATAACCTCGATTGACTTGGTTATTGTTCCGTCGCCTG
>JAZNYH010000074.1:0-18019 GCA_045594305.1 Eubacteriales bacterium | reverse complement strand
CCGTTCAACATTCTCCCCGGCGTTATATTCCTTAGCTATTTTTGATATCATGATATCAAAATGTAAGTAGACAAGGCAAGGGCAAAAAGAAAAGGAGCGGGTGCTCCTTTTTGTTTATGAGGGTGTGTATTAGGGGTTGATTTATTCACGCAGGGTTACATTAGCTTAGTTGCCATGATGATTAGGCAAGCGATTGTTGATGCGAGGGGGATTAGGACGCTACCGAACCAAGCGATATAGTTTCTACCCTCATCGTATTCGGGATCTGCGAGTATTTGACCAAGCACGGGGCAGAGAGATGGAACGATAAACCAAAGGTATGCCACCTCGCCAAGGGCGTAGCTAAAAAGGAACGCAAACAAAAGCGTTATAATCGAGAAAAGCCACGACGCTGTGCTCGCTATACTGTTGTATCTTTGGCGTTGTCTTAGCTCTGCATCGCCACCCGACGGAGATGTAAGGCTACCGCCGACATTCTTAATTGCCTTTTCAATAGCCGACTGCAAAAGCTTTTCGGGAATACTCACCTGTGTCGATATTTTAGACACAGCTTCCCTTAAATCATCTATTTTCATAGCGAGCTTATCGGCAGATGCATCTATCTTGTCAGCCACGCCGTCAACTATTTTCTTTATCTCCTTATCGCCAATTTTCGCATCTGGCTTAAAGGAAGAAAGCTCATTTCTTACAGCCTCGGTAAGAGTGTCTATTAATACAATTCTATCTGCGTCTGTCATATTGCCTCACAAAAATCATAAGTATTTAGCCAAGGGGGCTTGGCTCTACTTAAATAATACCATTTTATCTCGGTATTGTCAACTGCCTTGCTCAAAATATCCCTCTCGACACATATTTACATTTTATGATTATTATTCTTGACAGTTATTTTTATATATGATAAAATTTATAATAGGTAACTCTTACCCAAAAGGAGATTTTTATGGATTTTAACAAGGAGCTTTCACAGGGACAGGACGGTTGGAGCGACGCAAGCGAGCTTTTGTCGCTTTTTCAGCTAATTAAGGAGCATCTTTCCCCCGACTCTGCCGTAAAGGACAGAATAGATAGAATAACAAGCTTTCTTTTCGACCAGGTAAACGCACTCTTTCTCGATGAGGAGCTTCTAAGCGAATTAAAGCCACTCGCACAAAGGCTTCTTATGGACGCCCGAGGTGATGATATTGAGGTTATAATCAAGGACGAGAGCCTTGTTACACTGACTAACGATGTTGATGAGTTTGTGCTTAAATATCGCTCCGACAAATTTGTCACCTTAAAGGAGCTAATCTTCCGCTTTATGAGAGAAAAGGAGCTTGATAAGCCCTCCGATATTTGGAAAAGCGTTGGACTTGGTCGCAGAGCGTTTCATAAGCTCTTAAACCTTTATAACGAACGAGAGTCACAAGCCCCAAGGCTTGCTCTGCTTCAATTATCAGTAGGACTTCGCCTTAGCCTTGATGAAACAAGCGAGCTACTTGGTCACCAATTCTATCGACTTACTCGCTCAGAGAGTGACCTTTTGTTTGTTTATTTCGCTATGCGTAGAAATCGCAAAAAGGAAAAGGACACCTTTGCCTGTGCAAGGCGTGAAATAATCACCATAAGAGAGAAGCTTGAGCCTCTTGGAATAATCCTGCCCGAGATTTACGAATAAGTGTCCTCGATATAGCGACACACTCCGTCTAATTATGTGGTATAATTATAATGGTATAAATTGTACCGAGTAATTTTAAAGGAGTGATTATCAAGCCGTGACCATTCGTGAAATTTTAGAGGACAGAGAAAACAGAGAGCTTATCTCCCTTGAAAACGAAAGAGGAGAATTAAAGCTCTACAAGCAGATAGCAACTATTCGTATGAGAGAAAAGCTGTTTTGTCTGCTTAAACCACTTGGAAAAGCAAAGCACACAAAAAATTCCGCTATTGTTTATCGCTTAGACACGCACACCGAGGACGGTGTCGGCATTTTAACTGCCGAGAGGGACAAGGACATTAGCCGTCTTGTCTATAACGCGTACAGGCGTGCCTTACGGGCGAGAGAGCGATAGCGACAAATAAATTAGCTCGCATAGGCGAGCGTTAGGAGAGAAAAAAATGAAGCTTACCACACTACAAGAAAGATGCCTTGCCATCTATTTTAGGCTCGACCTTCTCGTCGGCGACTTTATAACCGATGAGGAAAATAACACAATCCTTTCAACCCTCTCGGGAGTATTTTTGCTCACAGAGGAGCAGAAAAGGGAGCTTTTGGAGCTTACTCAGCTTGACACAATAAAGGCAATCAAGTGCGAGAGCGACTACAAGCTCAACAAAAGAATACAGGAGTATTTGCGTCTTTCGGGTAGCAAGACAAATCCAACCGAGGGAGCAGTTGCGGATATAAGAGGCAGAGCAATTTCAGCCCTTAAAGAGGCAGGATATAGCTATGTGCTCGACTCCACAAAGCCAGCAACCTACACCTTCCTTACAAACAACTCTCAATGCGGTAGCATAGAGGCTATGAGAGCTCTTGGTATGCTTCAATTACTTGGAATATTCACCCCAAGGGATGAGTCCTCGGGAATAAGACTTCTTAACAGATGTGCAAAATGGAACGATCCCGATGCAATTCTCGCCCTTCTTTACTTCAACCAAGAAAGAGAGGTCAACATATCCCGTCTATACTCAGTATCAAACGGCACTCCCTTTGAGATTATCTTTACAACAGCCAAGGACGCCTATGGCTTTGATAAGGTAGAGCCAAGCTCACGCACAGAGCTTATTGAGCAGGCGATAGGACTTAACATAGTAGCCTCACACTCATACTCGCCACACCTTGCAAGAATTGTTTATAGCGACATAATCGAGGAGTGCGATAAAATCCGTCTTGTTCTCAACAATAAGGCAATCCTCGGCGAGATTAACGACCTTCCCCTCGCACTAAAAAGAATCCCTCTTAGTGCCACAGCCCCCGTTGGCGGAGTGCTAAAAAGAGATGGCGAGCGTGAGGGAATTATAGGTAGCATAGTCTATTCAAGCGAGGCAAGCGCTCTTTGCCCCTGTATCGTAACAAACGATGAATTTGTGGCAGAGGACTACGCCGAGATGATTTCAAAAACCTTTGCTGATGCCAATGTTATAGATGTCGACGCAAGAGTGCTTCGCTCAAACGACTTCTCGCTCGACAAGAACAATGTTTTCGTTCGTGACATTGATGAGAGCCGTGCAAACATTATGCTCTTTATAATAAGAAATGTAAGCGACTATGTGCTAATAGATTTGCTTTCAAGATTCTTAAAGGACACATCAAGAGATGATTTCCGTCTTTCACACCCAAGCATCACACTAAACCTTTCAAGCGTTATTCCCGTGTGCATTTGCGACACCACGGCATTAAAGCAGATTAAGCACCTTTGCGACTGCATAGAGGTCAAGCCAATCTCCAAGGACGAGAGCGAGGAGCTTATCGACGCATTGCTCGAAAAGAGAAGCGTAGAGTATAAGGTATCAGGTCTTACAATTGCAGACGATGCCAAGGCTCTGCTCATTAGTGGCTTTAAGTGCTTTGCAGACACAGCAAACGCTCTTGACAAGCTAATTTACTCCTTCAAGGGCAAGAAAAATGGCGTGATCACACTCGAAATGGTAAAGAGAATTGCCGATTCAACGAGCAAGGGCTCTCGACTTGGCTTCTAGGAGGTTTAAGATGAACATACTTAACAACAAGGCTCTTTTGAAGGGCTATGAAAATAAGGAGCTTATAAGATACGACGACCCTGTGTCCACGCTCCCGCCAATGGTGGCGTTTGATGAGCTTCCTAACACAAGCCTTGACGGCATACTTCTTTGTAGCCAATACATAGACGGCAGGCTTATGCAGATATACTCCGAGCGTGCCTCACATGCTCTTATAATTTCAGCCACAGGTGGCGGTAAAACCACCTCGTGCGTAATACCAACCGTTGTTTCCTTTGCAAGGCAGAAGGACAAAAAGAGCATGGTAATCTCAGACCCTAAGGGCGAGATCTACAAAAAGACCGCAAAGGTTCTTGAGGATGAGGGATATAGCGTATATCTTCTTAACTATCGTGATCCCGAGCACAGTGAGTTTTGGAACCCACTTACCCCAATTTACAGAGCCTACCACAAGGTGTTCGAGATATACGATCAGGTAGAGGTTGTCGAAACCGAAAACGGTCTACGCAATAAGTTTAGAGGCAGAATTTACGAGAACCAAGATCAGCTCGACGGCGATATTGCAGTTGTGTTCGATACCGAGATGAACAAGGTAGGAAATATGATTGATGAGCTTGCGGGAATGATGATAACCTTCGAGGACCCCAAGGATAGAAGCTGGGATAGCGGAGCTATGGACCTATTAAAGGCGTTTTTGTGGGCGATGCTCGATGATAGCCGAGAGGGCAAGGACGGGGAAGCTCCCTCAATCACCGAGGACACCTTCTCGCTTAGAACCCTTTTCCAAATCTTTGGCTCATTCCGTCCACTTGAGGACTCCAATATGAAAAGGGTAGACGGCGGATACTTCTCCGAGCGTGATAAGCAAAGCAGAGCGTTTTTGCTCTCCCGTACAGCACTTGACTGCTCAAAGGTAACAAGAAGTAGCTACACCTCTGTTTTCCAAACAAAGCTCAGCGTATTTAGAAACTCAACCATTCAAACAATTACAAGCTGTAATTCCTTTGATTTTGCCGAGCTACTCGGTGGCAAGGTTGCGGTTTTCATATGCTATCAGGACGAAATTAAGACACACTATAAGCTAATTAGCCTTTTTGTGCAGAACGCATATAAGTATCTAATCGAGGCAGCAAACGAAAGAGAGGACTCCAAGCTCCCGCTTCCGTTCTACTTTATGCTTGATGAGTTTGGTAACTTCCCTCCAATCACCGATTTTGATACGGCAATCACCGCAGCGAGAGGAAGAAACATCTTCTTTTACTGTATTCTCCAATCCTACTCACAGCTTGACAATATCTATGGCAAGCACACAGCAGAGATTATAAGAGATAACCTAAACATTAAAATTTTCTTGGGAAGCAACAACCCAGATACGCTCGTTCGCTTTCAGCAGGAGTGTGGAGAGTATACCCGTATTTCTCCAAAATCCGTGCTTGCAGGAGGCGATGCAGAGCTAAGTCGCTTTGAGCTTGAAACAATCCCTCTCGTAACAAGGACAGACCTTTCAAGCTTTGAGCCAGGAGAGTGTGTGGTAATTGAGCTTAATAAGCCATACGCCTTTTGGTCTAAGCTCCATCGCTCGTATATGTGCAAGGAGATAAGCGATATTCCACAAAAGGATGAAAACAGCTATCAATCCAAGATAAACCCCTACGAGCAAAGGTATGTTTATCATTTCAAAAAGAAGGAGAACGACGATGACGACTACCTATTCTAACGACCACATCGAGGCGTATGTTGCCAAGAACCCTAAGTTTACTGTGGCTGAAATTCAAAGAGCATTTTCGATTTCCTACCTCGAAGCGAGGGAGTGTGTTCGTGGATTTGTAAATCAGGGCAAGGCAAGCCTTGGCGAGGACGGCTTGACATATACATATATAAGCGTGCTTGATAGTGTGACTATGAAGAAAAGACCGCCAATTAAGACCTTCTTTGATAGACTTCATTTAGGAGCAAATCGCAAAAGTGCACAGGCAGAGAAGGATTTGCTCACCGAGCTGTACGACCGCTTTGCAATCGAGGCAAGGGTTACCGAGCTTGGCTATGAGCTAAAAATCAAAACCCCCAACTCGCAACAGGAATACACCCTTTATCTTGAACAGCTCGGCAAGGACTACGCTCTGCACGAGGGCGGTATAATAATCAAGAACTACACAAGCGACCTCGACCTTGACACCGAGCAGGGACAATGGGAGATGAATATCGCAATGAGAGAAACCCCCAATCTTTACTCACTCCCCTCGGGCTACATAGGAGCAGAGAAGATAAGCGTTAATAACATTTGCGATTGTGCAAACGACCTTATTAAGCTACTTGATATCACCTTTGAATTGGCGATAAATAGCACCACCTATGAGTCAAGCGTGGCTAAAAGAATAGCACCTCATATGCTACACGCCCTTAGAACAATTGCCGTGCTAAATCCCGAGCTTACCCGAGAGGGCGTTATAACGCACCTGCACGAGTGCGAGGAGGAAGAGGCACTTGAAAATGTATCAGGATATGTAATGCTAAGACACCATGTCGAGCAGATGAGCGATGTGGAATTTAAAAGCATCACCTCGCTTTATAGAAGACCTCGCCTGTTCAAATTCAAGTACACCCCCATCAATTAGCCCCTTTTGGTCAAAAAACTATTGATTTTGACAAAATATTATGTTAAAATATATTTAATAAGCACAAAGTGCTAAATTAAGGAGATTATTATGACACCAATTATGACACCCCCAATGACACCCGCAGTAGGCGCTCAAAGCTCAAAAAATGTTGATATCGTATTCTGCATTGACGGCTCAGGCTCAATGAGCCCCTGTATCGACAATGTAAAGAATAATGCGCTTCGCTTCCGTCAGGAGCTTGTTAGCGAGCTTTTGGCTCTTGGAAACACAATTAACGCTCTTCGTGTAAAGGTTATCACCTTCCGTGACTACGAAAAGGACGGAGCAGAGTCAATGGTTGAGAGCCGTTTCTTCGAGCTTGAAAACGACGACGAGCAGGTTGAATATAGCAACTACATTTCAGAAATCACAGCAAAGGGTGGCGGAGACCTTCCAGAGAATGGTCTTGAAGCACTTTACCTCGCTATGAAGTCCGATTGGACACAGGGCAACAAGGACAGACAGGTTATCGTTCTCTTTACCGACGCTGACGCTCTCGAGCTTGGCGAAAGAGCAGCCTGTGCAGACTACCCAGCTGATATGGTAGATATGGCAGGCTTCCAGGAGACATGGGCTTGCGTACAGGGTAGAGAAACAAATCTTATCCCAAGATGTAAGCGTCTTGTTATATTTGCTCCTACTGGCACAAAGTATGCCGAGCTTTCAAAGATGCTTGACCGTTGCACCTTCGAGCCTGTTAATCCAGACACAGGTCTTGCAGATATTAACTTTTCTGCAATCATCAAGACTGTTGCAGCATCAGTTTCATCAAGATAATTCGCCCTCGTGGCAAAATAAGAGCCGAGGTCCTCTCGGCTCTTTTGAATATAGAAAGGAGCTATTATGATACCACCTCTTACTAACTCCGTTGATATTGTCGTTTGTGCCCCACGCACAAGCAAAATACTTTCCTCTCTTGACAAGGCAATCGACCATTTTACCAAGGTCTTTGTAAAAAATGTAGCGGAGCTGTCACCGCTTCCCCTTGCCAAGATAAGGGTTGAGCTTGTTCTCTATGGCTCATACAAGACAGACGGCAAGGAATGTATTTATAACTCTGGCTTTATTGACATATTAAACGAGCGTCACCTGATAGGTGAATTTATTTCATCTACCCCTTGCACAGGGGCAGAGGGAGAAAAGCTAAACTGTCTTGAAGCTCTTACATACTCAATGCTCGGTGATTGGGACAACAACAGACGCACTCGCCAAATCATTCTATTTATCGCAGATAGCGACTCTTATGAGCTTGGAGAGTGTAAGGAGTGCGAGCATTATCCAATCAGCGCACCCGATTTTGAGGGGTTTTTAAAGCTATGGACGGGCATAACGCCAAGCTCCCTTGTGCAATCACGAAAGATGCTTGTAATGCTTGCCCCACCACACTATGTATTTAGGCGACTTTATACATCCTTTGATTGCATACACACTTGCTTTTTTGACAAAAACGGCAACATCGATAAATACGAGCTTGAGGAGCTTTATCGTATGACTGCTATAAGATTGTACGGAGATTAATTAAATTAATTAAAAGGAGAAAATATTTATGAAAACAATGGATGTCGTGTTCTGTGTTGACACAACTGGCTCAATGCTTCCCGCAATAGTGCACATAAAGGAAATCATTTCGAAATTTCCTCAAACCCTTGCAGAAACGGCAGGGTCAGAGATTGATTTTAGAGTAAAGTTCATTTTCTTTAAGGATTACGCCGTTGATAGCGACGCTATGATGGAAACTGAATTCTTCTCATTCCCCGAGCAAGAGCTTGATGCTCAGGCTGTGCTTGAGCCTATATTCTCAGTAGGTGGCGGAGACCTTCCCGAAAGCGGACTTGAAGCACTTTATCTTGCTATGAGCTCTGATTTTAAAGAGCCAAGCTATGGTGGACGGCAGATTATAATTCTTATGACCGATGCCGACGCACACGATATTGGCAAGCTTTCCTTCTGCCCAGCGTACCCAACCGATATGATAGGCTCAAACGATGAGCTTGTCAGCTTTTGGAACGAGGGCAAGGGACACCTTGACCAAAGAAAAAAGCGTCTTGTAATATTCGCTCCCGACGGCACAAGGTATGCCGAGCTTTCAAGGGAGCTTGACCGTTGCACCTTTATACCCGTAGATGTAAGCTGTGGCTGTCAAGAGATTGACCTAATTGATATTTTTAGTAGATTTTAACGCATTAAGGAGAAAAAATTATGTTTGGAATTGGCTCACAAATGCCCTCAAAGAATGTCGATATTGTATTCTGCATCGACGGAACGGGCTCAATGACACCCTGTATTGACAATGTAAGAGATAACGCACTTAAATTTTATAACGAGCTTGTTGCAGAGGTAGGAAGACTTGGCAATGCAATCACAAGCGTTAGAGTAAAGGTAATCATCTTCCGTGACTACAAGAGCGATGATGACGCTATGGAGCAAAGCCGTTTCTTCGAGCTCCCCGATGATGATGCAGAGTTTTCTAACTTTATGGCATCAATTGACGCACACGGTGGCTGTGGCGAGGACGCAAACGGCTTTGAGGCTATGTATCTCGCTATGAAATCCGATTGGACACAGGGCAACAGAGATAGACAGGTTATAGTTACCTTTGCCGACACCGACGCAATTAAGCTCGGCAAGCGTAGAGAATACCCGGGCTATCCAAGAGATATGGTCGATATGGACGGCTTTATTTACACATGGGAGGGCGTTCAGGGCTACGAAAGCAAGCTTATCGAAAGATGCAAGCGTGCAGTAATCTTCGCTCCCGCAGGCTCAAACTACGAGGGACTTGTTCAGCAAATGAGAAGAGTTACCTTCCAGCCAGTTGACCCGGGCTGTGGAATGGCAGACATTAGCTTTGACGCAATCATAAAGCAAATTGCAGCATCAGTTTCTTCAAGATAAATTAAGGAGATAATATGAATTTTCACGGATATACAGTAGATTCAAGCTTTGTAATGGCTGACGGCGTTACAATAAAATGGGAGGGCACAGGCTGTGGCGAGTTTATTCTCGGAAAAAAGGGTGGACAAACCTACTTTATCAAGAGAAACATTCTCACCCGTAGACCTGACAAGTCAACCCCACCAAAGGTATACGACCTTTATATGTCGCAGGCAAGGGAGCTTGAGGAAAAGCAAAAAAGACTAAATTCCCTTATGGCAGGGCTTAGATGGGACAAGGACTTTATCGTAGCCGAGGATGAGAACTTTTGGGACGAGAACAAGTTCACCACAATAACCGTCTGCGTGCCTAAGGTAATGAGCAACGATCAGGTTAGACACGACCTTCCAAGAATCTCGCAAAACGCCTTTATGGCTCTTGCAAAGCGTTCTGCGCAGGTAATGGCAACCCTTCACGCTCGTGGCGTTATTCACGGTGACTTAAAGGAGAAAAACTTCGTTATCGTAAACAAGGGTGGCGACTACTTCCCATACCTTATCGACTTTGACTCAGCATACCCAAAGGACCAAATCCCCGAGCCTGATGATATCGGCGGAACAGAGGGCTACCAAAGCCCCGAAATCCTCTACTACTACGAGGAGATGTGCGACCCTGCGATAATCACCCCTGCAACCGATATTTACACCCTTGCCCTCGTATGGCACAATTGGTGGACAAGCGTATTCCCACTTGCCGACATTCCAACAGGCGATGTTGGTATGGCTATCCTTAGCGACAAAAAGGTTGACCTTGACGCCAAGTTCAACATAAAAATCGGCGACAGGTGTGGCAATACTGTGGTTTCCCTTATGAATTGGATGATTCAAAAGGAGCCAGACAAGCGTCCTACCGCAGAGCAGGTATTCAAGGTGCTTTGCGATGAGCTCGAGGTTCCTGTTGAGTATCACTGTGGCGGAGATAGCGTTCCGTTCGACACCACTCTTTGGCCACCTCACGAAAAGGCAGGCACACTTATTCCTCTCGATGAGCTTAAAGCTAAATACAAGGGCTTCAAGCGTGCAAATCAGGGTGGTGGTAGTGACGGTCTTAGATACAAAATCACCGAGCTTAGTGGCGATATAACCATAAAAACAATCGACGACCTTCTCAAAGAGGGCATCGTAAAAATCTCAAAGGCAGAAATTACCGACACTTGGCCCGAGGACGACATTGTTCTTGTTGATCCAACAGAGATTATTGCCAAGGGCTATGCAAGCATTGAAAAAATCGTTCTCGCATTTAGAAAGCGTTATCTTATAACCACCCTCGGTGGCAGAACACAGGATGTAGGTCCTACTTGGCTTATCGCTAACGGACTTGCAACCAAGCGTCCACCTAATGTAACCCTTTCAGCGTCAGATGTTCCGTGGCCAGAGCACGGCTCTGCATACAACCCTGTGTCTATGGATACACTTAAAATCGAGCGTATCGAAAGAATAGAGGTAGATGGCGAGCACAAGTATAGACTAATTAGAGCTGATAGAGTAACCGACAATGTTCCCGCAAGCAATATGAAGCTTATGGGACTCATAATCAAATAAGGAGAATACGAATGAACGAGCTTAGCTTTAAATTTTATTCCATTAAGCATAACGAGGACGCCCCACCCTACATTGGCAAGGACTTTCTTATCGTAGCCGATGGCGTAGGCGGTGTTGGCCCCTCTCCACATAAGCTTGACTTAGAGCCAGATGAGGCAAAAGAGAAGCTTTTTAAGGTAGCCTTTGGCGACCTTGAAGAGGACAAGATAGAGTTTTTAAAGCCCTACCTTGATGAAATTCTCGACACAATGGCTGATAAAGAGGTAGACACAAGTGCTCGTTGGGGCTCTCGTATCACCCTTGCACGCTATGCCTATGTGCTTGAAAACAAGCCCGAGGGAATGAGCGACCTTTCAAATCCCGAGCATAGAAATAACATCTGCGACTTTATCGAAAAGGGACTTCGTGCCGTGGTTAAGGAGTTCGACCTAAAATTGCTCCCCACCTCGGGAATGTCCTATCTTCCAACCACCCTTTGCTCAATCCGTTACACCGATAATGGCGACACAGTAACGGCTGAAAGCGTTTGGGCAGGTGACTCCCGTGCATACTTTATCACCCCCGACGGACTTAGATGTGCGTCCCGTGATGAGGAAGGTGAGAGTGGCGGAATTACCAACTTCTTTGACGGAGATGCGGACTCTGCCCACCACCTTCAATACCAAAAATTCGAAATTAAGAAGCCCTGTGCGCTCCTTTGCGTAAGCGACGGTATCTTTGATGCATTCTCAATTAACGACAAGCTCGGCTTCGACCCAATAAACTTAGGACTTGAAACACACCTCTTGTCCTACCTATTCTACGCAAACAGCCCCGAGCACCTTGCGACAATGCTCCACGATGATTTCCACGAGAACAGATGCATTGACGACGCAACCTTCTGCTTTGTTCCTCTCGGCTTTGACTCCTTTGAGGACATAAAGAAGGCATTTGCTCCAAGGTCAGAGTACATTTTTGCAATGTATAACAAGTTTGCATCAGTAGTAAAGACACTCTCTGCAAGAAGCAAGAAAGAGGACGATGTATACCCCTATGTTCTCCAAAGAGCAAAGGATATGTATCAATCAAAAATCGCTAAAAGGCTTGAAGAGCTACTAAGAAAGGGCGAGAAGGATATTGCTATTACCCCTGCGGTTATAGAAAAGCTCGCAAAGAAGAAAAAGGCTCTTGGTGTGTCGATAGAGGAGGCAAGAGCGCTCACGGTAGACGGCTCAATCTCTGCTCTTTGTCAGGAGCTTGTTGAGTTCCCCGAGCACGCCTTTATCCCTGCATCTAAAAAAGGCTCAAAGCCACGCCCACTTGCAGATATTTATATTAATCTCGATAAGAGCGATAATCCGATTATAAAGGCAATTCGCCTAAAATCTGCCGACCTGTATTACAAAAAGAAGGAATTTCTTGAAAAGAAAAAGGCTAATCAGGATATGATGGCTCCTGTTGCAAATATCGCAGGAAAACTCGATAGACTTGCAAAGATTCTTTTCGAGGACCTTATGGCTTGTATGTCAGAGGAGGGCGAAAAGGACGATTGGTACGCAATTAAGGACTTCTTTGTGAGTGCACTCGTTTCACAAAGGTCAATTCTCGACCACGACTACTTCCTGCTTGAAAAGCCCAGGGGCTTTATAATGGACGAGCTTGTAAAGTCTGCCTATGACGAGGTTAATAAGACCTTTACTAAGGCAAAGAAAACAAGAACAGAGTTCTTGCATAGCGAAACACAGTACAAGATTGCTCTTGACAAGCAAAGAGCAGCCGTTAAGGAGCTACAAAAGGTGCTTGACGCCGACCACTCAAAAATTCCCGAGCTTGTTACAAAGGACGGAATGGAGGAGTTCGGCTTAGGCGGAAAAATCTCCGAAAAGGAGCTTAATATTCAGTTCAATGCAAACCTTGACCTCATTCTAAAAAGCGAGGACTTTGAGCAGTTCTTTGTTGTAGAGCTTACAAACGCTCTCAAAGAAAGCTGTGACAAGGAAAGTGCCTTTGACGAGTTCTTTAACAAGGGCAGGCTTGCCGAGTTTAAGGAATACTACCTCGCAATTTCAACCCCACAGGAGCAAATACAGGCTCTTGAAAACGAGCTAATAGCTCTTTCGCAGTCCTACGAAGAGGAGCTTGAGGACTAATGGCAGGATTTTACGGCTCAGCACCTACCCAAATGGTAAGCTATACCCTCACTATGACAACAGGCGACTCTGTGGTTCTTGATATGCCAAAGAAGAGCTATGACCAGCTCTCCTATCGCTCCAAGCGTTCGTTTCTTGTAAGATACCCCAAGGAGCACCTTTTCTCTTGGATATCCTCGGCGACCACCTATAAGCAGCTTGAGGACATAGCAGAGAGGTGCTCGCTATGTGACACCTCGGACTTTTCCGACCTAAATCTTGAAGCGACAAAGACCGTTTTAAAGACACTTGTCAACGCCCTTTATATGTATCCACGCCTTAGAAGCATGACCTGCTACATAGGCTCGGAGAAGGGCTTTAAGCGTAAGTTTGAGGCACTTGCACGAGGAAATCTCGACACTCTTAGGGACTTCGGCATTCAATACATCTGCTCGCAGACGCAGGCTATGACGCTTGGCAGAGCAATGGTTCGCCTTGCCGACTCGTACATAAGAGAGAAGGACTCCTTTATCGCTCTTGCAATAGATGCGTTCGGTCTTTTTGACGCTATCGTGCTTGACTCTCAGGACTATGAGGGCTATAAGTACAAGGCGACGCTCGATAATATGAAATACTCCGAAAAATCGGGATTCAGCCCCAAGGGGTGCAGTGGTCCTGACTCAACAGTTTACCACGAGATAGGACACCTTCTTGACTACCTGACGGGCTTGCACGACACCCCCGAGTTTCAGCGTTATTTTAGCTCCCTCTCGGCCTCTGCGATAAAATCGGGGCTTTCCGAATACGCCTCAACAAGCTCCCGTGAGGTAATTGCCGAGGCGTTTGCCGAGTTTATGTGCACTCGCTTCCCAAGGCGAATAGCAAGCGATATTGCAAGAATGCTAAATAACGCCTATAAGCGTATCTAACCAACCACTATATGCTATCTCTTGCCACAGGCAAGATTTGACATATATCGACAAGGGATAAAATCACCCCTATCGACATATATCGAGTAGCGTTTGTGAAAATTAAACAAAAAAGCAGGGCATCGCTCCCTGCTTTTCCTTTGCAAATTTGTTGAAAATGACAAAATTTATTCATATTTATTGCAAGACGAGCATTTGTTTGATATAATTATAGTATCTTATAGAGATATAAGATATCATTCGTAAAAAATTCTTATTTCTATTAAGGAGGAAGATAATGAAAAAGAGAATTTTATCAATTGCTCTTGCATTGGTAATGCTCTTGTCCTTGGCTCTAATTTCCTGTAACAAGGATGATGGTGATTCTACCCCACCACCAGCAGAGCTTCAAACATATAGCTTAAAGGACAAGATGGTTTACACAGGCGAGGAGCAAGCAGCAAAGCCCACAACTCAGGTTGTTGGACCATTGTCTTATAGGGACGGCGCTTATCTTTTCACCTCACTTAGCTCTCAAAACGCTAAGGTGTATAGAAGCGATGTCTATGAGACAGAAACCATCGAGGGCGTTGAGCAGGATGTTTATAAGGGCGAGCTTTACGAGGTGCTTTTCTTTAGGTCTGGCACAAAGCTTGAATATTTCTTGCCTGACACAACAAACCTCACCGAAGAGCAGATGAAGACCACCTACACAGATGTAAACTTCTACTCTCGCTACATTTCAGGCGTTTATACAATCGAGGTTGTTCTCTCAAAGAACTACGGTGATGCATACGACCACATTCTTCTTTCTGACAGAGGTGTAGCCCTCGCTCAGGAAAATGACTATGGCTATTCATCAAGCATAAGCTCTAACAACAACAGAATAAGAGTTGCTACATTCTGTGGCAAGCTTTACAGGGTAGAGGTTGAAAACAGCGTTATTAAGTCCTTCACAAAGATTATGGAGGTTTCAGACATATATAACGCAATGTACTTCGTTTCAAGCTGTACATATGTTCCAGGAGCTTACATCTACCAAAGCGGTTCAATCTACCGCATTTTCGATGAGAGCTTCAACGAGGCAGGCTACTTCGAGTTTGAAAGAACTCAGGGCTCAAATGTTAAATTTACAAGGCTTGACGACGGCAAGCTCTACATCGTAGAGACTGTTGAGCTTCCTGATTCCGCTACCGAGTACGATATTTTGATAGAGGGCGAAAAGGCGTTTGTTTCAGCTTACACCTACGACTTCAACTCAAAGACTCTTACCGAGCTTGGTACTCCTGAGTATATAAGCTACGGCGAGGTTATTGTTCCTTCAGCCTTGAAGGAAATGGGCTACTCATTGAGCGATCCTACTGTTGCACTCATTATGTCAGAGGTAATAGAGGTTAAGAACTCTACATACCACGGCGAGTCAAAGCTCCTTGCTCTTGACAAGGATATGAAGCCACTTTACTTTATAGAAATGCCTTCACTTGGCAACTATGAGTTCTATGTTCACCCAACAGGCGCTATCATTTTCGAAAACGCTTACGAAGCATACATTTCCGATACAATGGGAAATAAGATTGCTAACCTTCCAGCTGATGCGAACTACAACAACAAGTGGTTCATCACATCCGAGGGCATTTTCGATAACAAGATGACTCTTGTTTACGATTATGCAGCAGCAAACCGTACCATTTACAGAATGTTCAGTGACTCAATCATATTTAGAGAGGTAAAGGAGATAGAGGGCGGTTTAACCGAGACACACTATATCCTTTGGAATGGCACAGGCGATGGAACTCTTATCGCAAAGGATTCCGAGATTTATGATTTCTCATTTGGAGATGCTATCTTCTATACTGAAATATACAACGAGGAAACCTTCTATTACACAATTACCTTCTACGCTTCAAACGGCACACTTCTTGCTTCAATAGACAATGTTGATAGCTTCTATTTATTAAGCAGAGGAAGTGGCTACCAAACATTCGAATTTAGTATTTACGACGAGGCAAGTAGCACTTACCTTACTCGTTACTACACAATTAATTTCTAAGATAAGGGAGAAATAAAATGAAAAAGAGAATTTTATCACTTACCCTTGCCTTGCTTATGCTTCTCACACTCGCATTTGTTGGCTGTAATAAGGAAGAGGAAAAGGCTCCTACACCACCAGCAACAGAGAAGCTTCTTGACAATGTAGTTCTTGCTCCAAACAAAGAGCAAACACCTACCTTCTCAAAGCTCAGCTTTAAGGCAGAGGATTTTGTAGGCTATTGCGACAATGGTCTTATAGCAACCGCTGTTACAACAAAGGATGCAGATGGCGTAACACCACTATCCACAACAGTTTCATTCACAAGCATTTACACAGGCACAAAGGTTGATATCGCAACAATAAATCACACAGTTTTGCCAGACGCTCCTACATATAAGGACACAGTTACAGAGGTATCAGATCCAGAATCTATTGGCGACTTCATTTATGTCGTAACTATTTATGGCGATTATGACAAGTTCGATATCGCATTCTACAACAAAAACGCAGAGAAGGTTGCTGAAAAGCTTGGTATAACCAACGCATTGGCATTAGAAGAGCGTATAATGTTTGATGAGGACTTCCTCGACAGCTTCGGCTATTACGGCCTCATTTCCCTCTACGGTAACATCTACCTCATAGATGAGGACACACAAAAGCTCGAGCTTGTTCTTGAAAACGGCATCTACTCATCTATCGATTTTGATGAGCTTTGGTATGTAGAGGAGCTTGGCTACTTCGTTTACTCTGATAGCGAAGACGAGACTATATTCCTCGACAAGAAGCTTAATTTCGTTAAGCAAATAAAGTTCGACTCAAACGCAAACGCATACTCATCATGGATGGTTTACTTTGAAAAGGATGTATTGTACACCCAGATTATCGTTCTTCCTGAGGATGCTACCGAGTACGACATTATCTACTCAGGCTACAAGGCAAATGTTCAGTACACAATGTACAACTTCGATGCAAACACCTATACAGAGTTTGCTGGCTATGGCAACATAATCCCAACAGAAAGCTATGAGCTTCCTAAGCAGGAGTACAATCAGGGCTACTACGGTAAGGACCTTGGCGGAACAATGGTTTCATACTATGAAATCCAAGACAACAAGACACTCGTTGCAAAGAACGATTACGCTGTTGTTAAGGAAGATGGAACAATCGTTAAGTTCATCACCGCTATCAATGATCAGCACACAAACTTCTATGTAACTCAAAATGGTATGGCTTACTACTACACAAGCTATGGTAAGTACTACTTCGACCCAACAACAGGCACAACTCTCGGCGTTGTTAAGTCATACTCTAACTACAACAATCTCTGGTGCATAGTTGATGATAAGGAGGTTTACGACGCAAGTAACACTCTTATCTACACAATCCCAGATAACTACGAGGTTGAAGCAGTTCTTTCTAACTCACTCCTTCTCTCAACAGAGGTTGAGGACGCTACAACCCACGAGGTTACAGAGCACACCTACCTCTGGAAGGGCGTTGACCAAATGACACTCATCTGCTCAACACCTGAGAACCCAGGTACAGCTCAAACAATCTCTGGCGTATACGGCGCAATCTACGGAGGCTATGCAATCATGACAATGAATATAGCTACAATGACAGGCTCAGTTGTATTCTACAACGACCTTGGCGTTGAGGTTGCTAAGTACGATAATGTAGTTAACATAAAGGACGATTTCTACTCATTTGACACAGACTCATATGCATTCGAAGTCTCTGTAACAGCAGGCGACGGAACAATAACCAAGTCAATCGAGGTTATCACCTTCGTTAACCCAACTCCAATCGAATACGCATATTAATCAAAAACAAAAAAAGCAGGCATCTTGCCTGCTTTTTTTCTTTATCGCTCGAAATCATAAAATGTCGCTTTTTGTATTTTGGTGTTGAAATACATTTCGCTGTATGTTAAAATTAAATTAAGCATTATATGCTTATTCTTGAAAAAGCCCTCATCTTAGCGAGGCTTTTTGCGAAAGCAAGGTGTTTTTGGAAAAGCGTTCTTTTTTACATTTTTTCTCATGATAAGATTATTACAGTAAGGGAGATTCCCTAAAAACTGAAAGTGAGAAAAGAAAATGAGAAAGAAATTTTTATTAACCGTAGCCATTTTGGTAGTAGTAGTCGCAATAGTAATCGCTAT
>JAZNYH010000073.1:0-24372 GCA_045594305.1 Eubacteriales bacterium | reverse complement strand
GCCATCCTTTCTTTACAGGAAAGCAGAAATTGGTAGATGCTGGCGGACGTGTTGACATTTCAAGAGACGCCTTAATGGTGTAAAATAAGTGATTAAAAGTGGTAAGCGCATGCGCTTACCTTTTTAATTTGATTGGAGAAGGTATGGAAAAGATAGATAACAGAGTAATAACCGTTTCTGTTTATCCTCAGGGCGAGGCAGAGGCTGCTACACGCTCTCTTGCAGAGCTTGAAAGGCTTGTAGATACAGCTGGCGGAGTAGTTTTTGCGACAGTAACGCAAATGAAAAATACTCCTGATGTTGCAACCTGCATTGGCGAGGGAAAGCTTAATGAGCTTGCGGAAATTTGTAAAAATAATTCTATTACCAAGGTTGTTTTTGATTGCGAGCTAACACCTGCTCAAATTAAAAATATTGAAAATGCTACCGATGCTGATGTTATCGATAGAAGTATGCTTATACTTGATATTTTTGCTTTACACGCAACAAGTGCTGAGGGAAAAATTCAAGTTGAGCTTGCACAGCTTAAATATACCGCTCCAAGACTAATGGGCAAGGGTAAGGATATGTCAAGGCTTGGTGGTGGAATTGGAACACGAGGCCCTGGTGAAAGTAAGCTTGAAATAGATAGAAGAAGACTTTCTGCTCGAATTGCGTTTTTGCAATCTGAGCTTAGGGAGCTTGAAAAGAACAGGCTAACCATGCGTGCTCAAAGGGATAGAAGTGGCGTTATAAAGGCTTGTATAGCAGGATATACAAATGCAGGAAAATCAACGCTTTTAAACCTTTTAACAGGAGCGGGAATATTAGCAGAGGACAAGCTTTTTGCAACTCTTGATCCGACAACAAGAAAATATCAGCTTCCAAGTGGAATAGATATGCTTATAACCGATACTGTTGGATTTATAAGAAAGCTTCCGCACCATCTTATTCACGCATTTCGTTCAACTCTTGATGAGACAGCATTTTGTGACTTTTTGATAATAGTAGTAGATGCATCTGATGATGAATGTCTTGAACAAATGTCTGTTACCGAGGGTATTTTGGAAAGCTTGAATGTTGCAGACAAGCCAAGACTTTATGTATTTAACAAGGCGGATAAGGCTTCACCTGAACGACTCTATGATTTAAGGCTTTTTAGAGGTGCTCAATCAAGAGTTGTGTCACTTTCCGCTACAACTGGTAAGGGTGTAGGCGAGCTATTAGAGCAGCTTGAATGTATGTGTAGAGAGGGAAAGACAACAGAGGTCTTTTTGTTCCCATATACAGATCAGGGAGCACTCAATTCTCTTTACAAGGTTGCTGAAATTAAGGAAACAAAATATGTTGATGATGGCGTTTTGGTCGAGGCAGTTGTTGACGCCAAGGCGAAAGGAATGTTTAAGAAATTTTTAAAGGAGTAGCATTTACCAATTATGTCTAACAAGGTAAAAAAGCTTAAAAGCTCTGCTGAAATTGAGCTTGTAGAGAAGAAATCTGTGTTTATAGCATTTTCTGCAAGTGTAGAAAATGAAGAGCAGGCACAGGAAATTATAAAGCAACGCAAGAAAAAATTTGCTGATGCAAGGCATAATGTATACGCTTATTTGATAGGCGATGGTACTATTGCGAGATATTCAGATGACGCAGAGCCTCAGGGGACTGCTGGTATGCCGGTATTGAATGCAATTAGGATGTCGGGGCTTACCAATGTGTGCGTGGTAGTTACTCGTTATTTTGGTGGCATACTACTCGGAGCAGGTGGCTTGGCGCGTGCATATTCAACAAGTGCGTCTATGGCTATCGAGGCAGGTGGAGTAGCAGTATATGAGGATTTTGTTGAGCTTGAATGCTCGTGCTCATATTCTGATTATCAAAAAATACAACCTATCCTTGCGGGATTTTCTGTTAAAATAGATGATACTCTTTATGAGACTGATATAAAAATTAAACTTGCAGTTGCCGAGGATGAGCTTAATTCACTCGAAGAAAAGGTAAAAGAAGCATTTGCGGGAAGAATATCGTTGAAATGCGTTGGAAAAAGGCAAGATTGCAGATAAAATGAGGTAAATTGGTGCAAAAAAAGTATTTGCACCAATTTTTGCGTATTTATATAATGCAAGGATTTGAAGGGAGGAAAATTATGACAGCAAATGAAATGTTTCTCGAAAGAGAGAAAAGCTTTTTGTCGGAATATGCTTTTTTAACTTCTAATACAAAGGGAAGAGAAAATCCATGTAAGCCGTGTCCAAATAGAACCGAATTTCAAAGGGACAGAGATAGAATTATTCATTCAAAGGCATTTCGTAGATTAATGCATAAAACCCAGGTGTTTTTATCTCCAGAGGATGAGCATTTTAGAACAAGAATGACTCATACGCTTGAGGTTGCACAAATTGCGAGAATTATTTGCCGTGCTTTAAGGCTTAATGAGGACCTTTGTGAGGCTGCTGCATTAGGACACGATCTTGGTCATACTCCTTTCGGCCATTCGGGCGAGAGTGCAATGAGAAAATTTTATTCTCCCGATTTTGCTCATTATAAGCAGAGTATAAGAGTAGCTGAAAAGCTTGAAAATGATGGTGAGGGCTTGAACCTTACTTGGGAGGTTAAGGACGCTATTTTGAATCATACGGGCTCTTGCGAGGCATCTACGCTTGAAGGTAAAATAATCAAGCTGGCTGATAGAATAGCTTACATAAATCACGATATTGATGATGCGTGCCGTGCAGGAATTTTGTGTATTGAGGATATTCCTCTGGAAATACGCAAGGTGCTTGGTGATGGGCACAGCCAAAGAATAAACACTATGGTTTCATCGGTTATTAATGAAAGCATTGATAAGCCATATGTTAAAATGTCTGACGAGGTTGGTGAGGCAATGATGGAGCTTAGGTCCTTCTTATTTGCTAATATTTACACCAACAAGATTGTTAAGGCAGAGGAGGACAAGGCGATAGAAATGCTTGGAACTCTATTTACCTATTTTGTAAAAAGACCTGAGGAGCTTCCACAAATTTATCGTAAAAATCTCGAAACTGAGTCTGTTGAAAGATGTGTATGTGACTACATCGCAGGAATGACTGATAGATATGCAGTTGATCTTTTTAGAGAGCTATTTGTTCCTAACTCGTGGAGAAGAAATAAATGATTGATCCACAAATAATAGAAGAAATCAAGTTTAGAAATGATATTGAAAGCGTTGTTTCATCGTATGTCACATTGAAGCGAGCAGGCTCTAATTTTAGTGGCTCTTGTCCGTTTCATAGCGAGAAAACTCCGTCATTTGTAGTATTTCCGTCAACGCAATCCTATTATTGCTTTGGATGTGGAGCTGGTGGAGATGCGATATCATTTGTGATGCGTGCTGAAAACCTTGATTATATTTCTGCCATTAAGATGCTTGCCCAAAGAGGTGGAATTAATTTGCCAGACAATATCGATGGTGGTGAAAAGCAAAAGGGAGTTTCACGCCAAAGAGTCCTTGATATGAACAAGGAGGCGGCAAAGTTCTTTAATAAATGCTTGATGGATGAAAAGATAGGTGCCAATGCACGAGAATATTTAATGAAGAAAAGAGGGCTTTCCTCGACTATCATAAAACGATTTGGTCTTGGCTTTGCTCCTGAGTCCTTTGGTGCACTTCATGATCATTTAAAAGCACTTGGATATACTGATGAGGAAATGTATGTAGGCTTCTTGTGCGGTAAAAGCAAGAAGGGTACACCATATGATTATTTTAGAAACAGAGTCATGTTTCCAATAATCGATACTTCTGGAAATGTTGTGGCATTTGGTGGAAGAATAATGGATAATACCGAGCCTAAATATTTAAACACCTCTGATACACCCGCTTTTAAGAAAAGCAGAAACCTGTTTGCACTTAATTTTGCAAAAAGCAAGTGTGAGGAGATGCTTATTCTTTGCGAGGGCTATATGGATGTTATCTCTCTCCATGCAGCTGGCTTCGAAAATGCCGTTGCTACGCTTGGAACTGCCATCACATCAGAGCAGGCAAGGATTTTTTCAAAATATACAAAAAAGGTTGTTATTTCTTACGATAGCGATGAGGCTGGTCAGAGGGCAGCTGATAAGGCATTCAACCTTCTTAGTGAGGTTGGCATAGATGTTAAAATCTTGAAAATGACGGGAGCAAAGGATCCAGATGAGTTTATAAAGACCTTTGGTGCTGATAAATTCAAGCAAATCATTGAAAGCTCTAAAACAAGATTTGACCATCAGCTCGAAAAGATACTTGCTAAATACAATATAGCCGACGATCAAGACAAGATAAAGGCTGCGGCAGAGCTTTGCAGAGCCATAGCAATATTCCCGTCTGAAATAGAGCGTGAGGTTTATTGTATTAAGGTATCAAAGCTTCTTAATCTCTCAAAGGACATTGTAAAAAGAGATGTTGAGGCGATTATAAGAGCAAGCAGAAAAGAAAGTAAACAAAAGCAGAAAACTGAAATATATCGTGCAGGTAGTGGTATTGGTGATAGGATAAATCCTGAAAGCGCTGCCAATATCAAGGCTACTAAGGCCGAGGAGGCGATTTTAGGCCTTATGCAATTGCACGAGGAGCACTTTTCTAAGTGTATTGCTGAGTTAAAGCCAGAGGATTTTATTACTAATTTTAGTAAGAGGGTATTCGAGACTATGCAGGCAATACATGCAATGGGTGTGAGATTCGATATTGCATTTCTCTTAGAGGATTTTTCACAGGAGGAAATCTCAAGAATATCGAGAATGCTAACTGACAGACAAATGCTCGCCTCAAACGGAGCAGATGTTTTGTTGGGTTGTATCGATGCATTGCGTCAAGAAAAGACTAAAAAGAGCGCAACAGACACTATTGATTCACTTGAACAGCTTTTAAAGAAAAAGAAAACAGAGGGGTAATTAAATGAAAGACGAAATCAACATAAATGACTTAATTGATCAAAATTCTGGTGCAGATCAGGATGATTCATCTAAAACTGATGAAATTGATTTCTTTGGGGACGATGAGCTTGACGAGCTTTTTGATAGCCTTGTAAGTAAGAATCCAGAGGAGCTTAATGGCGAGGATGTGGACAACCTCGAAAAGGAGCTTGAACAGCTTATAAGCCCTGAGGAAATTGAAAAAATGCAAGAGGGCTTGTCAGTTGATGACCCAGTAAGAATGTACCTTAAGGAAATAGGTAGAGTTCCACTTCTTAGTGCCGAGGATGAGAAGCTTTATGCATCTCTTATGAAAAATGGCGATAAAAAGGCTAAGAATAAGATAGTTGAGGCTAACCTCCGTCTTGTTGTAAGCATTGCAAAGAAGCATGTTGGCAAGGGAATGGCTTTCTTGGATCTTATTCAAGAGGGAAATCTTGGTCTTATGAAGGCTGTTGAAAAGTTCGATTCCGAAAAGGGATATAAGTTCTCAACATACGCTACATGGTGGATAAGACAAGCTATTACAAGAGCTATTGCTGACCAAGCGAGAACTGTTCGTATCCCCGTTCATATGGTAGAAACAATTCACAAGGTGTCAAGAGTTTCAAGACAGCTTCTTCAAGAGCTTGGAAGAGAGCCTACACCAGAAGAGATTGCAAAGAAAATTGATATGACTCCTGAGAAGGTAAGAGATACTATGAAATATGCTCTTGAGCCTGTATCTCTTGAAACTCCAATAGGAGAGGAAGAGGATAGCCATCTTGGAGATTTTATTCCAGATGAGGATTCACCAGCACCCGCAGAGGCAGCTTCATACACTCTCTTGAAGGAGCAACTCAATGAGGTGTTAAAGACTCTTACTCCAAGAGAGGAAGAGGTGCTTAGACTTCGCTTCGGTCTTGATGATGGAAGAACAAGAACTCTTGAAGAGGTAGGCGAAAAGTTCGATATTACTCGTGAGAGAATTCGTCAAATTGAGGCTAAGGCACTTCGTAAGCTTCGCCATCCAAGTCGCTCCAAAAAGCTGAAGGCATATTTGGACTAATAATGGTGAATTTATAAATTACGCACAATTACATCTTGACAAATGTGCGTTTTTATAGTAAAATTATTATAATTGTTAGCTTTATGCTCAATTTGGAGGAGTAAATAATGAAGAAAAGAATATTTTCTCTGATTATGGCGTTGCTTATGCTTATGGCAGTAGTGCTCACAGGATGTAGCAATGAAAAATCAGATGATGAAAAGAGAAGAGAAAACGCAAGTAAGGGAGATAAGGCACTTACCCTATCCATTTGGATACCAACAGAAGCGGATACTAATGATCCCAAGTTTGTTGAAAGACTCACCGCAGTTGAAAACGGTATAAACGACATTATTGCTTCAACAAACACAAAAATTAAGCTTGTTGCAATCTCTGATGCTGAATATGAGGCAAAGCTTAATGAAAAGCTTACTTACTCTAAGAACTCAGGACTTACTAAGCCTATCATCGTTTCAGAAACCTATGTTAACGATGCTGAGCCTATTTATCCGGATGAGAGTAACAAAGAGGATTATTTCTATCAAATCAAGTATCCCGCACTTTTGGACAACCAAATTGATATTTGCTTGATTAGAGATTATGCTACATATTCTAATTTGGCTAACGGCGGATATCTCTATGCACTTAACGCTTATGTTACAAGCGAAACTGCTTCATACCCAAGAGTTAAGAAAATTATTAGAGATGAGGTTCTTAAACCATTGATTCTCAAAAACAATCTATATGCTATTCCTAACAACCGTGCTTATGCACCAGACTGTTATCAATACATAATGATCGACAAGGCTCTTGCTACTGAGGCAGGCGTGACTGTTGATCCAGCTAATATTACATCAATTCTTGATTGTGAGGAAATAATTACAAAGATTGCTGCCCTTAATGTATCAGGCGTAGTTCCTTATGTAGGTGGCCCACAATACGCTCCTGGTGTTACATATTGGGCACCCGAGGGATCAAGTAGTCTTATTACAACAGCTACCGATTCTACAAAGCCAATTACCATTACAGACAACGAAGCTTATATGAGCTATATGGCTTTCTATAAGATGTTGAATGATGGCAAAAACGCAGCTGATCATCTTGTTGAGGGCGAGAAGGCTGGCGTGTTCCACTATACAGGAACTCTTGCGGGAGCTCAGGCTTATGCAGAGAATTACTACACAATTAAGGTTGGTAATCCTGTTATGACTGAGAAGGAAGTCTATGGCTCAATGTTTGCTATCACTGATTATTCTATCAACTATGATAGAGCAATGAGCGTGCTTTTCACATTGAATACTAATGAAAAGATTCGCACACTCCTTCAATATGGAATTGAGGATGTTGACTATATTCTCGACTATACCGAGGATGAGGAAAATCCAAAGATTAGACAAATTCGTGATGAAAACGGTCATGTTGTTTATGATATGAACAACGACTATATGGGAAATGGTTACATTACATATAGAGAAGACGGCACAGTTCTTGATGATTGGGATTATGTAAAGCAGGTTAACTATGATGCAACTGTATCAAAGTATCTACACTTAAATACTAATTACCAAGCAGGTACATCGAGTGAAGACAAGGCTACACATGCTCAAATGGCAAGTGATATGAATACATTTGCAACAGAGATTTTTGCAGAAATTGATGCTATGACTTATGAAGAATTTTTAGTATTTGTCGAGGCATGTAAGGCTGCAAAGGGACTTAATGTGGCTGATATTGAGAAGAAAATAGCTGATGGCGAGGCTGAGTACCTTGAATTGAAGGCAAAGGCAGAGCCAACAGAGGATGAGCTCAAGAAAATAGAGGATTATGAAGCACTCCTTGAGCAACAAGCAACATATAAGGTTTCTTCAACATGCTATAAGCTTGTTACATCAGAGCTTCTTAACACAGCACTAACAACCTACACTACAATCGAAACAACCTACAATAAATAAAATATGAAAATCGAGGCGAAATTCGCCTCGATTTCTTATAATTGAAAAATAATTTGTAAACTTTTTGTGAACAAATTGCCAAGGTGTTGAAAAATGAATATATAGTGTGTTATAATGCATTGCGTGTGCGTGAGAAACACACAAAAATAGAACACACATCTGCGCTGTGATGCGTTGCTCGGTGCCGATTTCGGTAGTGACGCTAAGCGTTGGTGGTGGAAAAACCAAAGGAGGACATTAAAAATGTCAGTAATCTCAATTAAGCAATTGCTTGAAGCAGGTGTTCACTTCGGACACCACACAAGAAGATGGAACCCTAAGATGGCAGAGTACATCTTCACAGAAAGAAACGGCATCTACATTATCGACCTTCAAAAGACAGCTAAGAAGTTTGAAGAGGCGTATATGTTTGCTCGTGACATCTCAACAGAGGGTGGTAGCATTCTTTTCGTAGGAACAAAGAAGCAGGCTACCGATGCAATTCGTGACGAGGCTCAACGCTGCGGCATGTACTATGTAAATGTTCGTTGGCTCGGCGGAATGCTCACAAACTTTAAGACAATCAAGAAGAGCATCGCTCGTCTTGAGCAGCTCGAAAAGATGAAGGAAGACGGAACATTCGATCTTCTTCCTAAGAAAGAGGTTGCAGGTCTTACCAAGGAGATGGAGAATCTCGAAAAGAACCTTGGTGGTATTAAGACTATGGAACAGCTTCCTTCTGCTATTTTCATTGTTGATACAAAGAAAGAGCACAATGCAGTTCTCGAAGCAAAGAGACTTGGCATTCCTGTAATCGCTATCGTTGATACAAACTGCGATCCTGATGACGCAGATTATATCATCCCTGGTAACGATGACGCTATCCGTGCTATTAAGCTTATCTCTGCTGCTATCGCTGATGCAGTAATCGAGGGTAAGGGTGGCGAAACTCCTGTTGTTGAGGCTGAGGCTACTGCTGATGCTGATGCAGAGGACGCTGAATAATTTTTGAAAATTCGGAGGATATAAAAATGGCTGCAATTACAGCAAAAATGGTATCAGATCTTAGAACAAAGACAGGCTGCGGTATGATGGAGTGCAAGAAGGCACTTTCTGAGACAAATGGTGACTTTGATGAGGCAGTAAAGGTTCTTCGTGATAAGGGTCTTGCAGTAGCTGCTAAGAAGGCATCTCGTATCGCTGCAGAGGGTGTTGTTGATATCCTCGTATCTGATGATAAAAAGAGCGCTGCAATGATCGAGGTTAACGCTGAGACTGACTTCGTTGCAAAGAACGCTATTTTCCTTGAGTTCGTTCAAGGTATTCTTAAGACAATTCTCGCTACAAGACCTGCAAATGTTGAGGAGCTTCTCACAAAGCAGTATCTTGATACTGATATGACCGTTGAGGCTAAGCTCAAGGACATGATCTTCACAATTGGCGAGAACATGAACATTCGTCGCTTCGTTATCGTTGATGGTGTTGTTTCAACATACATTCACGGTAAGGGTACAACTGGTGTTATCGTTAAGTTTAACGCTGATGACGCACTTGTTGATAACGCTGATTTCGTTGAGTTTTCAAAGAACATCGCACTCCAGGTTGCTGGTATGCCTGTTCCTTATCTTAATAGAGAGAGCGTTCCAGCAGAGGTTGTAGAGGAAGAGAAGGGCATTATCATGGCTCAGCTCAAGAATGATCCTAAGAACGCTTCTAAGCCAGAGCAAATCCTTGAGAAGATGATTACTGGTAAGATTGGTAAGTTCTATGAGAAGAACTGCCTTATCGAGCAATCATATGTTAAGGACGACAAGTTTTCAGTTGGCAAGTATGTTGAGGCTACTGCAAAGGCTCTTAACACATCTATCGAAATCGCTGCATTCTACTTGTTTGAAAGAGGCGAAGGTCTCCAAAAGAAGGAAGAGGATTTCGCTGCTGAAATTCAAAAGATGGTTAATGGAAACTAATAAACAATCAAACCGACAGGCAACTGTCGGTTTTTTTGTGATTGAAAAAGAAAATTTTTCAATTTAGTATTTACAAATCACCAAATATATAGTATTATTAATATAAAGAATTTATTATTTTAGGAGAATATCGTGGAAAACGAAAAGCCTATTTACAAAAGAGTCCTTTTAAAGCTTTCGGGTGAGGCAATTTCTGCTAAGGACGATGGAATTTTAGATTTTGATTACATTATGGAAATCGCTGAGGTTATCAAGAAATGCCTTGCAAAGGGTGTTGAAATTGGTATCATAGTTGGCGCTGGAAACATTTGGCGTGGTAGAAGTGGCGAAAATATGGATAGAGTTAAGGCTGACCATATGGGTATGATTGCTACTTGTATAAACTCACTTGCACTTCAAGAGAGCTTTATAAGAGCTGGTATTGATGCTGTTGTTATGACTGCTGTTGAAATGAAGGCGTTTGCTAAGCCGTTTGTAAGAGACGATGCTATTGAGGCTCTTAACAATGGTAAGGTTGTTATTTTTGGAGCAGGACTTGGCATTCCTCATGTTTCTACTGATACTGCCGCTGTTGTAAGAGCAGCAGAAATTAATGCTGATATAGTTTTGATGGCTAAAAATATTGATGCTATATATACTGCTGATCCAAGAAAGGACAAGACTGCTGAGAAAATTTCAAGCATTACCTACAAGGAAATTCTCGCAAGAGGTCTTGCCGCTATGGATTCTACTGCAACATCGTTTGCAATGGATAATAATATTCCAATTCATGTATTTGGACTAAATAAATGCGAAAATATTTATAATGTTATAATGGGTGCTAAGATGGGCACCGTAGTAAAAGGAGAATAAGATATGAAACTCGACACAAAAGATTTTGAACTTAGAATGAAAAAGTCCATTGAGGCTTACAAAAACGAGCTTGATACCGTAAGAGCTGGAAGAGCTAACCCTAATATTCTTTCAAGAATAATGGTTGATTACTACGGAACACCCACACCAGTAAACCAAATAGGAACTGTTTCTTGCCCTGATGCAAGAACAATAGTTATTCAGCCTTGGGATTCTTCAACTCTCAAAGCAATTGAAAAGGCTATTTTGACATCTGACATTGGAATTACTCCTGCAAATGATGGTAAGGTAATTCGTTTGGTATTCCCACAGCTTACTGAGGATCGCAGAAAAGAGCTCAAAAAGCAGGTTTCTAAGATGGGTGAGGATGCTAAGGTTGCTATTCGTAACATTCGTCGTGATGCTATGGACAAGGCAAAGGATATGAAGAAAAATGGCGATATGACTGAGGATGAGCAAAAGGCATCAGAGAAGTCAGTTCAAGACCTTACTGATAAGTATATCAAGGAAATTGACGCTATTACCGCAGCAAAAGAAAAGGAAATTATGGAAATATAATCGATAAAAGACCACTCTTGTGTGGTCTTTTATTCGCTGTACTGAGGAAATATGTTTTTTAAGAGAAAAAAGAAAAAAGATGTCTTTATAGATGAGCGTTTATCTCACATTGCCTTCATTATGGATGGAAATGGCAGATGGGCAAAGGCTCGCTCGTTGCCACGCAAGATGGGGCATAAGCAAGGAGCAATTGCATTTGAGAAAATCGTTAGAGAATGCTCACGAATTGGTATCAAAACAGTTACTGTTTACGCTTTTTCGACAGAAAACTGGAAAAGACCTGCCGATGAAGTTAATGCAATAATGGAGCTTTTAGAGAGCTATATTGATAGAGCCTTCGAGGAAAAGGGCACAAAATATGTATTCTTGGGAGATAAATCGGTTTTGAGCGAGCATCTTCGTGAAAGAATGAATGAGCTTGAAAACAACTCATCGAATAGTGAATATACCTTGAATATCGCCTTTAATTATGGTGGCCGTGCAGAGCTTGTCAATGCTTTTAATGAGCTTTCTCGTGAGGGAAAGAAAGAAATAACAGAGCAGGATATTCAAGATCATCTCTATACAAGAGCTTCAAAGGATCCTGATTTGATTGTAAGAACTGCAAACGAGTGCAGAATATCAAATTTCTTACTTTGGCAATGTGCATATTCAGAATTTTATTTCACAGATGTATTGTGGCCAGATTTCGATGAAAACGAGCTTGCAAAGGCTATTGAAAGCTTTTATAACAGAAAAAGAAACTTCGGTGGAATTTAAAGGAGTTTAAAATGAAGACAAGAATTATAACAGGAATAGTAGCGATTGCTTTATTTGTTCCTATTTGTGTATTTTCAAATTATGTTGTTTTTCCTATCGCAATTGCTGTTCTTAGTGTAGTTGGCATTTACGAAATGGCTAAATGCTTGGGAATGGATAAAAAATGGGCTCTTACTGTACCAATGTATTTAGTAGCCCTTGCACTTCCATTTATAGGATATTATGAATTTTTTAAAAACACAAGAATAAGAGGCTCCTTGTTTCTTGGTGTTTCAATGCTTTTGCTATTTTTCGTGCTTATATACACCTTGGCGTATGTAATGTTTAGAAAAAATCAAGATAAAATAAGTGATATTTTGGCTTTTTACGCACTTTTCCTATATATAGTTGGTTGCTTTAACTCAATTATATGCCTAAGATATATGACAGGTGGAAAGTATGTTTACCTTCTTGTATTCATTGGTGCGTGGGTTTGCGATACATTTGCTTATTTTACAGGAAGATTTCTTGGAAAGCACAAGCTTATTCCCGAAATCAGCCCTAAAAAGACTATCGAGGGCTCAATTGGTGGTATAGTTTTCACAATTGGAGCGTTTATCCTTTATAGATTTATATTATTTAAGATTTTCCCCGAGCTTAACATCAATCTTCCATACTGGCTTGTTATAGTTTTGGGTATTGCGGCATCAATTGTATCTCAAATTGGAGATTTGGTTGCCTCAGCTGTAAAAAGACAATATGACATTAAGGACTACGGAAAGCTTTTCCCAGGTCACGGTGGAGTGCTTGATCGCTTTGATAGCGTAATGCTTGTTGCTCCTGTAATTTATGTTATATTCATAGTTTCGGCGGTGATACTCTAATGGAGCTTGAAAACAAAAGGCTTGCTATTCTTGGATCTACTGGCTCAGTTGGAAAGCAGAGCGTAGAGGTTGCTCAGAGCTTAGGCATTAGGGTTGATCTGCTTACTGCTAACTCTAATGTAGATGTCATAGAGGAGCAGGCAAGACTATTAAAGCCCAGAGCTTGTGCTTTGACAGATGAAAAAAGTGCATTAGAGCTAAGGACACGCCTTTCTGACACTAATATAAGGGTTTTTGGAGGCGAAGCAGTTACTATTGAGCAAATAGCCGACTCTGATGCCAATGTTGCAGTAAATGCCGTTTCTGGCTTTGCAGGACTATTTCCCGCTATTGCCTGTGCAAAAAGTGGAAAGAGAATTGCAATGTCTAATAAAGAGGCGATTGTTATTGCTCATAAATTTTTAAAGGCTGAAATTGAAAAGCACAATGCTGAGATGATTCCTGTTGATAGTGAGCACAGTGCAATTTTTCAGTGCTTGCAGGGCTCGGCAGATAATAAGCTCAAAAAAATTATTTTGACCTCATCGGGCGGACCTTTTAGAGGCAAAAAGAGAGAAGAGCTTTTAAATATTACTGCAAAAGAGGCATTGAGTCACCCAACATGGAAAATGGGTCCAAAAATAACAGTTGATTCGGCATCGCTTATGAACAAGGGCTTTGAGGTTATCGAGGCCGTTAGATTATTTGGGGCTTCGCCCGAGCAAATAGAGGTTGTTGTTCATCCTCAAAGTATAATGCACTCGGCTGTTGAATATATTGATAATAGTGTCATTGCACAAATGGGTGCTCCTGATATGAGGACTTGCATCCAATATGCAATCACTTATCCTAATAGATGCAAGCCTCTTTCAAGCTCGCTTGATTTTGCAAAGCTTTCATCATTGACCTTTGAAAGACCTGATATGGAGACCTTTACGCTTCTTCCGCTTGCCTTTTATGCAATAAAGGAGGATGGCGTTTTGCCTGCGGTTTTAAATGCAGCAGATGAGGTCGCCGTTGATGCGTTTTTGAAGGGTAAAATTGGATTTGTTGATATTTTTGATATTGTTTCCAAGGTGGTATACGGATTTAAAAATATTAAGGATCCAACTCTTGATGATATTTCACTTGCAGATAAGGAAGCAAGAGCATATACAAAAGAGTGTATTGATGCATTTAATATCTAAAATGAGGTAATAAATGATAGCATTGTATATATTAATAGCCATTTTAAGCTTTGGCTTTTTGATATTCATACACGAGCTTGGACACTTTCTATTCGCAAAGAAATTTGGTGTAGCAATTACTGAATTTTCTTTAGGAATGGGTCCTAAAATAATATCTAAAAAGGGCAAGGATGGCGTTGATTATTCCTTGCGTCTTTTTCCCATAGGTGGTTTTGTTGCTATGGAGGGCGAGGATAGCGAAAGCGATAACCCTAACGCATTCAACAAAAAGTCTGCTTGGAAGCGTTTTATAATCGTTATAGCAGGTGCTATGATGAATCTTCTTATAGGTGTTTTGATAATTACTATTTTAACCACAACACAGCCACTTTATGGAACAACTACCGTTACAGGCTTTGCACAGGGTTCTACCTCTGAGCAGAGTGGTCTTATGGTACACGATGAAATAATTAAGGTTAATAATACAAGGGTTCATACCTCTGGTGAGCTTGGCTACGAAATAATGAGAAGTGGCTATAAGCCTGTTTCTTTAACTGTAATAAGGGATGGAAGCAAGCAGGTTTTGGATAATGTTGTATTTCCACAAACAAGCTCCGAGGGGGTTGTCTTTGGCAGAGCAGATTTTTCTGTTGCTCCTGAAAAAAGAACATTTTCTACAATTGTAAAAAACTCATTTTATACAAGTATATCTACCGTAAAAATGATATGGGATTCATTATTTGATTTAATTACGGGCAGATACGGTGTAGAGCAGGTTTCAGGTCCTGTTGGAGTGACAGGAGCAATTACTCAAGCTGCCAAATCAGGTGCGTACCAGCTATTTTATTTAATAGCAGTAATTGCCATAAACCTTGGTGTATTTAATCTACTACCAATCCCTGCGCTCGATGGTGGAAGCCTATTGCTTTTGTTAGTGGAGATGATTACGAAAAGAAAGCTTCCTGAAAGGGTTGAAATTGCAATCAAGACCGCAGGCTTTATGATACTAATGCTTATAGCTATTTTAGTAACCTTCAAGGATGTAATTTATCTTTTTAAATAAGAGGCTAAAATGAAGTATAATGAAATAAGACGCTCTTCAAGATGCGTTAAAATCAAGGATAAGACAATTGGAGCCGGCTCTGATATATTAATTCAGTCTATGACTAATACAGATACATTAGATGCTAATGCTACAATTGCTCAAATAAAGGCGTTAGAGCAGGCAGGGTGCGATATTGTAAGGATTACTGTGCCAAGCGTTGACGCTGCTTCTACAATTACGAAAATAAAGCAGGCAGGGGTTTCTATTCCTGTCGTTGCTGACATACATTTTGACTATAAAATCGCTCTTGAATGTATAAAGGCAGGGGTAGATAAAATTAGAATAAATCCTGGTAACATTGGCGAGGAATGGAAAATAAAAGAGGTTGTTTCTGCCTGTAAATCAGAGCAAATTCCTATAAGAATCGGCGTAAATGGCGGATCTCTTGAAAAGCATATTTTACAAAAATACGGCTCTCCAACCCCAGAGGCGCTTGCTGAGAGTGCTTTTTACCACATATCCTTATTGGAAAAATTAAGCTTTGAGGATATTGTTGTTTCTGTAAAATCCTCAGATGTAAGAGCTATGATACTTGCTAATAGAATTATTGCTCAGGGCTGTAATTATCCTATACATTTAGGAGTTACAGAGGCTGGAGATGATTATAGTGGACTTATCAAAAGCTCTGCGGGCATTGGCTCGTTGCTTTGTGATGGTATTGGTGATACAATAAGAGTATCGCTTACTGCTGATCCTGTTAAGGAAATTTACGCTGGTAGGGAGCTTTTAAGCTCGCTTGGATTTTATACAAGAGGCTCAATAAGAGTAGTTTCTTGTCCTACATGTGGAAGAACAAAAATAAACCTCATTTCGCTATCTAAGAACTTTAAGGACGCTATCAAGGACATTGATACTAAGGGCAAGGATATAAAGGTTGCTCTTATGGGATGCGTTGTAAATGGTCCTGGAGAGGCAAGAGAATGTGATATTGGAATTGCCGGTGGAAATGGAGAGGCAGTGCTCTTTAAAAAGGGCGAGGTAATAAGAAAAATTAAGGAAGAAGAAATAATTTCTACACTTGTTGCAGAAATTAGACAGTTGATAGATTAAAAAAGGAATAAAAATGAATTTAAATGAAAGATTTCCCAAGTACACACCCTCGGATCGCTTTATTTCCTTAATGAGCGATGGTGATGTGGTTGCTACAAGGGTTGATAAGGAAACTCGTATGATGGAGGTGGATGTTAAATTCACTGATATTGTACGAAAGGATGCTTTGTTTGCATTAGAGGAAGAAATATGCAAGGCGTATAGCTTGAATAAATTAAGAATTTGTCCGAAATATCCATCGGGCTTTTTCACACTTGACTGTATTGATGATATAATTTTGGAAAGCTATCAAAGAGGTGCGGTTGCTCGTGGCTTTTTCTCGGATTATTCATTATCGTGTAGCGGAGATAAGATAGAAATAAAAATTCCTTTTGTTCAGGGTGGAATAGATTTACTTGATGGTGGAAAAACACACAAGGTCATTTCTGACATTATTTTTAGTGAATTTGGCTTGAATAAAGAGGTGGTTATCTCTCAAAGAGATGATTATGAGAAAACAACCGCTACCTTCAATAATGATATTATGGCACAGTTGAAAAGTGCGTTAGCTAATAGCTCTAAGAGCTCAAATGGCTCTAAAAAGGCTGATTCTGCACAAAAGGAGGCAGAGGCTAAGGAGCAAAGAAGTGCTTTTAGACATACAACATCGTTTTCAGGACAAGCCTCGACAATTTCTATAAAGGATAATATCGTAAAAAGTGGCGCTCTTACCTTTGATATATCTGAAATTCAGTATGTTTATGGTGGAGAAATTGTGCCTGAAAATATAGTTCCTATTTCAAACCTACAAAAGAATATGCACGATGTATTGACTATTGGAAAGGTATTTGAAATAACCGATACTCCTATGCGCAAGGAGAGAAGCCACAGCCTTATTAGCTTTGGTATTACGGATATGCTATCATCAATTTATGTAAAGGCAAAGGTACATAATGATAGTAAAAAGGAAATTATGTCCTTGTTTAAGGTTGATAATGCATATTTGATAAGAGGCAATGTAAAGGATTTCGATGGTGATTTGAACATAGAGTTTGTTGACATATCTCAGGTTAAGCTCTTACCTCGTATGGACAATGCAGAGGAAAAAAGGGTGGAGCTTCACCTACATACTACTATGTCAACAATGGACGCTACCATTGATCCAGATCAGATTGTAAGGCTTGCTCAGGCTTGGGGACACAAGGCTGTTGCAATAACTGACCACGGAAATGTTCAAGGCTTTCCACCTGCTATGAAAACTGCCGAAAAAATCGGCATGAAGGTCATATATGGAATGGAAGCGTATTTTGTCAATGATACAGCCCTTCCTATATATGGTGAAGCTAAGCAGAGATTTGATGGAGAATTTTGTGTATTTGACCTTGAAACTACTGGACTTTCAAGAATTAGCGATCAAATTACTGAAATTGGTGCTGTTATTGTTAAAAATGGTGAAATAGTTGATACATATTCATCCTTGGTAAACCCACAAATGGAGCTTTCCGAGGAGAATATAAAGCTAACAGGTATTACTAACGGAATGGTTCGAGAGGCAAGAACTATTGATGAGGTTTTGCCTGAATTTATGAGCTTTGCAGGCGATAGAATTCTTGTTGCTCATAATGCAAGCTTTGATACGGGCTTTATTCGTAGAGAGTGTCGTAGGCTTGGAATACCATTTAAAAATACTTACTTAGATACATTAGGCTTATCAAGATTTGTAAATTCAGAGCTTAAAAAGCATAAGCTTGACATTGTTGCAAAGCATATGAGGGTTGGAGAATTTGAACACCATAGAGCCCTTGCTGATGCTGACATTACTGGAAAAATCCTTATCGCTATGTTCGAAAAGCTTAAAAACGATGGCGTAGAGGATACTGAATCGTTGATTAATGCGATTAAAGCAAACACCGATCCGCTTTCGCTTGATATGTATCACCAAATTATTCTTGTAAAGAATAAAAAGGGCTTAAAGAACCTTTATAAGCTGATTTCTAATAGCTATTTAAAGCATTACAAGTCAAGACCAAGAATTCCTAAAACAGAGCTTATGGAGCTCAAGGAAGGTCTTATAATTGGCTCTGCTTGTGAGCAGGGAGAGCTTTTTAAGGCTATTAAGGATAACCGAAGCGATGAGGATATTGAGGAAATAGCAAGCTTTTACGATTATTTTGAAATTCAACCTCTTTGCAACAATATGTTTATGGTTGCTAAGGGAGAGGCTACTGTTGAGGATTTGAAAAACTTTAACAGGCGAATTGTTGATCTTGGCGAGCGTCTTGGAAAGCCTGTTGTTGCTACCTGTGATGCACATTTTATCAATAAAGAGGATGAAATTGCTCGCAAAATAATCAAGTTTGGTCAAAAATATTCCGATGCAGATACTGATACCGGTATTTATTTCCGTACTACGGAGGAAATGCTTGCAGAATTTGAATATTTAGGCAAGGAAAAGGCTTACGAGGTAGTCGTTACCAATACAAATAAAATAGCAGATATGATTTCCTATGAGGAAATAAGACCATTTCCAACTGGTACATTTACTCCTAAGATGGAGGGAGCAGAGGAAAAGCTCAAAAAAATGTGCGAGGATAGGATGAAAAGCATGTATGAGTTTGAGGGAAAGGTACCAGAGGTCGTTTCCTCACGCTTGAACAAGGAGCTTGATTCTATTATTAAAAACGGATTTGCAGTTCTTTACAAGATTGCTCAACAGCTTGTTTCAAAGAGCGAGAGTCTTGGTTACCTCGTAGGCTCTCGTGGATCTGTTGGATCATCATTTGTTGCTACAATGGCAGGAATTTCAGAGGTTAACCCGCTTCAACCTCATTATAGATGCCCAATGTGTCGATATAGCGAGTTTATAACTGACGGTAGCGTGGGCTCAGGCTTTGACCTTCCAAATAAAAATTGTCCTCATTGTAATACCAAGATGGATCAAGATGGACACGATATTCCTTTTGAAACCTTCCTTGGCTTTAAGGGAGATAAGTCCCCTGATATAGACCTTAACTTTTCAGGCGATGTTCAGGGCTTGATTCATAAGTATACTGAGGAAGAATTTGGTGCAGAGAATGTATTTAGAGCAGGAACTATTGGTGGTATAGCCGATAAAACTGCCTTTGGATATGTTATGAAGTATATGGACGAGCATCAGCTTAGTGCCAACTCTGCTGAGGTACAAAGGCTTGTTAAAATGTGTACAGGTATTAAGCGTACAACAGGACAGCACCCTGGCGGAATAGTTGTTGTGCCTAAGGAATATGAAATTTATGATTTTTGTCCTGTACAGCATCCAGCAGATGATCCAAAATCTAATATAATCACAACACACTTTACATTTGAATACCTTCACGACACGCTTTTAAAGCTTGATGAGCTTGGTCATGATATGCCAACTAAGTACAAGGCAATAGAGAATTACACAAATACCTCTGTTTTAGATGTTCCAATGAACGATCCACAGGTATATGAGCTGTTTTTGTCTACTGAGTCCATTGGTGGCAAGGATCTTTTAAAGGATTTGAAGTGTACTGTTGGAACATATGGACTTCCCGAATTTGGAACAAAATTCGTTCAACAGATGCTTGTAGATGCTAAGCCAAAGAATTTTTCTGATTTGCTACAAATTTCAGGACTTTCTCACGGAACTGATGTATGGCTTGGAAATGCACAAGATCTTATCAAGGACGGAACATGCACAATTTCAGAGGTTGTAGGAACTCGTGATAGTATAATGCTTTATCTTATTTATCATGGCGTTGAAAAGGGTACAGCATTTAAGATAATGGAGGATGTTCGTAAGGGTAAGGGATTGTTACCTGAATATGAAAAGGCTATGAGGGATAGCGATATTCCTGAGTGGTATATTTCATCCTGCAAAAAGATTAAATATATGTTCCCAAAGGCTCACGCCGCAGCGTATGTTATTTCTGCTATTCGTCTTGGCTGGTACAAGGTGCATATGCCTCTCGAATTCTATGCCGCTTACCTTAGCGTTGCCCCTGGTGGATTTGAGGCATCAATGGTAAATGGTGGAAAGAGCGGAGTTCTTCGCCGTCTTGCTGAAATTGAGGAGAAGGGAAATGAGGCTACTCAAAAGGAAAAGGAGCAGGTTGTTGCCCTTCAGCTTGTGTACGAATGTCTTGCAAGAGGAATAGAATTTTTACCAGTTGATCTTATGAAGTCTGCTGCTTTCAAATTCTTGCCAGAAAACGGAAAAATAAGACTCCCGTTCTCATCAATTGCAGGAATTGGTGATAATGCAGCCGATAAGATTGCATCTGTAAGAGATGAGGGTGGAATTTATTCAGTTGAGGATTTTCAACAAAAATCCTGCCTTTCTAACTCTGTAATAAATACACTCCGAGATAATGGTGTTTTCTCAAATCTTGCGATGACTAACCAAATTTCAATGTTTTAATAGAAAAAGCCACGGTTTTTCCGTGGCTTTTATATTGTTTTCTTCATTTCTTCAATAGTTGCAAGACTAAGTGCTGAGAATAGCTCCTCATAGTATGGCTCGTTAAATTTATAAACCTTATCAAAGGTAAGTGCTCGTTCAAGCTCACCTTGGGTAGCAAGAGTAGAGCTAATTCTACCATAAACACTCATTACACATAGTCTATCAAATACAAAAAGAATGATTTCCTTATCGTTTTTCATAGAGGATGCGATAAATTCCTCGAGCTTTATTCTTGTAAAATCCTTTGTTAAAAGAGAAGCGGTTGTATTTGTGCAATCTATAAATATTCCTCTGCAAAGGTTTCTACCAGCGTCAAATTCCTTTATATCTCTGACAAAGCGAGAGAGAATTAAGGAGCGTTCAACCTCCTTGCTTTTTAGCTTGTTTATGCGCTCAATGGCATTAGAGGATGCATCAACAAGTATACAACTGAATTTGCATTTGCTTTCCTCAATATATGCGCAAAAGTGACTCTTAACAATTGAATATTTAATTGTAGGTCTACCACAGCTACCCGAGGTAGTCTCAAAGGAATATATAAGATTTTCGTCGATTAGCTGAGAGCAGAGAGCTTCAATTGTGTTATGGCTAAGCTCAAGTAATTGACTAAGGGCAGAAATTGTATCTATTCCCCTTGAAATCGCTTCAAAAATTGCGATTTTGTTGACTTGTTGCATTTTATTATGATTCATATTCATCACCTAATAAAAATTATAAAGAAATATTGATAGAAAGTCAATAAAATAAAGAAAAATGTTGAAAAAAGAATAAAAATGCTTTATAATTATGAAAGAATGTCTAAGGAGATAATGAAATGATTGAGAGAATAAGAGAAATTGTAGCAGGATATATGGGAATGAGGGTTTCTGATTTGAAGGATGACGAGAGCTTTCTTGATATGTCTATGGATTCTTTAACCTTGTTAAAGATAGTAATTGATGTCGAAAACACCTTTGGTGTTAGTATCGGAAATGACGAAATACCCGAAATTAAGACAATAACTGACATTTTTAACTTAGTCGAGAAAAAAATTTCTTAACAAAATCAGCCACATATCGCACCGTTTTAAAGCGGTGCGTTTTTTTGAGAAAATATTTTCCAAAATGGTGTTGACAAATATATTAGGCAAGTGTATAATATAAGAGCGTCACAACAAAGAAAGGAAATGAACATGGACAATTCAAAGAAGTTGCCGGAGGCAGAGTATGATGTGATGGTCGCTCTGTGGAACAGTAAGGTTTCCCCCGTCAACACAGCGTATCTCATGGAGAGCGTTGGAAAAAATAAGGGTTGGAAGGCTCCTACTCTTATCTCATTCCTAACGAGACTTGAGGATAGAGGGTTCATTCATTCCGAGAAAAATGGAAAAGAAAGATATTATTACGCTGATGCAGTAAAGGATGATTACATAAAGTTTGTAACTAATGATTTCTTGGACAAGTATCACGGTGGATCGTTTGTAAAAATGATGGATTTACTTTACGATAAGCACTCGTTGTCATCGGAAGAACTTGATGAAATGCTACAATGGCTTCAAGCTCAATATTAGTATGAGAAATTTCCAACAACAAGCTTCAATCGTCGCCTAATCAATTATATAGGGTTTTTGATAGGCGACTGATTGAGGAAAAGTGACCACGATAAAAGCAAGAGCTGATTTTTCAGTTCTTTTTTTATTTTTCTATTTATTTTTTATTTAAAGTATGATAGAATTATCATATACTATGGATTTTTTAAGGAGAAGCGCTATGTTTAGCTTTTTTTCTAAGCTTTTTGGCAGTAAAGTGCCATTTACCTCGGCGATGATATTGTGTGCAGGCGCTTCAACACGCTTTGGCTCCGATAAACAGCTTGCCAAAATTGACGGAATGAGCGTTATCGAAAGGACCATTTCTGTTTTTGAAGGTCTTGATGAGATACAAGAGATAGTTCTTGTTGTTCCAAAGGAAAGTACAAATGAGTATCAGGATATAGTATTGCTTAATGAATTTAAAAAGGTGCGTGCGATTGTAACGGGTGGAGAAACAAGACAAATATCCGCTATGAGAGGTCTTAGACATGTATCTGATAAGGCAAAGTACATTGCCGTTCACGACGGGGCAAGGTGTCTTGTAACTCCAGAGATGATTTTAGCGGTATTGGCAGAGGCAATAGAAAACAAATGTGCAACAGCGGCGTGCCAAATGACAGATACAATAAAGCTATCTGATGATGAGGATTTTATTGCAGATACTGTTGATAGACGCTATTTGTGGTCTGTACAAACTCCTCAAATATTTGATGCAGAGGTATATAAAATAGCTACATACAAGGGAAATCAGCAGGATATTCAAGTAACTGATGATTGTATGCTTGCTGAAAATGCAGGATACAAGGTGAAGCTTGTAGAAACGGGCAAGGAAAATATAAAAATCACCCGTCCTACCGATATTGCCCTTGCAGAATATATTATTGCACTAAGAAAGGAAAGGACAGAATGAGAATAGGTCACGGCTACGATGTTCATCGCTTTACTGATGGCAATGCTGTAATAATAGGTGGAATTTCAATTCCTTACGAAAAAAAGCTTCTTGCTCATTCTGACGGAGATGTTCTTCTTCATGCAATTGCAGATGCTTTACTTGGTGCAGCAGGCGAAAGGGACATTGGATATCATTTTCCCGACAACGATAATGAATTTAAGAATATAGATAGTAAGATTTTACTTAGAAGAGTTTATGATATAATATTAAAAAAGGGCTTTGACATCGAGTACATTGACTCAACAATCATAGCCCAAGCACCAAAAATGGCACCGTATATTGATAAAATGAGAGATGCGATTGCCGGTGCATTATCAATTGATAGATCACTTGTTAATGTTAAGGCAACAACTGAGGAGCATCTTGGATTTACAGGAAGAAAAGAGGGAATAGCTGCTCACGCAGTTTGTATATTAAAGAACAAGGAATAAGCTTTTATTGCTAACATCTTATTTTTTGCGTTCTTTGCTTATCCCTTGCTCTGAGCTCTCTATATTAGAATATGTTAAACACCAAAAAATGACACAAAACGACAGAGGTTTTTATGAAGCAAATATCACCATCAATTCTCGCCTGCAATATGCTTTCAATCGGCGAGGAAATTAAAAAGGTAGAAAATTCAGGCGCTAAGTATGTTCATATTGACATTATGGACGGCTCGTTTGTGCCTAATATATCCTTTGGAATGCCTATCGTTTCTGCGGTTAGAGCATGCACGGATTTAGTTTTAGATGTTCACGCTATGATTGTAGAGCCTCAAAGATATGTTGAGGAGCTGATTGCTTGCGGTGCAGACATTTTGACCTTTCATATTGAGGCTGTTACCGAGGAAAAGGCAAAAAAGGCTATTGCTCTTATAAAAAAGAACGGGAAAAGGGTAGGCTTGTCAATTAAGCCTAAAACTCCTGCTGAGGCAATTTTCCCATACATAAATGATGTTGATATGATTTTAGTTATGACTGTCGAGCCTGGCTTTGGCGGACAAAAATTTATGGAAAGTGCGCTCCGAAAAATTTCTGCACTGAAAGCTGAACGAGAACGACAAGGACTCGATTTTTTAATTGAGGTCGACGGTGGCATAAACGGCGAAACAGCACCGATCGCCGTTAATGCAGGTGTTGACGTTTTGGTTGCAGGCAGCTATGTTTTTGATTCAGGCGATATGACCGAGAAAGTAAAACTTTTAAGAAAACTTTAATTGTACCATTGTAAAAACCGCAAAAGTAATGCTTTTGCGGTTTTTTGTA
>JAZNYH010000072.1:0-13306 GCA_045594305.1 Eubacteriales bacterium | reverse complement strand
CCGTTATTAACCGTTTAGAGCAAGAAATTTTAGGCGCACCACAGCAGACAGACGAGAGCTATCTTGATGATAGTTGAGGTTGTCTGCGAGGAGCAACAACAAATTCCGCCGTTATTAACCGTTTAGAGCAAGAAATTTTAGGCGCACCACAGCAGACAGACGAGGGCTATCTTAATGATAGTTGAGGTTGTCTGCGAGGAGCAACAACAAATTTCGCCGTTATTAACGGTTAATAATTGCTCCCTTGTCAGCCGAGGAAACCATCTGCGAATATCTTTTTAAGTAGCCTGTGATGTTTTCCTTACGCTTGATTGGCATTTCAGCCTTACGCCTTGCAAGCTCCTCATCGGATACTTCAAGGCTTATTTTATATTTAGGGATATTGATTGAGATTATGTCGCCGTCCTTAACATAAGCGATTGTACCACCACTTACAGCCTCAGGGGAAACATGTCCAATTGATGCTCCTCTTGTAGCGCCTGAGAAGCGTCCGTCGGTGATAAGAGCAACATCCTTGTCAAGTCCCATTCCTGCGATAGCAGAGGTAGGAGAAAGCATCTCTCTCATACCTGGTCCGCCACTTGGTCCCTCATAGCGGATAACTACAACATCGCCCTTTACTATCTTGCCGGCGTAGATTGCACTGATTGCCTCCTCCTCGCTCTCATAAACCTTTGCAGGTCCTGAGTGAACGAGCATTTCGGGTGCTACTGCACTTCTCTTTACTACACAGCCGTCAGGTGCGAGGTTGCCCTTCAAAACTGCTATTCCACCTGTTTTGCTATATGGGTTTTCAACTGTTCTTATAACCTCTGTGTCAAGGTTTTTAGCATCTGCTATGTTCTCCTTCAAGGTCTTACCTGTGCAGGTCATAACAGATGTATCAATAAGGTTGAGCTTTTCAAGCTCTTTAAGAACTGCATAAACTCCACCTGCCTCGTTAAGGTCCTCCATATAGGTTGGTCCTGCGGGAGCGAGGTGACAAAGGTTAGGCGTTTTTTCACTTATTGTGTTTACATAGTCAAGATCGAACTCAACGCCACACTCGTTAGCTATTGCTGGTAGGTGAAGCATACTATTTGTTGAGCAACCGAGAGCCATATCAGCAGTAATTGCGTTTTTGATAGCTGACTCGGTCATTATATCTCTTGGTCTTATGTTTTTTCTAACAAGCTCCATTACCTGCATTCCTGCGTGCTTTGCAAGCTCTATTCTTGCAGAGTAAACAGCTGGGATTGTTCCGTTTCCACGAAGTCCCATACCGAGAACCTCGGTAAGGCAGTTCATTGAGTTTGCTGTATACATACCTGAGCACGAGCCACAGGTTGGGCAAGCCTTTTCCTCGTATTCGCAAAGCTTACAATCATCAATTGTGCCCGCCTTGTATGAGCCAACTGCCTCGAACATAGCCGAAAGGCTTCTCTTCTTGCCGTCAACACGACCTGCAAGCATTGGTCCACCGCTTACGAAAACAGTAGGAATATTAAGTCTTGCTGCTGCCATAAGAAGTCCTGGAACATTCTTATCGCAGTTTGGTATCATAACAAGTCCGTCAAAGCCGTGAGCCATTACCATAGCCTCTGTTGAGTCTGCAATTAGGTCACGAGTGACAAGGGAATATTTCATTCCAACATGTCCCATTGCGATGCCATCGCATACAGCGATAGCAGGGAACATTATCGGTGTTCCTCCTGCCATTGCTACGCCAAGCTTAACTGCTTGTGTGATTTTATCAAGGTTCATATGTCCCGGTACAATCTCATTGTATGAGCTTACTATACCGATAAGAGGGCGTGAAAGCTCCTCCTTGGTAAGACCGAGAGCCTTGTAAAGTGAACGGTGCGGTGCGTTGTGAGCGCCGTCTACTATTGTATCCTTAATCATATTTTTGCCTTCTTTTAATTAGTTGTTGATGAACTTTTCCTCATCAGCCCAGCTATAAAGCTCTCTGATTTCCTTACCTACAACCTCTGATGGATGCTCTGCTGCAATCTTTCTCATAGCGTTGAAGTGTACCTGACTTCCTGCATCTGACATATCGAGCAAGAAATCCTTTGCAAAGGTTCCGTCTTGAATGTCGGAAAGAACCTTCTTCATAGCCTTCTTTGTGTCCTCGGTGATGATCTTTGGACCTGTGATGTAGTCACCGTACTCTGCTGTATTAGAGATAGAATATCTCATACCCTCAAAGCCACTTTGATAAATAAGGTCAACTATAAGCTTCATCTCGTGAATGCACTCGAAGTATGCGTTTCTTGGGTCATAGCCTGCCTCAACAAGTGTTTCAAAGCCTGCCTGCATAAGTGCACAAACACCACCACAAAGAACTGCCTGCTCGCCGAAGAGGTCGGTTTCTGTTTCAGTACGGAAGGTTGTTTCAAGAACACCTGCTCTTGCTCCACCAATACCGAGAGCGTATGCAAGACCGATGTCAAGAGCATCGCCTGTTGCGTCCTGATGAATAGCGATAAGACAAGGAACACCCTTACCTACCTGATACTCTGAACGAACTGTGTGTCCAGGTCCCTTAGGTGCTACCATAATTACATTTACATTCTTTGGTGGCTTAATGCAACCGAAGTGAATGTTGAAGCCGTGTGCGAATGCGAGTGTCTTGCCCTCTGTGAGGTTTGGCTCGATGCTCTCCTTGTAGAGCTTTGCCTGCTTTTCATCGTTGATAAGAATCATAATAAGATCTGCGTTCTTTGCAGCATCAGCGGCGGTCATAACCTTAAGACCAGCCTTCTCTGCCTTTGCCCAGCTCTTGCTTCCGTTGTAAAGACCAACGATTACATTAACGCCTGAGTCCTTGAGGTTGAGTGCGTGTGCGTGTCCCTGTGAGCCGTAGCCGATGATTGCAACGGTCTTGCCGTTGAGCTTGCTGAGATCGCAATCCTGTTGATAGTAAATTTTTGCATTTGTGTTTGCCATGGTTTTTTTCTCCTTTGAATTTAAAAAATCTTAATAATTAATCAAATAGTGTTGTATTTCCTCGTTCAAGAGCAACAATTCCTGTACGGCACATTTCTATAATGCCAAAGGGAATCATAAGCTTTATGAACGCATCAATCTTTGATGGGTCGCCAGTTACCTCTATGCACATTTCATCCGTGGTGTAGTCGATAACCTTTGCTCTATAAACATCTGTTGCCGCTATTATATCGGCTCTTGTTTCACTTGTGTAGCTGACCTTCAAGAGCATAAGCTCACGCTTAATACAATCCTGTTCAAGAACATCTACCTTTTTTACATTGTGAAGCTTTCTTAGCTGATTGATAAGCTGTTCTCTTGCATAGCCATCACCACTTAGGCTTATGGTTATGCGTGAGTATTCGGGACGCTCGGTTTCACCAACCGTCAAGGCATCTATGTTAAAGCCACGACGGGTAAACATGCTTGTTACTCTTGTAAGAACGCCGAATTTGTTATCAACATATACAGCTATTACAAATCCATCCTTTTTCATAGCTACCTCCTTATTTCTCAACGCTTGTTATGATGTCGTCTATTGCACCACCTGGTGGGAGCATTGGAAGAACGAATTCATCTTTATCGATAATTGTGTCAATTACAACTGTTTTACCTGACTTTAATGCGTCCTTAAACGCCTTTTCAAATTCTGCCTTAGTGTGTGCTCTATATCCAATAGCTCCAAACGCCTCGGCAAGCTTTACAAAGTCGGTCTTTCTCTCGGTGAGAACTGTATTTGAGTATCTGCCACCGAAGAAGAGCGTTTGCCACTGACGAACCATTCCAAGAACGCCATTGTTCATAAGAACTATTACAACTGGTATATTGTGTGATACTGCGGTTGCAAGCTCGTTAAGGTTCATACCAAAGCTACCATCACCTGTGATAAGCACGGTTGTATCGCCCGTTGCAACCTTTGCTCCGATTGCAGCACCAAGACCAAAGCCCATTGTTCCAAGACCACCACTTGATACGAAGCGTCTTGTAGCATCGAACTTAACATATTGTGCAGTCCACATTTGGTGTTGACCTACATCTGTTACAATAACTGTTCCCTTTGGCTTGCTTGCGTTAATTACCTCAAATACCTTTCTTGGACTAAGCTCAGCTGTGGATTTTGCCTCGATTTGCTTCTCGAAGGCATCCTCCTCGCCTTTTAGCTGTGCTACTCTTTGCATCCATTCTGGATTTGATTTTTTCTCGCAAGCCTTAGCGATTTCTCTGAATGAGTGGGTTACATCTCCAACAAGACCACAATCAACATTTACATTCTTGTTTATCTCTGAAAAGTCTGGATCAAGCTGAATAATTTTACTATTTTTTGCAAATTTTGAAACATTTCCTGTTGCTCTATCACTAAATCTAACGCCTATACCTATGATTAGGTCTGCCTCGTTTTGTGACATTGATGATGCGTAATGTCCGTGCATTCCCTGCATACCAAGGAATCTATCACAGCCATCAGGAATTGCTGAAAGTCCCATAAAGGTACAGCCTATGCAGGCATCTATCTTGTTTGCAAATTCTACTATCTCTTCGCCAAGACCGAGTCCTGCTGCACCACCACCTATGTAAATATATGGCTTTTTAGCCTCGTTTACAAGCTTGATTGCCTCTGCGATTTTATTATCGCTTGCATATGGAAGTGGAATTTTTGGAGAAACATCGCCCTCCTCAAAGTCATAAAAAGCAACCTGAACATCCTTTGGAACATCGACCAAAACAGGTCCTGGTCTGCCAGACTTTGCAATTGAGAATGCCTCTCTTATGCTATCGGCAAGCTCTGCGATATTGTTTACAAAATAGTTGTGCTTTGTTATTGGAAGGGTAATTCCTGTTATATCAATCTCTTGGAAGCTATCCTTACCTATAAGGCTACATGGTACATTTCCCGTGATTGCTACAAGTGGAATTGAGTCAAGCATTGCTGTTGCAATACCTGTTACAAGGTTTGTCGCACCAGGTCCTGAGGTTGCAATACATACGCCAACCTTACCTGTTGCTCTTGAATAGCCGTCGGCTGCGTGTGCTGCTCCCTGCTCGTGTGCGGTTAAAATGTGATTTATCTTGTCGCTGTGCTTATAGAGTGCGTCGTAAATATTAATTACTTGTCCACCTGGATAGCCGAATACATCGGTAACGCCCTGCTCTATAAGGGTTCTTATGATGATTTCTGCGCCTGTTATCTTCATTCGTTTCTCCTTTGATTATTTTCTTAGCATAATGTTAACTGCACTTACAAGTGCTCTTATTGATGAACGGCTAATATCACTGCTAATGCCTGTTCCCCAATAGGTCTTACCCTCGCTTACTATGCTTACATATGATGCAGCCTTTGAGCTTGTTGTTCCTTCAAGGGCGTGCTGTGTATAGGTTTCAAGGGTGTAATCTCTGCCGATGAGTGACTTTATTGCGTTACTTACGCAGTCAAGACGACCATTTCCGCTTGCCTTAACTGTCATTTCCTCACCGTTATAAAGGATTGTAGCCTCTCCATCGATTACTCCATCATCGTGAGTATCGTTATATACTGTTTGAATTACCTTTATTGAGTCTGTGAGATTTACAAAGTCACGCATAAAGATATCGTAAACCTCGATAGGCTGAAGCTCTCTATGCTCGTGGTCGGAGATGCTCTTTACATGGTATCCAAATGCCTCACGCATTTTTGGTGGAAGGTTGAGATTGAATTGGGTTTCCATAATGTAGCCAATTCCACCCTTACCAGATTGAGAGTTAATACGAATAACATCTGCCTCGTAGGCTCTGCCTATATCAGTTGGGTCAATTGGAAGATAAGGAACTGTCCATTGCATATCCTTACCCTCTCTGAATTTCATTCCCTTTGCAATAGCGTCTTGGTGAGAGCCACTAAATGCTGCGAATACGAGCTGACCACTATATGGCTGTCTTTCGTATACACGCATTCTTGTAACCTTTTCGTAAACGCTTGTAATTTCGGGAAGATTTGTAAAGTCAAGTCCTGGATCTATGCCCTGCGAGAACATATTAAGTGCAAGGGTGATAATATCTACATTACCTGTTCTCTCGCCATTTCCAAAGAGTGTTCCCTCTATTCTATCGCCACCAGCCAAAAGTCCAAGCTCGCTATCTGCAATAGCACAGCCACGGTCATTATGTGGGTGGAGTGAGATTATTACATTCTCACGGCAAAGAAGATTCTTGTGCATATACTCCACCTGATTTGCGTAAACATGAGGCATTGAGTGTGACACGGTAACGGGAAGGTTTATTATAACCTTGTCGTCAGGTGTTGGCTCCCAAATCTTGATTACCTCGTTACAAATCTCAGCAGCGAACTCAGGCTCTGTGCCTGTAAAGCTCTCGGGCGAGTATTCAAAGGTGATTTTGCCCTTTGCCTTCTTTTTATATTCCTTGCAAAGCTTTGCTCCAAAGGTAGCAATCTTTACAATCTCCTCCTTGCTCTTTTTGAACACCTGCTCTCTTTGAGAAACAGAGGTGGAGTTGTAGAGGTGAACAACTGCGTGCTTTGCACCGTCGATTGCCTCGAAGGTCTTTGCGATTATATGCTCTCTTGATTGTGTGAGAACCTGAATTGTTACATCGTCAGGAATAAGGTTTTGCTCAATTATTGTTCTACAAAACTCGTATTCTGTTTCTGAGGCTGCTGGAAAGCCGACCTCGATTTCCTTAAAGCCAACCTTGCAAAGGAGCTTGAAAAATTCAAGCTTTTCTTCAAGGCTCATAGGAATTATAAGCGCTTGGTTTCCATCTCTTAGGTCGACGCTACACCATATAGGTGGCTTGTCTATACAATCCTTTTGTGTCCAATCCATTGTCACTCCACTTGGTGTGAAGTATTGCTTTTTGTACTTTTGATAGCCCTTCATAAATTAATCCTGTCCTTTCGTTTTAGGGTTAGTTCATTTTTGGGTTGCTCCATGAGGTCTTAAAACAAAAAAGCCCCTTTTACGCAACCACTTGCATAAAAGAGACGAAGTATCCTCCGTGGTACCACTCTTATTGGCTTTTACACCCACTCATTTTTGCCTATCAGCAAAATTACTCTATAACGGGAGCTCCCGTCCAAATCTACTCGCCAAGCTTTCGGTTGGAGGCTCAGGGATGAGGTATGTCCAAGCGCTGTATCGGCTTGCACCAAACGCCGACTCTCTGAAACAAACGGTTGAATTTTATTCCCTTCATTGCTTTAATATTAAAAATATACGCTTATTTTATATTATTTAGATTGATTTGTCAATACCTTTTTTGAATTTTCTTGAAAAATATTTTAACATTTTAATTTGCTAAAGTATTTTTAATAGAATAATGATGGTTTTTTACCAAAAAATCCCGACAATTATTTGTCGGGATTGATTTTTAGTTTTCAGATTAAAGCTTGTGAACCCAGTTATAGGTGTCCTCTACCTTGCCCCATTGAATTCCTGTGAGAATATCGTAGAGCTTTTGGGTTACCTCGCCGATTTTTTCGTTGTTGATAACATACTCAACATCCTCGTACATCAAGCGACCGATAGGAGAAACAACTGCGGCAGTTCCACAGCCCCAAGCCTCCTCAAGCTTGCCTGATTTAAGGGCATCCATAAGCTCATCTACGCTAAGAAGTCTTTCGCTCACCTTGTAGCCGAGGTTTTTGAGAACCTCTATGCAGGACTTTCTTGTAATGCCAGGAAGGATTGAGCCTGTAAGCTCTGGGGTGACAATTTCGCCATCAATCTTGAACATTACATTCATAGCGCCAACCTCCTCGATGTACTTTCTTTCAACTCCATCGAGCCAAAGCACCTGAGAATAGCCCTTTTTGCTTGCTCTTTCGCCTGCTCTTGTAGATGCGGCATAGTTTCCACCGCACTTTGCATAGCCTGTTCCACCACGAACAGTACGAACATCCTCGTTTTCGATCATAATCTTAACGGGGTTTATGCCCTCCTTGTAGTAGCTTCCACTTGGTGATGCGATAATCATATAGGTAGCTCTATGTACGGTATGAACTCCGAGTGTTTCATCGTTTCCAAACATATATGGACGAATATAGAGTGATGTACCAAAGGATTTTGGAACCCACTTTTCTTCAAGTCTTATGAAGGTTTCGAGGATTTGGAGTGCATCGTTTTCGTCGATTGTTGGCAAGCACATACGCTCTGCTGAGTTGTTAAGACGCTTGATATTTTCCATTGGTCTAAAAAGCTGAACGCTTCCACTCTCGGTGCGATATGCCTTTAAGCCCTCAAAAATTTCTGCTCCGTAGTGAAGCACGGTTGATGCGGGGTGAAGTGAAATGTTACCGAATGGAACAATTCTTGCATTATACCAGCCCTTGCCAGCCTCGTAGTCCATAACAAACATATGGTCTGAGAAGTATTGACCGAAGCCAAGCTCGCTTTCCTTGGGCATTACCTTTGGGTTTTGTGTTTTTGTAATTTTGATTTCCATAATATTCATCTCCTGTGAATTCTTATTCACATATTTTTGTTAGATACTAAGTATGATAGCACAATCATTTTTTCAAGTCAAGTGGTTATAATAATTTTCTTGAAGTATTTTTCAAGCAAAAAAGCACCGTTTGGTGCTCTTTTTATGTATTAGTCGCAAACCTCGGGGACATAGAAAATACACGCTGGCTTAGATGGCCATATTTCATCGTCATAATGCTTTATGCAGGTGTATTCAACATCCTCTCCATAGCCATCGCAATCAGAGTCATCTGTGTAATACTCACAGCCACTGCAGGTGTATGGTCTTTCTGTGTATCCACAATGTGGACAGGTTCTGTAATCAGTATCTACATACTCGTAGCATCCTGGACAAGCCTCTTTTCTCATAATTTTCTCCTTAATTTAATATAAATTCAGCCACTTCCTTGGGCGTTTTTGCAATATATAGTGCTCCGTGCTTTTCAAATTCAGCTCTATCGCCGTAGCCATATAAAACGGCTACACACGGCATACCAAAGGCTCTTGCACCCTCGATGTCGTAAAAGCGATCTCCTACCATTATGCTTGATGAGGTGTCGATATTTCCCTCTTTTATAGCATATTCGAGCACCTGCTCCTTTGTGCTTCTTGTTTTTTCATCCATTGTTGCACCTGCAATCAGGTCAAAATATTTATCAAGTGATGCGTTTGAAAGTATTCGCTTAGCAAAGCCCTCGGGCTTAGATGTGGCTAAAATTAGCCTTTTGCCGTTTTCCTTTAAAGCTCTTAAAAGCTCCTCAGTTCCGTCGTAAATATAGCCCTCTAATATCCCCTTGTCCTTGTAATACTCTCTATAATACTCGATTGCAGTTTGGGTTTTTTCCTCATCAAAGCCATAAAAGGTTTTGAATGAGTATGCAAGAGGTGGACCTATAAAGCGTCTTAGGCTCTGCCTTTCTTCGACGCTAATGCCGAGCTTATTCAGTGCGTAAATTAGGGAGTTTGCAACCCCCTCGCCAGAGTCTATTATTGTGCCGTCAAGGTCAAATAAAATAGTTGTGTATTCTTTCATTGTATTCTCTTTGTATTCTTTTTTGATAAATTGATATATTTATTTTACCACAGCTTAACGAAAAAATCCACCCTTTTCGGTGGATTTTTCTTTTTTTATTCGCCTTGCGAGAGGTGTCCCTCTACCTTTACCTCGTCCTTCTTTTGGAATCTTGAAAATACCATTGAGCCAAGGGCAAAGAGTGCTACAGTGTTAGGGATTACCATTAGGTTGTTGAACATATCTGAAAGTCCCCAAACAAGTCCGTTTGAGCCGATTGAGCCAAGGAATACACATACAATTGCAACCTCAGAGTAAGCAATTGTTGCCTTTTTGCCAAAGAGATAGTTAAAGTTTATTTTTCCGAAGAAGTTCCAGCTAATGATGGTTGAAAATGCAAAGAAGAACAAGCATACGGCTATGAATATTGAGCCTACTGCATTTCCTATTGATGCGTTACCACCAAAGAGCTTTGTAAAGGTTATTTGGAACGCTCTTTGAACCATATTTCCATCGCTAAGCCCTACCTTACCTGCAAGGCTTGAAAATGAAGCACCATCAATTGAGTTTATTAGGTCGGCATTTATGCCTGCCAAGGGTCCGTCACCCGTATAAAGTGTGCATAAAACGATGATTGCAGTAAGTGTTAGAACCACGAATGTGTCGATAAATACTCCTACCATAGCAACGACACCTTGGTCGTGGGGGTCCTTTACATCTGCTTGTGCGTGAGCGTGTGGGGTTGAGCCCATTCCTGCCTCATTTGAAAAAAGTCCTCTTTGAGCACCCTTTTGAATTGCGAGCTTAATCGCATGTCCAAAGGTAGCTCCCATAAGTGCGTGTGGAACAAAGGCATATTTGAATATCATACCAAAGGCAGATGGAAGATTTTTAATGTTTACGCAAATTACCAAAAGTCCGCCTATGATATAAAGAATTGCCATTATTGGAACGAGCTTTTCTGTAACTGATGCTATTCTTTTAATTCCACCAATGAATATAAATCCTGCCAAGAGTGCGATAAGAATACCGATTATCCAAGAAAAGTCTGATATATCCTTGCCGAAGGAATCGAATACTCCTACAATGTTTGTTGTGATTGAGTTGGATTGAACCATTGCTCCTATAAAGCCAAGAGCGATTATAATTGCTACTGCAAAGAAGCCTGCAAGGAATTTGCCAAATTTACCTGTAAACGCCTTTTTTATGTAGTAAACAGGTCCTCCGTGTACTTCTCCATTTTCATCAATTATTTTGGTTTTTTGTGCCAAGACAGCCTCAGCGTAGTTGGTTGCCATGCCTAAGAAGGCGATTATCCACATCCAAAAGATTGCACCAGGACCACCTATGAGGATTGCTCCGCAAGCACCAACTATGTTTCCTGTTCCGACCTGTGCAGCGACAGCGGTTGCAAGTGCTTGGAAGGATGAAAGTCCCTTTTTGTCGCCATTTTGATCTTTTGAAAACACCTTTTTAAAGCCCTCTCCAAGGCAACGCACTTGAACAAATCTTGTTCTTATTGAATAGTACAAGCCTACTGCAACAAGCAAGAATACAAGAATGTAGCCCGAAAGGGAGTCATTGATGGTGCCTACCAATTTCTCTAAAAACTCCATTTTATTCCTCCAAAAGAAAAACGGAATGAATAAATTCACTCCGTAAAATAAACAAGTAATCCAAAAATGGATTTTAATTTAACTCTGTCCTTTTGCCTGAGAGATTAGCGCACAAGTACGCCTTGCCCCTTCGGCACTCATTTTCTGAGATTCTCCGGAGTGCTATCGAATTTCAGTTGTGTTACCTTCTGAAATCTTCATTTAGCTTTTCTTTATTTAATTTTTTCTTTGGCATTATAGCACAGTATTTTTGATTTGTCAATATTATTTCCAAGGAAATTTATAGCAATCGACATTTTTATTCATATAATGATCTTGACGGGCTTCCCGTCATATATTAGATTTTTCTAAGAAAGGACTATCTATGGCTCAATTCACAAATCAAGCACAGCTTTCGTATGGAAATGTGGTAACGAGCTCTAATATTGCGGTAGGTGAAATTCTTGAAGCACTTAGTGCTACAAAAACTGCAATTTATCCAAGCTACAACCAAAACGATACTGTGACCTATATTATTAATATTGTAAGCTCTGGTGCTACGGAGCTTTCAAATCTAACCGTTAGTGACAACCTTGGTGCTTATACCTTTGGCACAAGCACTCTTGTCCCTCTTGACTATGTAGATGGCTCTGCAAGGCTCTTTGTAAATGGTGTATTACAGCCTGCACCTGTTGTTTCAAGCACAGGCACTGCTCTTATATTCTCAGGAATCAATATTCCTGCGGGAGCTAATGTAGCAATAATATATGAGGCTCGCACAAATGAATTTGCACCTCTTGGTGCTGATGGAAGCATAACAAATACTGCGACCATTTCTGGTGCTGGCATCACTCCTATTCAGGTCAGCGAAACGATTGATGCGACAATTGCACCTATTGTTTCTATAACAAAGAGCATTTCTCCTGTTCCCGTTTCTCCAAATGGTGTTGTAACCTACACCTTTGTAATTGAAAACAGAGGAAATACCGAGATAACTGCGGTTGACAATGCTCAAATTACTGACCTGTTTGATCCAATTCTTTCAAATATTACAGTTACCTTTAATGGTACGAGCTGGGCAGAGGGTACTAATTACACCTATGATCAAGCCACCGGTCAGTTTGCTACTGTTGAGGGCGAGGTAGTGGTTGGTGCTGCAACCTACACTCAGGACCCTGCAACTGGCGTATGGGTTCTTACTCCTGCAACAAGCACTCTTGTAATAACTGGCAATATCGGTTAAATCAAAAAACGGCTCATCTTGGGCCGTTTTTCCTTGATTTTTATAAAAATAAATGTTCATATAATCATATGTTGTAATAAAAACGGGGGTTTTGTCAAATTTTCGTATCGATTTTTTCTTTGTATTTTGCTTTTTTGTGTCTTGCAAAAACTTTTTTAAGAAAAGTGAAAAAAGTGCTTGACAAACGCTCTTTCTTTTGATATAATGTGTAGGCAACAAGACAAGTTGTATTTATCGAGATGTAGCGCAGTTGGTAGCGCGCTTGCTTTGGGAGCAAGATGCCGTGAGTTCGAGTCTCGCCATCTCGACCACCTATGACTAAAACGAACAGCCGTGATTGCGGTTCCGTTTTAGTCTTTTTTGTTTTATATTAAAAGAGTCACTCGATTGAGTGACTCTTTTTGCATTTATGATATCATTTGTCTTTTTTGTTAGCTCCACAATATGTTAGCGTTTATATCCAATCAAAAAATAAATATCCCCACTAATATGCTCACCTTTGAAGTAATTGCCGTATGTTTCATCATTAACTACCTTGAATCGTGGGTCAGGTTTAGGTGTGTAGTCGGTATACTCTGCTATTGATACAACCGACTCGCAGCCTTTTTCAGGGAAAAGAAATACGGTGGCATTCTTAAGCCCTGTTATTTTAATAGCTCGTCTGTATCTTGCGTTGACGGGTGGTGCTTCTCTGCAAGAGATAACACCGTCTGTCTGTTTTACGAATACTCGGCATTCCCGATGCTCACTTCGGCTGAAACGATATGATGATTTTTCGTCTGTTATTTCAGTATCCGTTCCGCAGAGTATGGGTGCACCGAGTGGAAATTTCAAATGCGTATCAGTAGTGATGTTTGCGTTGTAGACCGAGAAAAACAAAGCGTTGTCCTTTCGTGCTATACCTATTGTGGGAGGCTTGATGCCTTCCTCTTTTTTTGTAAAGGATATGCTATACCCAAATTCCGACAAGGCTTCACGCAGACATTTTGCATTTTCTGTCGAGTTAAGCTTTATCAGCCCTCTAAAGCTT
>JAZNYH010000071.1:0-6807 GCA_045594305.1 Eubacteriales bacterium | reverse complement strand
ACCCACGGGACCCATTTATGGGTAATAAGTAACAATTGCATGGCTGGCAGGCCAATTCTTAACGCACTTGTGCGTCGCCAGTAGTATTAGGGCTATGCCCGAAACTGAAATACCCCCCGTTTTCACGGGGGGATTTTTATTATTCTACATTTAGTCCGTAGCGTTGGGCGGTATCTCTGTCGAGGGTGGAGAACTTTGTATACTGACCGAGCCAGCTCATTGTTACTGTTGCCATTGAGCCGTGACGGTTTTTAGCGATAATAACATCAACAAGGTTCTTCTTTTCGGGGTCGTTTCCGTAGTAGTCACGAGAGAGAAGTATAACGATATCCGCATCCTGCTCGATTGAGCCAGACTCACGAAGGTCGGAAAGAAGTGGCTTTCTTTCCTTTTCCTTTTCACTTGAACGGGAGAGCTGTGAAAGACAGATAATCGGCACACGAAGCTCTGTTGCGAGGAGCTTAAGTCCACGAGATATCTCTGACACCTGATTTACACGGCTTTGCTCGCCCTTTGTATCGCTCTGCATAAGCTGAAGGTAGTCAATTACCACAAGTCCAAGGTTTTTAACCCTACGGAGCTTAGATTTCATAGCTGCGAGCGACGCACCCGAGGTGCTATCAATATAAATTTCTGTTTCTGAAAGCTGAGCAGAGGACATAGCGAGGTTATCCCAATCATTAGCGGTGAGATTACCTGTTCTAAGGTTCTGCGAGTCAATCATTGCCTCAGAGGAGAGCATACGCTTTACAAGCTCCTCGTTAGCCATTTCGAGTGAGAATATGCACACAGCCTTCTTTGTACGCTTAGCTACATTAGTTGCGATATTAAGTGCAAACGAGGTCTTACCAAAGCCAGGACGAGCACCGACAATAACAAGATTACCCTTGCCCATACCGACAAGCTTACTATCAAGGTCAGAAAAGCCCGTTTGAACGCCTATTGTATCCTCACTTGGTCCGTCCTTTAAGAGCTTTAGCTCCTCGAAGGTTTTAACAAGAACCTCTCTTATATGAGTAAAGTCGTGACGGTCTGCGTTATTTGTAATATCATAAATTCTTTTCTCAGCAAGCTCAATAACGGTGCCTACGCTTTCGCCCTCGGTAAACGCCGCTCTTTGAATGTCCTCGCCTGCCTCGATAAGTCTTCTTAAAATGCTCTTGTCGTGGATAATTCTTGCGTAATCCCTTGCGTTTTGAGCAGAGGGGACGCTCTCGACAATAACCCTTATGTACGCTCTTGCGTCGCTATCATCGTTATAGATGCCCTTGTTTACAAGCTCGTTAATGAGGGTTACAAGGTCGACGGGCTTGTTATCAAGGCTAAATGCGAGCATAATCTCGTAAATACGCCTATGCTCCTCAATATAAAAATCCTCGCCCCTTATAATCTCGGACACATCTCCTATGCAATTTGGATCTATGAGAATAGAGCCAAGCACGGATTGCTCTGCGTCAAGAGAGAAGGGCATTTTTCTTTGTAATGCGTCCATTATTTCTTCTCCGTTACCTGAACGGTAAGCTTAGCGACAACCTCGGTATAAAGCTTAACCGCTACAACATAAGTTCCAAACGCCTTGATAGGAGCATCAAGCTCAATCTTACGCTTATCTACCTCAATGCCGTGCTGAGCCTTCAATGCGTCAGCAATATCCTTTGAGGTAACTGCACCGTAAAATCTGCCGTCCTTGCCACAATCAGCTGTGATAACAGCCTTAACGGTAGCAATTTTTTCGGCAATAGCCTTAGCGCTTGCTCTTTCGACATCTATTTTATGCTGAGCTGACTCCTTCTTGCTCTTAACCTCGCTAAGAGCCTTAGCGTCAGCGACAACTGCTAATTTTCTTGGAAAAAGGAAGTTTCTTGCATAGCCGTCTGACACATTAATAACATCATTAGCCTTGCCCTGTCCCTTTACATCCTGTAATAAAACAACCTTCATATTAACCTCCTAAGTTGATGTAGCTATCTATTGCGTCCTTCAATTTCATAAGAGCCTGTTGCATAGTTGCACTCTTTAACTGTGCTCCTGCGGAGTCATAGCGTCCGCCACCCTTTAATTTTTCAAGAATGAGCTGAACATTGACAGTACCATTTGAGCGAGCAGAGATGTGAATGGTGTCCTCAATCTGCATAAGAGCAAAGGACGCCGACACGCTCTCAACCATAAGCAAGTTATCTGCAACCTTAGCGGCGAGGGTTCTATCGGCATTCTTGTCGCCGACCTCAAAGTTAACTGCAATAGCCATACTGTTTCTATAAATTTCGACCTTTTGACCGAACTTGGATATTTGACGGTAGTCAACAATGCTTGTCTTGAAAAGGTCTTGAATATCCTCGTATGAGGCGTTATTACTAAGAAGATATACTGCCGCAGCGTAGGTCTTTGTTCCTGCACCCTTAGTAAACTGCTTAGTATCAAGAGAAATACCTGCAAGGAGCATATTTGCCTCAACCCTTTCAAGGGCTTGTGGTGGGAGTGCCTGCTCAAGCATCTCGGAAACAAGCTCACTCGCACTTGATGATGCGGGGTCGATATGCTCGATAAGCAGAGGACGCTCGCTCTCTGCGGTCTTTCTATGGTGGTCGATAACCACTATGTTATAGACATTGTTGTAAATATCGATTGACTCAAACATATCGGGGTTATTAACATCGACAATAACGAGAAGTGTCTCGGACTTGATTAGGTCCATACCACGAGATGCGTCAACGAAAAGTCCCTTATACTCGGCGTCAAAGCTCTCAAAGTGTTTAAGGCAACGCTTGATATTAGGGTTCTTAGGGTCTGTAACGATATTAACCTTAACGCCACAGAACATAGCGAGCCTTGCAATTCCCACGCTTGCACCGAAGGCGTCATAATCGGGGAACTTGTGGCCCATAATAATAACATTAGATGCAGATGCCATATAGCCTGCAAGACGGTGAGCCGCAACACGGGCTCTAACCTTTGTTTTCTTGTGGAAGGTGTTAGTCTTTCCGCCGAAGAACAGGGTATTATCATCGAGCTTAACAACAACCTGGTCACCACCACGCTGAAGTGCCATATCAAGAGCGATATGTGCAGCCTTTTCCTTGTCGGCAAGGCTACCCTGTACCTTAGATATACCCATAGAAACGGTAAGTGGAGTGCTACCACCTGCGACATGGATATTTCTTATATCATCAATGATTGAAAATCTCTTTTCGATAAATTTTTCGAGGTTTTCGTTTTTGAAGATGAAAAGGTATTTATCCTTTTCGTACTCCTTAATCATACCGTCGACGCTTGCACACCAGTCACGGAGCATTGTTTCAATCTTCGCAGCAGCCTCACGATAGTTCTCCTGCTCAAACTGTGAAAGCTCATCAAGGTTATCTACGATAATGTACGCAATAGCCTTTTCCTCATCAGCGACATACTTTTCAAGGCGAGCCTGCTCGGTAATGTCACGGAACAAGAGAAGGTTATAGGTCTTGTCAGCAGAGCGAATTTTTGTAACATCTACTCTATATGTGTGTCCTGCGAGCACGGTTGTAATAATATGCTCGTCCTTTTTGTCACCGTCATCAGGCAAGGGGCTTGCAAGCAACAGGCTAAGGCGTGAGCCGAGAAGCGAGCTGCTTTGACCAGATGCCACCTGAGCGTGCTTGTTGAACCAAATGATTTTCTTGTTCTCATCACAAATGAGCGCAGGCTCACTTGCAGAGTTTATAACATCATACATTATAGAGCCGAGCACAGGTCCGCTTGGCAAGCGTATATAGCGACGCCTTTCGATAGCCGAAAAGCCCAAGATAGCAAAGACACAGAGTGCGACAAGGCAAACTGCAATGGTAATATCAATAAGTAGCCAATCCTGTGGTGCTCTTATCGCCCAGAATACGCTAAGCACGCCTGCGCCAATCGCAAGAGCAAGGCACAAAAGCTCAGCCACTATTCTGTAACCAGAAATCCTTCTTTTCTTTTCAAACATAAATATTCTCCCTTCGGAAGTCACTGTCATATCATAAATAATGCACATAGCGTAATAAATCGCATAGGCATATATAGTAGTTTACCACAAAATTGTTTATTTGTAAAGTATAAAATACATATTTGGACTTGCAAGGGCAGGAAAAATGTGGTATACTTTATTCGAAATATGAGAAAAAAGGAAGTTTTTAAATGAAGAAGGCTTTTATCGTAATTTGTAGGGCGCAGGATAGCGACTATCTAAATATTGACAAGGATACGCTGTTTTTCTCCCCCATATATGAGCACACCTATCGCAAATTTAACGACGCTATTCGTAGCCTTGGGGTTGAATGTGAGGTGGTTCGCTCCGCAGCATACACCTTAGAGGGCGTATCAAGCGAGCTGAATTGTAGCATTGAGGATATAATTATATTCACACACCCCCTTGCGTTTTTGGCAGAGAGGGCAGATGTTGAGAATGCTCTTGAATATGTTTGCTCAAACGACCTTGCGTATGCAACAATAGGAGCAACAAGCTCTTTGTACGCTACAATTGGTACAGGCAAGATGCTCAGCGAGGAAACGATTGATAGCCCTGCAAGCTTCGTTGAAATGATACAAAACTGCGGTGCAACCTGTGAGGCTATGGGCTTTGGCAAGGAAAAGGCAATGCCCGAGGACAAGGCAGAGTACATTCGCAGATGCGAAAGATACAGAGGCGAGTTTCTTGATTACCTTTGTGAGTTCGGTGTAAAAATCGACCTTCGTGATGGCGTTTTAGTGTCCCCTGTGGCTGTAATTGGCGAGGGAACTACGCTTTTGCCAAACACTCAGATTTGTGGACACTCCGTAATAGGTAAGGGCTGTCTTTTAGGCCCTAATGCATTAATTTCAGGCTCTATTGTCTGCGATGATTGTGTTGTCGATAGTAGCTATGTGTATGCCTCAACCATTGAAAAGGATGTCGAGCTTGGTCCATTCTGCCATATAAGTGGCTCGTGTCACCTTCTTACAGGCTCGAGAATTATGTCCTACACCAAGCTCACAAGCACAAGCGTAGGAGCATCTACAAAAATTTATGAGCATTGTACAATTGCAGACACAGATGTCGGTGCAAGAGTAACAATTGGCTCTTGCGTGAATACAATAAACTATGACGGTAGAAAGACCTTTGAGATTAAAATCGCTGATGATGTGTTTGTTGGAAGTGCGGTTAATCTTATAGCTCCTCTTACCCTCGGTGCAGGCTCATATGTCGCAGCAGGCTCTACAATTACCGATGATATCCCAGCGGGCGCTCTCGGTATTGCAAGAGAATATCAAACCAATCACGACAACTGGGCAAGACGCAGAAAAAAGCAGTAAATTAAGGAAAAGCTATGTCAATTTTTGATTTGTTTAAGAAAATAGAAAAGGAAAGCTCGACACAGGGTGCTATCTCGCATATAATTGTCGGTCTTGGAAATCCTGGCGAAAAATACATGAATACTCGCCATAATGCAGGCTTTTTGGCAGTAGATGAGCTTTGCTCCGTGCTTGGCGTTAGGTGTGACAGGGTTCGCTTTAAGGCTCTTACCACCGAGGCTACCTATGCAGAGTGCCGTGTGCTTATTATGAAGCCACAGACCTTTATGAACGCCTCGGGCGAGGCAGTAAGAGAGGCTATGAGCTTTTACAAAATCCCACTTGAAAATGTAATTGTAATATCTGATGACACCTCGCTCGACATCGGCAAAATGCGTATTCGCAAAAAGGGCAGTGCAGGTGGACACAATGGCTTAAAGAGCATTATCGAGTGTGCAGGTGGCGACACCTTCCCTCGCATAAAGCTTGGCGTTGGTCAAAAGCCGTCTCCCGATTACGACCTTGCTGATTGGGTGCTTGGCGTAGTGCCTAAGCCCGATAGAGTGTCGCTAAATGAGGCTGTCAAGAGATGCCCCGAGGCTCTTGCCCTTATGTTGAAGGGCGATTATGAGCTCGCTATGCAAAAATTTAACTAAGAGGTATTTATGAAAAGAGAGCTTAAAAAGGGAACTCTTTTAGCTCCCGTGCCTGCCGTTATGGTAAGCTGTGGAACGCTTGAAGCTCCAAACATAATAACAATCGGTTGGTGTGGAACTACAAACACAATCCCACCAAAAACCTATATTTCTATTCGCCCCGAGCGTCACTCCTACGAAATTATAAAGCAGAGTGGCGAGTTTGTAATTAATCTTGTTCCAAGAACACTCGCAAGGCAGGCAGATATATGTGGAATGTATACGGGCAAAAAGGTTGATAAGTTCAAAAAATGCAACCTCACGCCCTCAAAATCCGTACACATAGACGCCCCAACAATAGAAGAATGTCCAATAAACATAGAATGTAAGGTAACAAATATAATCCCCTTAGGCTCCCACGATATGTTCCTCGCCGATATAGTAGGCGTAAGAGTAAACGAGGACCTGATGGAAGGCGAAAAGCTCTGTATAAATAGAGCACATTTGTGCGCCTACGCACATGGGGAATACTACGAATTAGGGAAGAGGATAGGGAAGTTTGGCTTCTCCGTCAAGTCTAAACGGCATTAAGCTTCGAAATACGGCGTTGCTCCTGCATTGTGACCTTGCCGTACACCAAGTACGCCATCGCCCCCAATGTGCGGTGCGCCTTGTCTTTCTTGCTTACTACCGCTTAGATACTCTAAAAAGCGATAAACGGCGTTATACTGCGTTAGGTGACACTCCGAGATTTAGTGACTCTCGAAAACTTGTTTTCGTTAGCGTCACATATACAAGGGAGCGTAGCGAGTCGTAACACGAGCGAGAGCGAAGTGCGATTGGTTAGTGGAAGCTATACATGGGAGCGTAGCGAGTCGGATGCTACTCG
>JAZNYH010000070.1:0-30199 GCA_045594305.1 Eubacteriales bacterium | reverse complement strand
AAAATCTTTTATGGCTGTGACGGAGCGTGGCTCTTAAATGACACCTACTATCACCTTGTCAATGCATCGCTTAGCCTTGCAGTGCTTGATTGCACAGTAGGAGATTACGAGGGTGATTATCGCTTAGCAGAGCATAATAGTATCCCAATGATAAGACTAATGCTCCCCTCACTTAAAACCATAGGAGCAATAAACGAAAACACGAAAATATATCTGTCGCACATAGCCCCTTCACTCCACGCCTCTCACGAGGATACCGTGGAAATCGCACACGCTATCGGGGTAAATGTTGCATACGACGGACTAAGGATAGAAATATGAAGGTAGTAATAGCAGTAGATTCCTTTAAGGGTAGCCTTAGCACAAGCGAGGCGTCAGGTAGCATAGCAGAGGGCATTTTGCGTGTCTACAAAAGCGTAGAAATAACACGCCTGCCCTTGGCTGACGGTGGCGAGGGAACTGCCCGTGCCATAACCGAGGCAAGAGAAGGACAAATGCAACAGGTAAGCGTATGTGGACCTCTTGGCGAAAGCGTAATTGCTGAGTACGGACTCGTAAGGGACGAGGGCTTGGCTATAATTGAGCTTGCAAGTGCGTCAGGACTTACTCTTGTGCCAGAGGAAAAAAGAAATCCTCTATACACAACAACCTATGGCGTAGGCGAGCTTATACGCCACGCAATAAAGGAAAATAATGCAAGAAGGCTTATAATAGGAATAGGTGGAAGTGCTACAAACGATGGTGGTGCAGGTATGCTCCAAGCCCTTGGAGTAGAGCTTCTTGACCAAAATGATAAGCCAATAGAAAAGGGAGCGTGTGGCTTGGCTACGCTTTCTAAAATACGCCTTGACAATATGTTAAAGGAGCTTTCCGAGTGCGAGATAAAGGTTGCTTGCGATGTAAAGAACCCACTCTGTGGCGAGAACGGAGCAAGTGCAGTATACGGCCCACAAAAGGGAGCAACCCCACAGGCTGTGGCTGATATGGACGCTTGGCTTTCTAATTTTGCACGCCTTACAAGCACGCTAATTGGAGCAGATAACTCGTGCATTGAGGGAACAGGTGCAGCAGGTGGAATAGGCTTTGCTCTCGTTTCATATCTCGGTGCTAAGCTCTGCTCGGGAATAGATATTGTAAACGAGGCAATAGGACTTGATGAGTATGTAAAAAATGCAGATGTTGTCATAACGGGAGAGGGCAGGCTCGATAGCCAATCCTGTATGGGTAAAGCCCCTGTTGGAGTTGCCAAGGTGGCTAAGAAATACGGCAAGACCACAATCGCAATTGCAGGTAGCGTATCAAACGACGCAAGAGAGGCAAACAAGCACGGCATAGATGCGATTTTCCCAATAGTAAAATCACCCTGTACGCTTGATTATGCTATGGATAAGGAAAACGCAATGGCGAATTTAAGCGACACAGCCGAGCAGATTTTTAGACTAATTAAAGCGACAGGTGGCTTGGAGGTAAGATTATAAATGGAAAAGATTATCACCTATGAAAATCTAAGAAGCTTTGCTTATTCAAATGATAAGCTCATAAAGGGTAAAATAAGAGGAATAGTGCTTGACTTTTACGGACTTGGTGGAATGCATATGCATAGCGGGGATTTTGCCTCTGCCAAGGAATACGCAAGGGACGGAATACTCTTAGTAATTCCATACACAAACCCTTGGTGCTGGATGAATAGCTCAGCAGTAGCATACACCGATGAAATTCTCGATGTGCTCTTTGAGAAATACTCACTACCAAGCGACACAAAAATCGTATCCTCTGGTGGCAGTATGGGTGGACTTAGCGCACTCGTTTACACCTATTACGCAAAGCGTACACCCGTGCGCTGCGTAACAAATTGCCCCGTTTGCGACCTTCCATATCACTTCACCGAAAGAGAGGATTTACCAAGAACCCTTTATAGTGCGTTCTTTGACCTTGATACCACACTCGATGAGGCGTTAAAGGCACACTCACCCTTGCACCTTGCACCTAAGATGCCAAAAATTCCATACTTTGTATTCCATTGTGAGGATGACGATGCGGTGAGCTTGCAAATGCACTCTGAAAAGCTCGTTTCTGCAATGCAGGGACACGAAATAAGCCTTGAAAAAATTCCTTTGAGAGGTCATTGTGACCTATCCCCCGAGGCAACTATAAGATATAGAACAGCAATACTTAATGCGTTTAATTGAGAGGACAAAAATGAATAAGCTAAAAATACTTAAAATCATACACATAGTAGGCTATGCGTCACTTTTTGTGGCTACTGTGCTTAGCCTTGTTAACAAAATCGCAGACAAGCTAATCTTCAAGGAATGGCTTTTGCTTCCACTCCTCATTATAGGACTTGTCGGTATTGTGTCGGGAATTATCTATATAACCAAGCTCCCAAGGGATACAGGTAGCGAGCAGGACACTAAGACAAGCGAGAAAGACGACAACTAATTTTTATCACTCGATAATATTTTACGCACACATTCTTTTTAGATTATGTTATTGAAATGTGATGCCATTTGTGATAAAATTAACAAATAGAACATTTTGCGAGGTGCATATGAACTTTGAACAGCTATGCAAAAATAAGCGCTTGCTTATATCAACAATAAAAAAGCACATAATAGAAACCCTTGATGGGAATAAGATACAAAGGCAATTTCTCGTTAACGCAGTAATTTCTCGCCTTGGCTTTACAAAGGCACAGCTTCGTGATACATCTGTCGATAGCTTGGCTGTTGTTGCACGCTCACTTATCGGTGCGATTATAACAGAGGGCATTTCCCTTGGAGATATTATAGAGGATGGTGACATCCTTAGCATGAGCATTACCGAAACCTATCCACCAAAGGCAGAGATTGAGGAGTGCGTCAATGAAATCTTAAAGGATAATATTGCAAGAGGAAGAGAGGAAATATTCGACCTTTGCATTGAAAGGCTCGGCGCGAATAAGACCTTCTCTGAAAAGGATAACGAGGTCATTCGTGCAGTTGCTGGCGGAGTGCTTGCAACAGGCGAAAAGAACGGGAGACTTTGCCTTGATGGCTCAAAATATGTTTTAAAGCAGGAGAGCGAGGAGTCAATGGATGAGCTTTCGAAATTCCTTGATTCTATAAACTCACAGGGCGGAGAATACTTTGAAAGATACGGAGCTATGCTCCTTCGTAAATACTATGAAAAGTGTGGCTTTATTGTCACACAGTGCTGTGTAACAGGCGGTAGCGATGACGGTGGAATTGATATTATAATTCGCACAGAGGATAAGCTCGGCTTCAAGGAATTTGTTGCAGTTCAAGCAAAGGCACGCCGTTCCCTTCATGTCACCGTTAAGGAGGTAAGGGAGTTCTATGGCGCTATGGTTGCAAGAGGGGCAAGCCGTGGAATATATTTCACAACCTCAAAATTCCACCTTATGGCTGAGGAGTTTATCGACAATATTCCTAACCTAACAAGAATAGATGGCGAGGCTCTTTTTGAAATAGCTAAGGAATGTAAGCTCTTTAAGGTATGAACGAGGTAACAAGGGCACTCTTAGATAGTGCAGATGAGGACTATAAAAGCTTTTCTCAGGGCATAATTCCAGGCGTAACAGGCATTCTTGGCGTGCGTGCTCCCGTAGCCCGTGCAATTGCGAAAAGATACGCAAAAGCACCACAGGGTGAGCAGTTTTTAAGAGAACTGCCCCACACCTATCACGATGAGTATATCACACACGCATATATGCTCGCTCACCTAAGCGGAGAGGATATTGAAGCACACCTAAAACGCCTGCTACCCTATATGAATAGCTGGGCGATTGTCGACACAACAGTTGGAGCTATAAAGCAATTTTTCAAGGACCGTGAAAGAGCATGGGAGCTTGTCACCTCGCTTCTTGGCTCGGAGCAGGAGTATGTGTGTCGCTTTGGCATAGTGTCACTTCTTTCCTACTACCTTGATGGCGAGTACGCTATGCGTGCAATCAACGAGGTAAAGCGTGTAAGGAGCGAAAAATTTTATGTGAAAATGGCTCAGGCGTGGTTCTTTGCCACGGCTCTGACAAGGCAATACGAGCTTGCATTGCCCGTAATAATCGGCAACGAGCTTGATGCGTGGACACATAATAAAGCCATTCAAAAGGCGAGAGAAAGCCTCAAAATAGACAAGAAAACAAAGGATTACTTAAACACCCTAAAAAGGAGATAAAAATGAAGGTAAGGCTTAAAAGGCTTAATGAAAATGCAAAAATACCAACCTACGCTTCGGAATTTTCGGCAGGAGCAGACCTCTATGCCTGCATAGACGAGGAGCTTGTTGTTAAGGCAGGGGAAACTGTGTTTGTAAAAACAGGACTTGCTATGGAGCTTGAAAATGGCTATGTTGCTCTCGTTTATGCAAGAAGTGGTCTTGCGTGCAAAAGAGGACTTGCACCTGCAAACAAGGTTGGAGTAATAGATAGCGACTATCGTGGTGAAATAATGGTTGCACTACATAACCATTCATCAGAGGATCAAATAGTTGGCGTTGGCGAAAGAATCGCACAGCTCGTTGTCACACCATACATCAAGTGTGAATTTGAGGAGTGCGAGGAGCTTGATAGCACCGAAAGAGGAGCAGGGGGCTTTGGCTCAACAGGAAGAAAATAATGGACATATTTGATAAATCAAGGGGAGTTTTGTGCTTTCTAAGGCACGGACAAACCGATTGGAATTTGCAATTTAAAATGCAGGGCAGAGAGGAAATCCCTCTTAATGAAACAGGAATTTCTCAGGCTCACGACTCGGCAAGAGGCTTAAAAAGAGCAAAGGATGAGACAGGGCTTTGCTGGGACAAGATAATATCAAGCCCCCTTTCTCGTGCACTTGATACCGCAAAAATCATAGCCGAGGCTGTGGAGTGTGACAATTTACTTGTAGATGAGCGAATTATAGAGCGTGACTTTGGAGAGCTAAGTGGACTTGTCTACGAGGAATATTCAAGGGCAACCTTTAATAATGTGCCCGAGGTAAAAACGGTAGAAACGATTGAGGCTATTATGGAGCGTACAAAAGCCTTTATCAAGGATAATGTAAAAATTGGCGAGCGTGTGCTTATAGTCACTCATGGAGCGATAACTCGAATTTTTGCAAGAAACGCAAAAAAGTCGCCCTCAATCCCCGAGGACTTTGAGCACTCTATAAAAAACTGCCATTTGGTTGTGTATAGCTATGATGGCAATGAGGCTACACTTGAAGCCTACAATATCGCACCCGAGGATATGGTAAGGCTTGCAAGAGGCGAGGAGATAAAATGAGTACAAAAGCAAGAAAAAAGCATACAAAAAAGCAAAAGAGGCTTGCAATAATTGCCCTTGTGGCAGTGGTTGTTGCACTTGCTATCTTTCTTTGTATAGTAATCCCCTACTATGTTAATGTAAAAAAGCATTCCTACGATAGAAAATACACCTACGACGGAGTATCACTTGTTGGCGTATGGCAGGAGAAGGAAAATTTTAATCACGGCGATTATAAGATATACGAGTTCTTGGCAGACGGCAGAGTTATAACAACTATGTATACCTACGGTATGGCAAGGGTTCAGGATACAGAAAGCACCTATCGAGTAGATGATAAAAACACACTTGTAATCACCTATACTGTTGGTAGCACACTACAAAATACTGAAAACAAGTTTTCAATTAGCAAGGACAGGGACGCTCTTGTTTTAAAGGACGGAAGAGCATTTACAGTGCTTGAAAAATACAAGCTTGAATATAATAAGGATGCATCGATATTTGGAGAGTGGGTTAATACTCAAAATCCAAGCGAGATATACAGCTTCAAGCAGGATTACACAGGCTCAATGGTTGATGAGAGTGGAAAAAATAGAATAGTTTTTTCAACAAACGGCGATAATTTGTATTATTTTATAGATGAGTATATCGCACTTGAAGGCTATACTCTAAGTAGCGAGTTTGTAATTGATTGCAAATATAGAATAGAAAACGACACCTTGACTATTGAGGTTGGAGATAAAACAAGCACATTTATAAGGAAGTGATAATATGGAGCTTTTTGAAAAGCAGTTAAGCTCAAAGCAAATCTTTGACGGAGTGGTTGTAAAGCTATATGTCGACGATATTGAGCTTCCAAACGGTAAAAAATCAATAAGAGAGGTTGTAAGGCACCCAGGGGCTGTGTGCGTAATTCCCGTAACCGATGAGGGCGAGGTAATTATGGTAAGACAATTTAGATACCCATTTTCAAGACCATTACTTGAAATCCCCGCAGGCAAGCTTGAGCCAAACGAGGACCCACTCGATGCCGCTATGCGAGAGCTTGAGGAGGAGAGCGGAGTTGTAGCAGACAAGGTTGAGTTTATGGGCGAGCTATATACAACAGTTGCCTTCACAGATGAAAAAATATACACATATATAGCCACAGGTCTTACCTACAAGGATGCTCACCCCGACGAGGACGAGTTTGTGCAGGTCGAAAAAATCCCACTTGCTAAGCTTGTTGATATGGTTATGGCAGGCGAGATTAAGGATTCTAAAACACAGGTGTCAATCTTAAAGGCTGATAGGCTATTAAATAAAAGAGGCGAAAAATGAAAATTACCGAGAACATAAGATTAAATAGAACAAAAATGCTTGATGAGGCAGCGATTAATCATCGCCCAACTCACTTCGTTCATTCACTTTTAATATTCTTCCTCGTTTATTCCATAGCGACAATGGCAAGCACTATCATAGTAACCCTGCCAACGCTTGTATACCTTATGACCAACGATAGCTTTTGGTCACTTATGACGGGAATAATCGACGGCTCTGTACCGATGGAGGAGCTTGATGCCGTAGCAAGCGAGGTTATTTTGAATGTACCAAGCTGGCTTATGATAATTTCGCTCATTTCAGCAGGTGCGTGCTTTATTTTGGCATCAATTATTTACTGCAAATTCATCGAAAAAAGACCTATCAAAACCCTTGGACTTAGAAAAACGAATTACGCCCTTGAATATGGTGCAGGAGCACTAATAGGCGTAGTTATGTATGCATTAACTGTGCTTGTCGCATTCCTCTGTGGCTCTATTGAGGTTGTAAAATCGACTAATTTCAGTGCCGTTATTATACTGTTCCTTATCGCATTTGTAATTCAAGGAGCAGGCGAGGAGCTTTTGGTAAGAGGCTACCTTATGACTACTGTCGCTCGTGACTACAAGGTAGGACTTGCACTCGCATTTTCATCAGCAGTATTCGCTCTTATGCACGGCTCAAACACAGGAGTTGGAGCTATTGCACTTATAAATATATTCCTCTTTGGAGTTTTCGAGGGTATATACATTCTCAAACGAGGCGATATAATAGGTGCTTGTGCTATTCATACTATGTGGAATTTCACACAGGGCTGTGTATTTGGTTCAAGCGTGAGCGGTATGTCATCAATGCCCGCTATTTTCAATACAGTAATAAATGAGGATATGAAGGCTGCCAACGGCGGAGCCTTTGGACTTGAAGGCGGATTTTCAGCAACAATAGTAATCCTTATCGCAATCGGAGCTGTGCTTCTCTTGAAGCCAAAGCAGAGCGAGCTTCCCTTGTATGAGTTAAATCGAGATAGCTCAAGCAATGAGGAGAATATCGACTTTAATTAAAAAATGCAAAACGCCTCGACGCTTGTCGGGGCGTTTTTGCATTTATTCACTTGCAAATGAATAAAATTAAAAATATTCACTCAAAAATGAATATATTCATATTTTTTCGAGCTTGTCGAGTAAAAATATTCACATATATATTATAAAACTATTGACATTCCAATTTCAAAGTAGTATAATAACAACATCTCAAACATTAGTCATAGACTAAAATACAATTTTGGAGGAAAAAGAAATGAAAAAGATTATTTCACTCGCACTCGTGGCAGTAATGCTTTTGGGATGTATGGCACTTGTTTCCTGTGGAAACGATGACAAGTATGTTGCAATCGACGCAAGCGACCTTCTCGTTGAGGACTTTGGTATCGCTGTTAAGAAGGGCAACACAACACTTATGGCTGAGGTTAACAAGGTAGTTGATGCTTGGGTTAAGGACGGCACAATGGAAAAATACCTCGACTATTACACACAGCTTTCTAAGTACGAAGAGGGCGTTGAGGGCGTAACAGCTCCTGTGGCTGGCGACCTTAAGGTTAGCTGGGACTTCGGCACAGCTACTGAGGAAATCGTAGTTTACACCGAGTCAGGCTTTGCTCCATTTGAATTTATGTCAAACGGTAGCATTGTAGGCGTTGATATCGCTATTATGAATCAGGTTGCAGTAAACATGGGCAAGAAGGTAAATGTTCAGGATATCGCATTCGATACAATTCCTTTGAGCGTTCAGCAGTCAACAGGCGATGCAGTTGGAGCTGCAGGTCTTACTATCAGCGAGGATAGAAAGGAAATGGTTGACTTCTCAAACATTTATTACAGCTCAACACTCGTAGTCGTTTCAGCAGAGGACAAATCATATTCAAGCGTTAAGGCTCTTGATGGTCTCAAGGTAGGCGTACAAGAGGGAACAAGTGGTGACCTTATTGTTTCTGCCGCAGCAACAGAGGCTGGTCACTCATACGAGTCAGAGGATGCAGATGGCAACCCAATCACCGTTACCGTTAAGATTGGTGCAAACACAACTGTAAATCGTTATAAGCAATACGCTCTTGCACTTGCAGATCTTAAAGCAGGCCGTATCGATGCAATCGTTATGGATAAGCTTCCTGCTCAAACAATGCTCGCAGTATCAGAATAATTAAATAAGACGGAATAGTGGGGGAGAGCTTTCTCCCTCACTAATTCTGCTGAAAAGGAAGATATGAAAGTTTTTTTAGCAGTATCTATTTTGGAACGCTTGAAGAAGGCGGTTGTTGTACAGGATAGATGGAAGCTATATCTTGAAGGACTTGGAAACACCATTTTAATCGCACTTATCGCAGCTCTTATAGGAACTGCAATTGGTGTGTGCCTTGCAATGATAAATTACCTTAATAAAAAGACAGGTAAGCTTCGTATTCTATCAAAGATAGCAAACTTCTACATAACCATAGTTAGAGGAACACCAGTAGTTCTTCAGCTTATGATTTTGTACTTTATAGTTTTTGTATCCTGGGACAACGGAATGATGATAGGAGCTATCACCTTTGGAATAAACTCGGGAGCGTATGTTGCTGAGATTGCCAGAGCAGGCTTCGAGAGCGTTGACGACGGACAAATGGAGGCAGGTCGCTCCCTTGGCTTGTCCACATGGCAAACCCTTTGGCACATTATAATCCCACAGGCAGTTAAAAACTGTCTACCACCACTCTTTAACGAGTTTATCACTCTCGTTAAGGAAACTGCGATTGTTGGATATGTTGGAATAATGGACCTTGGAAAAATCCCAGGACTTATTCAATCAAGAACCTTTGATTACCTATTCCCACTTCTTATAGCAGCAGTTTTGTATCTTGCAGTGGTGCTTGTGCTTACAAAGGTGCTTCACATAATTGAAAAGAAATTGTCAAAGGGAGATAGAAGAAACGGGGGTGAGTTGAATGGATAAAAATCAGCCACTTATAGAGGTTAAGGGCTTGCAAAAGTCATTTGGTGGCCTCAGCGTTCTTCGTGATATCTCAACATCAATATACCCAGGAGAAAAGGTAGTTGTTTTAGGCCCAAGTGGCTCTGGAAAGAGCACATTTTTAAGATGCCTTAACTGCCTTGAGGATCCAACAGGTGGAGAGATAATTTTTGAAAATGTAAACATCGCTGATCCAAGCGTAAATATCAACATTCACCGTCAAAAGATGGGAATGGTATTCCAGCAGTTCAACCTATTCAACAATAAAACCGTATTGGAGAATATAACCCTTGCACCATATACAATCTATTGTAAGCAAATGGTAAAGCAGGGTAAGACTAAGAAGCAATACAAGCAGGAATGCATAGATAGAGCATACGAGCTACTTCGCCGTATAGGACTCGAGGACAAGGCAAATGTCTATCCCTCAACCCTTTCAGGCGGACAAAAACAGCGTATAGCAATCGTTCGTGCACTCGCTATGAACCCAAAGGTAATGCTTTTTGATGAGCCAACAAGTGCACTTGACCCCGAGATGGTAGGTGAGGTGCTTGACCTTATCAAGGAGCTTGCAGATGAGGGAATGACAATGGTTATTGTAACCCACGAGATGGGCTTTGCCCGTGAGGTTGGAACAAGAGTTCTCTTTATGGATGGTGGCGTTATTGCCGAGGAGGGAACGCCTGCCGAGGTGTTTGATAACCCCAAAAATCCAAGAACAGCACAATTTTTCAAGGCAGTTCTTTGATTTGGCCAAGAATATTTGTGAATGATTTGTTACGAAATCCCTCATAAATCCTTGCTTGAATTGGCAAAAACATACTTATAATAACGACAGTTATTAACAAAATATTACAAATATGTTGATTTTTTCTAAACATTGAGTGCAAAATATAGACAACTATGTAGAAATGTGCTAAAATGCTTTTGCGCTCTAAAAGGAGATGATAGCTTGAAGTACGAAAAGTCCTGCGGTGCAGTAATTTTCCGTAAAACTCGTGGAAAATACGCCGTACTTCTTATCAAAAATAAATATGCGGATTTTTGGTCTTTCCCCAAGGGCCATGTAGAAGATGGGGAAAACGAATACCAAACCGCTATCCGTGAGGTAAAGGAGGAAACCGGAATTGAGGTAAAGCTCGAAAACGGTTTTAGAATGGAATCCGTATACCTTATTGGAAAGAAAAAGAATATTGAGAAAAGAGTAGTATATTTTGCTTCCCTCACGACAAGAGCGTATGTCGAGCCACAGCCTCAGGAGATTGCTGCGTTTCATTGGTTCTTCGAGGATGAATTTCCCGAGGACAAGACCTTTGAAAACGACCAGACAATTTTCAAGGAAGCGCTCAAATTTATAAAAATGCGATTTGGAGATGGTAGCCAAACGGGACTAAGACGCCCATAGGCTACAAAAGGAAAGCTATGTATTTTGTTTTTTCACTCGTAGCACTCCTTTGTTGGAGTGGATCGGACTTCTTTTCAAAGCACGGAACAAAGGAAAACGACAAGAATAGCCATTGGAAGGTTGTTTTCGCTGTTGGACTTGTAATGGGAATCCATTTCCTAATCACCCTAATCGGTGGTGCGGTAATTGATGATCCAGAGAGCGTTCCAAAGTTTGTTGCAAGCTTGTTCTACACAGATTTCAAGCTTATGGACTTTGTTCGCTACTTGCCTGTATCAGCACTTTACATACTTGCAATGGTGCTTGGTTATGTTGGTCTTCGCTATATTGAGCTTTCAATTTCATCACCTATTTGTAACTCCTCAGGAGCACTTGCATTCTTGCTTTGCTTAATCTTTGGTCTTACAAGCACTGATGAAGTAAGCCTTATGGCAGTAATCGGCATAATCCTTATCACAGTAGGCGTTGTAGGCCTCGGCTTTGTAGAAAGCTTTGAGGATGACGGCGCACGCCTTGCTCGTCAAGAGAAGGCAAACAGAAAATATGCAAAGAGCTTTCTCGCCCTGCTTTTGCCAATAGCATACCTTATTATAGATGCACTTGGCACCTTTGGAGATGAGCTTATATTCTCAATTGAGGACGAGGCAGGAAATGGTATAATCACCGACTACGCTGCAAACTCAGCGTTCGAGCTTACCTTCTTCCTACTTGCAATCTTTGCATTTATCTATCTCAAATGCGTTAAAAGGGATACAGCCTTCAAGGGCAACCGTAGCTTTATGCTCGGTGGTATCTGTGAAACAATAGGACAAATCTTCTATATGGCAGTAATGTTTAGTGACTTCACTGCGGGAATGGTAATTATCTCTGCATACTGTGCGCTCAGCCTTGTATGGAGCAGAGTATTCTTAAAGGAAGCCCTTTCCTGGAAGCATTACCTTGCTATCGGTATTGCATTTGTCGGCATTATGGTTCTTGGCGTTGCCGAGGAGCTATGGTGCATTGATTGTGGCGGATTTAATTGCGTATGCGAATAAGAAAAAGAGAGCAGACATCTGCTCTCTTTTTTATTCCTTATTTTCATCTGAGGGCTCAACTCCTGCAAGCTCCTCACCATTGTCAAAGGTGATGCACGGAGGCTTGCCAAGATACTCTTTCATAAGAGTAACAAAAGCCGTATCAGGCTCAAAAACAACACACTCATAGCCATATTCTGCCTTGAAAAGGGCATAATGAATATCCTTTGAGCTTAGAAAATTTTGCACATATTTGGTTATGCGACAGCCCTGATAGCGTGCATTAAGCTCGCCCCTTGTGCTCTCGCCAAAGCGACCTATCTCGGCACAATCGGTAAGAGGGAAGTAAACTGCATAAGCACTACGCCTGCCCGAAATTTTATTGACATAAAAATCGAGCGTGCCATTTCTTTCCATTAATATATATTCATATCGTGTTGCATCATACTTAACAAAGAGCATAATTGAAACGCCAATTAGCAAAAGGGCAACAGAGGATAAAAGAGTGCTTGCAAAGCCCTTAGCAGGTAGCATCATAAGACCAAGGGCGATAATAAGCGAAATAGAGTACACCGCCCTTATTTTCGTGTCAAATTTCTTTGGTGAATATTTCATAAAAACCTCGTAATAAACAATAAGACCACAAGGCTTACTTGTGGTCGTTAATTGTTACTGATTATGCGTCAGCCTTCTTAATGATTTCCTTGTCTCCATAGAAGCCACAAGCAGAGCAAACACGGTGAGCAAGGTTATACTCTCCGCATCTTGAGCACTTAACCATAGTAGGAGCTGTCAATTTGCTGTTGTTGGATCTTCTGAGATTAGTTCTTGAATGAGACTGTTTTCTCTTTGGTACTGCCATTGTAAGTAACCTCCTTTTTGGACTTAGCTTTTTTTATCCTAAGCATTATATCACAAATGTTAATCATTTTCAAGTAGTTTTTGTAAAATTGCAAGTCTTGGATCAATTTCTTTTTTCTTCGGGCAATCGCAAGGACCAAAATTTAAGTTTTTAGCACATTTTGGACAAAGACCTGCGCATTCCTCTTTACACAGGAACCTTGTCGGAAACTCGAGCAACAAATCCTCCACGAGCTCACGGTCGATGTCCAGCATACCGTTTTTAACAATAACGAAATCATCATTGTCCTCGTTTTGAAGTGTTCCCATAGTAGCGACGGTGCGATTGAATGTAAGGACAAAATTGCCAGTTAAGTCCTCAAGACATCTTGCACAATGCGTAGAGTAGCTAATAGAAGCAGTTGCCGAAAGCGTCATATAGCCTGCGTTATCGGTAACATAGCCCTTAACCACAATAGGCGGTGTGAAAGAAACATCATCAGGCGGAATGATTGGCGAATCGTCATCATCAAGCCCAATTTCATAGCTGAAATCAAGCCTTGATAGCGAGCCGTTCAGTAGGGGTTTGAGATCAATAATCATAAAAAACTCCTCCGCATACAGCTTTACAAATATACAAGCATACATATTATATATAAAAAGTTTACCAATGTCAAGTATTTTTCAAAAAAAACTTGAACAGAAGGAAAAACTATGGTAGAATACCATTGTATTGAAACAATTTGCATAGGACGCTTGGCTGCTCTAAATGTAGCTCAACCAAGTCTATACCTGCTAACAAAGGAGGCGAGAATATGGATAAGCTCGGCAAAATACTCAAAATAGTTTTAATAGTAGCAATTGTCGCAGTTATACTCTTGCTCGCTATAAATATGTTTAAATCAAGCCACAGGGAGCTTGAAAATATCATCATAACCGATGAATTAAGAAACGCCTATGCAAGCACAAGTGATATACGCACGCATAAGCCTGCCGATGACGGATTTTCACCAAATGGTGGCTTGTATGCATACTCGCTTGCTTATATCGAGAGCGAGGGATATTTGCAGGTGACAATTAGATATAACGAGCGTCATATGGACGATATAGCAGAGAGGTATCCAACCTTCGATAGAACTGCAATTTCGTACACTCTCACCGACGAAAACGGGAAAACCTACACCCCAAAAGTGCTTGAAAAGGAAGAAAAATTCCACTATCAATATAGAAGGCTTGAATTTACAGGAGTTGATTTTTCGGCAAAGCAATTAACACTTAATATGATTATTGATGAGATTGCAGATGTCGTAAAGGACCAAAGCTCAGTTGTTCTTCACAAAAAGGATGAGCAATCGCTCCCTTGGAGTCTAAGTGCCGATGAAAGGACTAAGCTAAGCGTCGAAATAGCAACAAAATAAGAATTAAAATCTATCTTTGGATAGATTTTTTTCTTTCAAAAAGCATACAATATAGTTTACAAACATATTAAAGTGTGATAAAATATAATAACTAATAAAAGGAGGACGCCAAATGGATAAATTTAAGCTCGTTAGTGGCTATGTGCCAACGGGAGATCAGCCTACTGCGATAAAAACGCTTACCGATGCTATAAACGCAGGTCATAGAATGCAAACTCTGCTTGGCGTTACAGGCTCTGGAAAGACATTTACAATGGCGAATGTAATCGCAAATGTAAACAGACCAACCCTTATTCTTGAACCAAATAAAACCCTTGCCGCTCAGGTGTGTAGCGAAATGCGTGCACTTTTCCCCGAAAACGCAGTTGAGTATTTCGTATCCTACTACGACTACTATCAGCCTGAGGCGTATATTCCGGGTAAGGACATATATATCGAAAAGGACGCTATGGTAAACGATGAAATCGATAAGCTTCGCCATAGTGCTACAAGTGCACTCTTTGAACGCCGAGATGTTATTATAGTTGCCTCTGTGTCGTGTATTTACTCACTCGGAGATCCAAACGAGTATCATAATATGGTAATCGACCTTCGTGAGGGAATGGAGCTTGACAGAGACACCCTCGTTCGCCGTCTTATCGGTATGAACTACGAAAGAAATGATATAAACTTCGTAAGAGATAAGTTTAGAATCCGTGGTGATGTGGTCGAGATTTTACCTGCATCATCAAGCGATAAGGCAATTCGTGTCGAGTTTTTTGGCGATGAAATAGATAGACTAAGCGAGATAAACACCCTAACGGGCGAGGTCATTCGTGCCCTTCGCTTCTGCTCAATATTCCCAGCTAACCACTATGTAGTAAGTGATGAAAAGCGAGAGCGAGCACTAAATGAAATATACGAGGAAATGGTGGAGCGTGTCGCTTATTTCAAGTCACAGGACAAGCTTCTTGAAGCTCAAAGAATAGAGGAGCGAACAAGATACGATATCGAAATGCTTCGAGAGATAGGCTTTTGCTCGGGCGTTGAAAACTATTCAAGAGTTCTGTCGGGCAGAGAGCCAGGCTCAACCCCCTACACTCTTCTTGACTACTTCCCAAAGGATTTTCTCCTCTTTGTCGATGAGAGCCATGTTATGCTCCCACAGGTAAGAGGAATGAGCGGTGGCGACCTTGCAAGAAAGAAAAATCTTGTCGAGTTCGGCTTCCGTCTGCCATCTGCATACGATAATAGACCACTTTATTTTCCTGAGTTTTTGTCAAAGCTCAACCAAACCGTATTCGTGTCAGCAACCCCTGCTGAATTTGAAAGGGAGCATTCCACCGTTATCGCAGAACAGCTAATACGCCCGACAGGACTTGTAGATCCCGAGATTGAGGTGCGTGAAATAGCGACACAGGTCGATGATGTAATGGGAGAAATACGCCTTCGTGCCGAAAAGGGCGAAAGAGTGCTTGTCACCACCCTTACAACAAAAATGGCAGAGGATTTAACGGAATATCTTTGTGCAAACGACTTAAAGGCGAAATACATTCACCATAACATAGACACAATCGAGCGTATGGAGATTATCCGTGCCCTTCGACTTGGCGAGTTCGATGTGCTTGTGGGAATTAACCTTTTAAGAGAGGGACTTGATATTCCCGAGGTGCCCTTGGTGGCAATTCTTGATGCAGATAAGGAAGGACTTTTCCGCTCGGAAACCTCACTTATCCAAACGATAGGTAGAGCCGCAAGAAACGCAAACGGCAAGGTTATAATGTATGCAGATACTATAACAGGCTCTATGAAAAACGCTATTGCCGAAACAAATCGCCGTCGCAAGGTTCAAAGCGAATATAACGAGAAAAACGGCATAATACCAAAAACAATCATAAAAGAGGTATTCGATGTTATCGACCTTGGTAAGAGGGCTGAGAGTGCAAAGGCAACTAAGAAGCTAAGTGCCAAGGAAAGAGAAAAGCTAATCGAAGAGTTGACCTCGGAAATGAGAGAGGCATCTCGTAAGCTTGAATTTGAAAAGGCAGCCTTCCTTCGTGATAGAATTAAGGAGCTAAAAATCACAAAATAATCCTTCGAGGAGAAAATATGATAAACAACATTGAAATAAAGGGCGCAAGGGTTCACAACCTTAAAAATATTGACATAACAATCCCCCGAGATAAGCTTGTCGTGCTGACAGGACTTTCAGGCTCGGGAAAAAGCTCGCTTGCGTTCGATACAATATACGCAGAGGGACATCGTCGCTTTGTTGAATCGCTTTCATCATATGCGAGAATGTTTCTTGGTCAGCTTGATAAGCCCGATGTTGATAGCATAGAGGGGCTTTCCCCTGCAATATCAATCGACCAAAAGACAACCTCTAAGAATCCACGCTCAACCGTGGGAACAGTAACAGAGATATACGACTACCTAAGGCTTCTTTATGCACGCCTTGGAGTTGTGCATTGTCCTGTGTGTGGAAAGGAAATAAGACAACAAAGCGTCGACCAAATAATAGATAAAATCCTAACCCTGCCAGAGGGCGAGAGATTTATGGTAATCGCTCCAATTGTAAGAGGCAAAAAGGGTAGACACGAAAGGGTGCTTGCTGACGCTCGTAAGAGTGGCTACGCAAGAGCGAGAATAAATGGCGTTGTCTACGACCTTGGCGAGGATATCGAGCTTGAGCTTACCAAAAAGCACAATATCGATATAATAGTTGACCGACTTGTTATGAAGGACGGAATACGCCCAAGGCTTGCCGACTCTGTTGAAACGGCATTAAAGCTTGCTGATGGTAAGATGGCAGTTGTCACCTCACCACGAGAGGGCGATGGAGTAGAGCTTGAATTTTCAACCAATTACGCCTGCGAGGAGCATGGAATAAGCTTTGGCGAGATTGAGCCACGCTCGTTTTCATTCAATAACCCCTTTGGTGCGTGCCCACATTGTGCAGGAATTGGCGAGATGAGAAACCTCTCACCCGAAAAGATAATCCCCGACCACAATCTATCCCTTAACGAGGGTGCGATAGCTGTAAATGGCTTCAAGACAATAGATGAGGAGAGCTGGATGGGGCCACTTGTCAAGGCAGCAGGCGAGCGATTTGGCTTTGACCTCTCAACGCCTATAAAGGACTACACCCCCGAACAGCTTCACGCCCTTTTATATGGAACGGGTGATGAATATTACACAATTGATAGATACTTTGCAAAACAACATAAGCGTCAAACCGTCAAATTTGATGGCATTATCGGCATTATCGAGGGCAGAATAAAGATGATGGGCGATGAATATTACGAGCAATTTATCGAGGAAACCCCGTGTCCAAAATGTCACGGACAAAGGCTTAACGAGTTTTCACTCTCCGTCACCGTAGGTGGCAAGAATATTGATGAGTTTTGCCGTATGTCAGTAACAAATGCCCTTGAATTTGTAAATAACCTCAAATTCAGCGAGAGCGAGGAAAAAATTGCAAAGGAAATCTTAAAGGAAATTCGCTCCCGCCTTGGCTTTATGAATAGCGTAGGACTTGAATACCTCACCCTTTCAAGAAAGGCATCAACCCTGTCAGGTGGCGAGGCTCAAAGAATAAGGCTTGCAACACAAATAGGCTCCTCGCTTGTAGGCGTGCTCTATATTCTTGACGAGCCTAGCATAGGACTTCACCAAAGAGATAACACCAAGCTAATAAAGACCTTAAAGGACCTTCGTGATGTTGGAAATAGCGTTATTGTTGTCGAGCACGATGAGGAAACAATGTTATCCTCTGACTATATTGTCGACATAGGTCCTGGTGCAGGAGTTCACGGTGGCGAGATTGTCGCACAGGGAACGCCCGAGGAAATTATGGCAAACAAAAAGTCCATAACAGGAGCATACCTTAGTGGAAGAAAGAGCATTCCCGTACCCGAAAAGAGGAGAAAGGGAAATGGCAAATTCCTAACTGTAAGAGGAGCTAAGGAGAACAACCTAAAAAATATCGATGTTGAAATTCCACTCGGTTGCTTTGTTGCAGTGACGGGTGTATCAGGCTCGGGCAAAAGCTCTCTTGTAAACAAGATAATTTTGCAAACCCTTGCAAGACGCCTCAATCGTGCAATAACCTACCCGGGCAAGTGCGACGGCATTGAGGGCTACGAGGCACTCGACAAGGTAATAGCAATCGACCAATCCCCAATAGGACGCACTCCAAGGTCAAATCCAGCCACATATACAGGTCTTTTCAATGAAATAAGAGATTTATTTGCAAAGACACCGGACGCAAAGATGCGTTCATATGGACCTGGAAGATTTTCCTTTAATGTTAAGGGTGGACGATGCGAGAGCTGTGAGGGTGACGGAGTAAAGAAGATAGAAATGCACTTTTTACCCGATGTCTATGTAAAGTGCGATGTATGTAAGGGAAAGCGATATAATCGTGATACCCTCGAGGTCAAATTCAAGGGCAAGAGCATTGCAGATGTGCTTGAAATGACTGCCGAGGAGGGAGCAATCTTCTTTGCGGAAATACCCACCATCGCAAGAAAGCTACAAACCATATGTGATGTAGGACTTGGCTATGTAAAGATAGGTCAATCCTCAACCACTCTCTCGGGTGGAGAGGCACAAAGAGTAAAGCTTGCAACTGAGCTATCAAAGCGTTCAACGGGCAAGACAATATACATTCTTGACGAGCCGACCACAGGACTGCACACCGAGGATGTAAAGAAGCTGATAGGCGTGCTCCAACGCCTTGTTGACGCAGGAAATAGCGTAATGGTAATTGAGCATAACCTCGATGTAATAAAGACCGCAGATTATATAATTGACCTCGGTCCCGAGGGTGGCGATGAGGGTGGAAGAATTGTCGCAACAGGCACTCCCGAGCAGGTTGCTAAGCATCCCACCTCATACACAGGAATCTATGTCAAAAAGGCACTAAACGGCTACAAGGACTAAATCTATTCTAAAATAAAATATGCCTCTTGCAAATTTTTGCAAGAGGCATATTTTTTAGTCATATCGCTTTTTGTTGTCAGTAAGCCCTAAGAGATAATCCACACTCGTGTTATAAAAGTAGGAAAGCTTTATAAGCAAATCAAGCGGAATTTGCCTGTGTCCATTTTCGTATTGAGAATAGGTGTTTTGCTTTATATGCAAAAAATCGGCAATTTGCTGTTGGGTAATATCGCTGTCCTCTCTAATGTCCTTAATTCTCATAATATCTCCTTAAAAAAGTTAGTGTTATTAAAATTATATAAAATCACAAATTGAGATATTGACATTTATCTCATTTTGTGATAAAATAAGATTACAAATTCAAGAAAGGAGAAAAAATATGGGACTTTTTTCAAATTTGGCAAGACAAGCCCTTGCACACGGAGAAGTAACAGGAGCTGATTTTCCTCATTGCTTTTTGAACTATGTGGATGAGCAAACTCTCGTTATTTACGGAGTGAAGACCAAAGAGGATTACACCTTTGGTAAGGCAGACATAAAATCCTGCACGATTGTCTCAAGCGGAACATTGATTTCATTCAAGAAAAAAATGGTTATAGGAACAAAGTATCAGGTTGAGTTTAATGATGGCAAAACCGCCGTTATTTCCGTTCCCGAAAGCTCGAACAAATCGGTTGCACATATACTTATGTGATAAAAATGACCACTCACCAGAGTGGCCATTTTTACATATAGCTTAAATTTTTAAATTATAATACGCCTAACACCGTCAAGCGTGTCGCTATCGAGCGAGTTGTCAGCCTTGATTTTTTCTCTTGTTGTGTGGTACCTCTTTGCTATCTCCCAAAGAATATCACCATCCTTGGGGAAGAAAACACGCACACAGGATGCGTCGCTTTTGTATTCCGTATCTCTTTTTAGCACGCCACTATCAAGCACTCTAACGCTTGATTTGTCAAGTAGCATAAAGGATGGATAAAGCTCTGCACTAATTTGTAGCTTGTCGTCGGTGTATTTTATGCTTGTAAGAGTAGCACCCACGCTCGCACGAGAAATCGCACCTGAGCACTCTCTTGGAAGCTCGCACTCATACTTAAAGGGCATCTCGTAGCTTTCGCATAGATATTCCTCTACCTCGCCACACGACTTAGCAATAACGCTAACGCATAGCCTACCGCTAAGAATAGCACAAAGCCCCTTGACCTCGCACCTTTCGTATATTGCATCGAGGAAGGTGTCGATAATTTCGAGCTTTTCCTTGCTCTTACGCTTTACGCTCTCATTTATGGAGAACGAGCTATTTGACGCACTAAGCAGAGAATGTAGCTCAATGTCACGATATGTGGTCTCCATAGCGTTTTTAGTGGAGTATGCATCTGCCGTTAGCTCTATGTCAACAGAGCAAAGCCTCTCACAATCAATCTCACATACTGCATCAAAGAAAAGCTCTGCCCCTGTGTCGCTTTCCTCACTTGAAATTGACAAGCTAACGCACCTTACAACAGCCCTTACACTATCAGTAGGAGTGATTTTGTCAACCTCTATCTCCTCGTAAATAGGCACGCTCCTTGAAAGGGGAATAAGCTCGCCCTCGCTCTCGCAAAGACACTTAACAATAAGCTCTCCGTGACAGCTTGCTGAGCCGTTTGTAGCCTTGACATCCTTTAAAATTGCAACGGCATCGCAAAGCACGGGGCGAAGAGATGCGAGCGAGGGAGTGTCGAATTTTTCGCTTATTTTTATTCCCGTCAAGGTAGCAGAGCCAACCGAAAGGGTGCGAGCCTTGACGCCGAGTCTCTCGATAAACAGCTCATCAGCACTTGACCTTTGCTGAATACCGTCACACACCTCGCTCGCCTCGTAGCCGAAAATTCTGCTTTTCAATCTTGTCTTAATTGTAAGTCTGCGAGGAGCACTTACCCTTGTTGTAACGCTATCAGGCACCGTGTCGATAAAAATCTCGCTTGGACGCCCCTTGAGAACTGTCTGTGTCTCGTATGTGCTTGAAAGAGGGGTTGAGCATAGCTTGCCCTCATCATCGGTGTAAACCACAAAGTAGGTAACCGTTCCGCCAAAATCAAGAGTAGTGCCAGATTGCGAGTCTGCTATGTATTTACTCTCGGGCAAAACCTGTGCCCTTGTGGTAAGCACACGCCTAACCTCGTTTACATAATCGGGTAGAGTAAACTCCTCGCTAATGTCGTGAGTGATAGTAGTATCACAGCACACACCCGTAATAGAGGTATTATTCACACAGCTATTAGTATTTTGTGTATTCATTTGCCATCTCCTTTGAATTTGTTTTTCATTAACACTTTATGCAACAAAAAATGCAATTATTACTTGACAAGCACCTTTTTTTGTGTTAAAATCTTCGTATAAAAGGCTAAGACAGAAAAATAGCCACTATCAGCACGAACAAGAGACTGATGCCATTTGCTGTGAGGTGTCGGCGTGTATGTGGTGTTCCATTCTCGAGCCGTGCGTAGAACGCAACGCCTGACCTCGTTATCGGTCGTGAGTTAAACCTAAGGTGGTACCGTGTATTTTTGCACCCTTATTTTCAAGGGGGCATTTTTTTATTTTTTGTAAACAAATCCTTTGGAGGTAATAATATGATTGATTTAAAATTTCTAAGAGAAAACCCCGATGTTGTAAAGCAAAACATCAAGAACAAGTTTCAGGACTCAAAGCTTCCTCTTGTTGATGAGGTAATTGAGCTTGACAAGCAATACCGTGCCTTTAAGCAGGAGGCTGATACCCTTCGTGGCGACAGAAATAAGCTTTCTAAGCAAATCGGCGCACTTATGGCACAGGGCAAAAGAGATGAGGCAAATGAGGTTAAGGCACAGGTAAGCGCTGCCGCTACTCGCCTTGCAGAGCTCGAGGTGCTTGAAGAGGAATACGCAGAGAAGATAAAGAAGATAATGATGATTATCCCTAACATTATCGATCCAAGCGTTCCAATCGGTAAGGACGATAGCGAGAATGTAGAGGTTCAAAGATATGGCGAGCCAATCGTTCCAGACTTTGAAATCCCATATCACACCGAGATTATGGAAAAGCTCGCAGGAATTGACCTTGATAGTGCAAGAAAGGTTGCAGGAAACGGCTTTTACTACCTTATGGGCGATATCGCAAGACTTCACTCATCAATAATCTCATACGCTCGTGACTTTATGATTGACCGTGGCTTTACCTACTGTATCCCACCATTTATGATTAGAAGCGAGGTTGTAACAGGCGTTATGTCCTTTGCCGAAATGGAGGCAATGATGTATAAAATAGAGGGCGAGGACCTTTACCTTATCGGTACAAGTGAGCACTCTATGATTGGTAAGTTCATCGACACAATTATCCCCGAGGAGAACCTTCCTCAAACACTCACCTCATACTCACCCTGCTTCCGTAAGGAGAAGGGCGCTCACGGTATAGAGGAGCGTGGCGTATATAGAATCCACCAATTTGAAAAGCAGGAAATGATAGTTGTATGTAAGCCAGAGGAAAGCCCTGTATGGTTCGATAAGCTATGGCAGAACACAGTTGACCTCTTCCGTACACTTGATATTCCAGTAAGAACCCTTGAATGTTGCTCAGGCGACCTTGCTGACCTTAAGGTAAAGAGCGTAGATGTTGAGGCTTGGTCACCAAGACAAAAGAAATACTTCGAGGTTGGCTCATGCTCAAACCTTGGCGATGCACAGGCACGCAGACTCAAAATAAGAGTAAATGCAAAGGACGGCAAGTACTTTGCACACACCCTTAATAACACAGTTGTAGCTCCACCAAGAATGCTTATTGCATTCCTTGAAAACAATATGAAGGCTGACGGAAGCATTAACATTCCAAAGGCACTCCAACCATATATGGGTGGAAAGACCAAGATTGAGGTTAAATAATCAAAAAAGGCAAGCCATTTGGCTTGCCTTTTTTTCTCTATATATTGACATATTTTCTAAAAAATGCTACAATATTTATGTAAACAAATTAAAGAGGTGCAAATATGAAATACTATAATATGAACATCGCAGGTCTTGACCGTGCGCTCCCAATCTGTCGTGTAAATGATGACCTTTATATCGCAGGCTTTGTAATCTTTGGCGACCCCGAGCTTACAACCGCTTGTGCAAAGGCTTTGCTCGCAAAGGCTCCCAAGTACGATTACCTTATCACCGCAGAGGCGAAGGGAATTCCACTCGTTCACGAGATGGCAAGACTTCAAAACAATCAAAAATATATGCTCGCAAGAAAAGGTCCAAAGCTTTATATGAGCAATATTCTTTCAATCTCCGTTCACTCAATCACAACTGCAAAGGAGCAAAAGCTCTACCTTGACGGTGCAGACGCAGCTCTTATGAAGGGCAAGAGAATACTTATTGTTGATGATGTAATCTCAACGGGCGAATCACTCCACGCACTTGAGGAGCTTGTAAAGCAGGCAGGTGGCGAGGTGTGTGGCAAAATGGCTATTCTTGCCGAGGGTGACGCAATTACAAGAGGCGATATCACCTACCTTGAACCACTACCACTATTCAACGCAAACGGCGAAATAATTGGCTAAAACAAAGGCTGTCGATACCGACAGCCTTTTTTATTTTAAATTTTTGCTCTTAGCTTTCAGGAACGATTAGACCATAGCCACCATTTTTACGGCGATAAACGACACAGGTTTCAAGATCCTGAGCGTCCTTGAACACGAAAAAGCTGTGTCCAAGCATGTCCATCTGCAAAATAGCCTCCTCAACCGACATTGGCTTGAACGGGAATGCCTTTGTACGGACATTTATCATTATCTCCTCCTCAACATCGGGAAGGTCCTCTTCTGCGATTCTAAATCCCTCATCACGAACACGCTTTTGAAGTCTTGTCTTATTCTTTCTAATCTGTCTTTCAAGAGCCTCAATAGCATTGTCAACAGCATTTGCGAATGTATCAGCTGACTCCTCAGCACGGAAAACCATACCCTCGGAGCGAATTGTGATTTCAACAGTTTCAAGATTGTTTGCCATAGAGAAGGTCAAATCCATCTCAGCCTCATCGGGGAAGAATTTGTCAAGCTTAGCGAGCTTTTTCTCCACCACTTCCTTAACAACATCAAAAACCTTCATTTGTCTTGCTGTGAAATTAATCTTCATATTATCACCTCTTGTGGGAATTTCAAAGGAAGCTCCTTTGTAACTTAATTATACCACACTTTTGGTAAAAAATAAATAAAAACTCTTAAAAATTTTCAAAAATTTGTATATAATGCCCAAAAATCCCAAAAAATGCTCAAAAATCGCCATAAAATTAGGCTCAGTCATAAGTGCTTATAAAAAGTATAAAATATTATAAAATATCTTTGACTTTTTGCGAGCGATGTGGTATACTTATTATGTAATGCTAAGGAGGTGCGAAAAATGCTTTTGAAAAATGCTATCGTAGGTCAATCAGGTGGACCTACATCTGCTATAAACGCAACTCTTTCAGGCGTTATCAAGGAGTGTCTTAAAAGCAAGGATAAAATTCACACCCTTTATGGTATGAAAAACGGTATGGAGGGATTTTTAAAGGAGGATTTTGTAGACCTTTTTTCTTTTTTTGAAAGTAAGTCCCTGTACGACCTTGAATCAACACCTGCCTCAGCACTCGGCTCGTGTAGAATGAAGCTACCACCATATGATAGTGGCGATAAAATATACGAAAAAATCTTTGATATTTTAAGAAGGCATAGCATCTACTATTTCTTCTATATCGGTGGAAATGACTCTATGGACACCGTAGACAAGCTTTCTAAATATGCTCGCTTAAAGGGCATTGAGGATATAAAAATAATCGGTATTCCAAAGACAATTGATAACGACCTTTGTGTAACAGACCACACTCCGGGCTTTGGAAGCTCTGCAAAGCTAATAGCGACCGTTATCGAGGAAATCCTTCGAGATGTGTCCGTATATACGCTTGATGCAGTAACAGTTATCGAGCTTATGGGTAGAGATGCAGGCTGGCTGACCGCCTCAGCATCGCTTTGTGGCAAAAACGGTAAAAGCGTTGACCTTATCTATCTGCCCGAGCGTCCCTTTTCAATGCAGGCTCTTATCGAGGATGTCAAGCTCACACTTAAAAAGCACCCTGCCGTAGTGGTTGCAGTTAGCGAGGGCTTGAAATATAAAACAGGCGAATATGTAAGCGAGGGCGAAACAGGAGATATCGACGCCTATGGTCATAGAAGGCTCTATGGAACTGCCCGTGTTGTTGCAAACGAGGTTAAGCGTCAAATTGGCTGTAAGGTGCGTTCAATCGAGCTTAGCCTAACTCAGCGTGCAGGCGCACATATCGCATCACGCACAGATATTAACGAGAGCATAAGAATTGGTAGACACGGCGTAAGACTTGCCTTAAAGGGCAAAAGTGGCGTTGCTCCAATCTTTAAAAGAGCAGAAAATAAATACGCAATCACGCTTTCAAGCGTCAGCGTTGATGCCTTGGCAAATAAAATAAAAAAGGTTCCCGACCACTTAATTAATGAGGCGGGAAACAATGTAACACAAGAAATGGTTGATTATCTTTCACCACTTGTAAAGGGCGAGCACTATCCAAGATACAAGGACGGCTTGCCAATCCATTGTATAATTTAGGGGAGATTATGATGTATAAAATAGGCTTTGACAATGAAAAATACCTAAAAATGCAATCCGAAAAAATAAAGGAGAGAATTGCCCAATTTGGTGGCAAGCTTTATCTTGAATTTGGTGGCAAGCTCTTTGATGACCACCACGCATCAAGAGTTCTACCAGGCTTTGCACCAGACAGTAAGATAAGAATGCTTGCTGAATTAAAGGACCAAGCCGAGGTTATAATTGCAATTAACGCAACTGATATAGAGAAGAACAAGGTAAGAGGCGATCTTGGTATCACCTACGACCTTGATGTTTTGCGACTCATTGATGCCTTTCGTGGCTTTGGCTTGTATATTGGAAGCGTCGTGCTCACAAGGTATCAGCCCTCATCAGTAGTAGAGGCGTTTAAGGCTAAGCTTGAAGCACTTGGAATAAAGGTGTTCAAGCACTATCAAATCGACAATTACCCCTACGATATTGACTATGTAGTAAGCGATCAGGGCTATGGCAAAAATGAGTACATAGAAACCACAAGGTCCTTGGTAGTAGTAACTGCCCCAGGTCCAGGAAGTGGCAAAATGGCAACCTGCCTATCTCAAATCTATCACGAGTCAAAGCGTGGAATTAAGTCAGGCTATGCAAAGTTTGAAACCTTCCCAATTTGGAACATTCCTCTTGACCACCCCGTAAACGAGGCGTATGAGGCAGCAACAGCCGACCTTAGCGATGTCAATATGATAGATCCATATCACTTAAAGGCATATGGCGAAATGGCTGTAAACTACAATCGTGATGTTGAGATTTTCCCCGTTCTTCAATCAATGTACGAGGGAATTTTGGGCGAGTGTCCCTATAAATCCCCAACAGATATGGGAGTAAATATGGCAGGAAACTGCATATTTGATGATGAGGCTGTAAGGTCAGCATCTAAAAAGGAAATAGTAAGACGCTATTATAACGCTCTTTGCAACCAAAGAAAGGGCAACAATTGCGAAAGCGAAATAAACAAAATAAAGCTCATTATGAAGCACAGTGGAATTGATATTAATACTGAGCGTCCCTGCATAAAGGCAGCAATAGAGAAGGCACAGGCTACAAACGGACCTGCTGCTGCAATTGAGCTTTGCGATGGAAGAATAGTGACAGGCAAGACCTCATCACTTCTTGGAGCATCAAGTGCAGTTCTTGTAAATGCAGTAAAGGCAATTGCAGGAATCGATGAAGATACAGACATAATCTCGCCCGATGTATTAGGGCCGGTTCAAAAATTGAAGGTTGAAAACCTCGGTGGACACAATCCAAGACTACATACCGACGAGGTGCTAATTGCCCTTGCCATCACCGCTGCAACAAGCCCTGAGGCAAAGAGAGCAATGGAAGCCCTTGCCAAGCTCAAAAACGCAGAGCTTCATTCAAGCGTAATCCTCTCCCCCGTAGATGTAGCAACCTTCCGCAAGCTTGGTGTAAACCTCACCTGCGAGCCTATATATCAGACAAAGAAGCTTTATCACGGCTAAAATCAAGCGCTTATGGCGTCGCAATACTGTGTTGCTCCTGCACTGTGACCTCAGCGTACACAAAGTACGCTATCGCCCTCAGTGTGTGGTGCGCCTTGTCTTGCTTGCCCTAAGCGCTTGATTTACTTTCGAAACACTTATGGCGTCGCAATACTTCGTTGCTCCTCGCTGACAAATTCGATGTATACCATATACATCATCATCTGTCATCTGTGGTGCGTCTTGTCTTGCTTGCCCTAAGCGCTTGATTTACTTTCGAAACGCTTATAGCGTTGCAATACTGTGTTGCTCCTCGCTGACAACCTCGACTATCAAAGGATAGCCATCGTCTATCAAATACATCGCTCTATTGGTAAGCTCGACGGGCAGAGCGATAATCAATTTTGTAAAACGATAATTTTTACAGTATGGTTTCTTTTGCTAAGCTTTTCTTCTCCTTAAAGAAAAGCGATTTAAAGAAAAGCAATTTAAAGAAAAGTGATATCCTTAAAACAAGAAAAAACCGACACGGGGTGTGTCGGTTTTTATTTTTATAGCTTCTTTAAGAAGAGAGAACCATATGGCTCAATCTCAACAACTCCGGACACAACTCTCTCACCAAGAATATCGTAATATTCCTTATCAAGAGAAACATATCCGTCCTTGCCCTCAATTTCGAGAGCAATTATGCCATTTTGCTCACCTGAACGCTCTGTAAGAGAAATATTCCTTGACGCATCAAGAATAGGCTTTCTATCAACAAGCTTCAAAAGAGCATCCTTTTCGGGAGCAGTTCCAAGCAAAATTACATAGCCCTTACCAACCTTACGCTTAGCGATAGCACACATGCCTTCAAGGTCAAAGCCTGTATATGTAGCAAGACACTCGCTATCCACACACTCGTAGGCATCACAGCCAAGAGCAACACTAAATTCGCCACCCTGTGTCCATTTTGCCTTAAAGTCGTCCTGCTCGACAGGAATTTGGTGAATTGTATGAACGCCACAAAGCTCCTCTAAAATGGAGTATGGAGCATGAGTAAACTTTCTTGCATACTCGGTCATAATGTCACTAAGAGGGCCAACAATCCAAGTTCCACCATTCTTAACCCATTCAACAATTCTTTCCTTAAAGCCATTTTCATCAATGGTTGTAAGCATAGGTGAGAGAATAACCTCGTACTCATCAAGCACTTTATCAGTTTCGATAACATCTAAGTTATAATGACGGAATGCGTCGTGGAATGTGTCGATTAATCTAATCTTCATCCTGTCATCGGCAATGCTTTCAACGGTTGGAGCAAAGGTGAAATTCTTTGTAGCTGTGCTTGAATAGGTAAGAGCAATCTTAGACTTAACCATAGAACCCTCTAATAGCTCTGCACATTTGCTGATATCATCGCTTGCACGCTTAATGTAAGGAGCAACACTGCTTTGTCTGCCTGCACTTGTATATACTGCACCGTGGCCAAGTTCGTGACCTGTTGGGTGAGAACGGAAGTGCCAATAGAGGTTCATCTCTCCACCCTTAACAATAGGAGCAATGGTATTTATGTAACAGCTCTTGCCCTGACGGTAGCCGTTATACGCCGCATATGAGCCATTCCAGCCGGGCTGTGTTTCCGTAACCCAAAATGGACGGTCCTTCAATGTACGACACATATCGTAAAATAGGAACGATTGATACAAATCCTTTTCGGAATCGTAGTGGTTATGCTGAACAACATCAAGCTTGCTATTCATAATAGAGTAGCTAAGCATGTTTCCAGGGTTCATCATATCAGTACCGATAGGAGCGCTTGAATATTTTCTAATCTCATCAGCCTGCTCCCAAGCGTAGGAGTTAATTAGGCTGTTTTGGTATCTAAGCCACTCGACCTGTCTTGATGGATTTTCCCAAGCCTTATAAGCAGGTGGCTCAATCTCGCTAAAATCGGTATAATCAAGCGACCAGCGATACATACCCCACTCTTTGTTTAGATTTTCAATGCTTCCATACTTGTCCTTAAGCCATACCCTAAATCCCTCAACGCATCTTTCGCAGAAGCAGCTATAATCATATGGATAAAGCTCGTTATCAATCTGCCAGCCGATAACGCCAGGGTGAGAGCCAAGAGCCTTTGACATTTCTAACGCAATTTTACGATTTAGCTCTCTTATGCCCTTGTGTGACTTACAAAGATGAGCACGAGAGTAAACGGGAGTCCTTGTCTTTTGAATGCCCTCAAACTTAACTCTTAACGAGTCGGGATATTTCTTGAACACCCAACGGGGTGGAGTGCATGATGGAGTACACAAAACGGTGTAAATGCCGTTTTCGTACATAACATCAAGCATATACTTGAAAAGGCTAAAATCGTACACACCCTCGGTCTTTTCCATACTGCTCCAAGCGAACTCGCCCACACGCACGCAGTTAAGCCCAAGGTCCTTAAGCCTCTTAACATCCTTTACGATTTCTTCCTTATCCCAAAGCTCGGGATAATAAGCTGCACCAAGATAAAACATAAATAAATCTCCTTAATTTATTGTATTTGCATTTGAATTACATACCCTTTCAACCTCTTTGCGGAGCAGAGAATGCTCATCGAGGGAAAGCGTTTTATCGACACTTAATAGCTCCCTTGCACACTCAAAGGCAGTATGCAAAAGCTCTGTATCGGAGCATGAGCTTGCAATATTGAAGCTCATCTCACCCGATTGGCGAATAGCAGGATTGCTTGAAAAGAAATCGCCAGGGCCACGCATTTTAAGGTCACGCTCTGCAATCGTGTATCCGTCGTAGGTTGTGTGCATAATTTCAAGCCTTTCACGACTTTTTGCACTCGTGGAGCTTGAAACGAGAATACAGTACGATTGCACGCTTCCACGCCCAACACGACCTCTTAGCTGATGCAACTGCGAAAGACCAAATCTCTCTGCATTTTCAACTATCATAAGAGTAGCGTTAGGTACGTTT
>JAZNYH010000069.1:0-8825 GCA_045594305.1 Eubacteriales bacterium | reverse complement strand
GTAAACATCTCAAAGATATTTAAGGATGGCACACTCGACCTTGAAACAAATGTAAAGGGAATTAATGTATCAATCACCTCAACTAACTATACCGACATTAGCGTAAGCGTAAGAGGCTTCAATAACGCTGATGAAACAGGTAGCTTCTACACACTCGCTCTTATCTCTGCAATCGCAGTAAAGACCGAGACAGGAGTGCACTACATTCAAGCAGGGCTTAAAAACTCACCTAACACAACTATAACAGTTGATGGTGTTGACTTTAACATAGTTACTGCAAATAATGTCTATAACCCCACAGGGGCATAAAGCAAAACAAAAGCACCGAGCAATCGGTGCTTTTTGCTTTTTGTCAAAATGCCTTGGTAAGAAGCAATGCTTATTTAATGTCAACCTCTGCGCACACTGCGTGGTGGTCAGAGTAGTATTGATTGTCGATTGGCGTGTCCTCAACACGATAGGCACGAGTGGATTTAAGGCTTGAAAAAATATAGTCAATTTTTATCTTGCTTTCCTCGCTGAATTTGCCAAAGTTGTGGAATGTGCCTGCAACCTCGCTTGAAATGTCAGCACCGCCTATGGTGCTTAATGTGTCGACAATATACTTGATTTCGGGAGCATCGGGAGTGGCGTTAAAGTCACCCACAAGGACAAAATCACCCTCGCCCCTAAGAACAAAATCACAAATAAAGCGTGCCTCGCTAAGCCTTGCGTTTGTGCCAACATGGTCAAGGTGTGTGTTTATCATTCTAAATGGCTCACCATACTCGTGATGCTTTAAAACGGCACAGGTAAGCATTCTTGGGCAATTACTATGGTCGTCCATAAAGTGAGAGCCTGGAACGCTTGGAGTGTCGGAGAGCCATATATTTTCAAGGCTTATAAGCTCAAAAAGCTCAGCCTTGTATGCGATAATAGTACCCTCGCCATCGTAATTCCTATCTCTGCCACAGCCGACAAGCACATAGTCATTTAGCCTTGACCTTAGCACCTCTCTCATAGCCACAGTAGTCTCTTGAAAGCCAATAATATCAGCATCCTCGCTCCTTATGGTATCAATAACCCTATGTAGACGGCTTGAAAAGGCGTTTATGCCGTCGCCTTCATTGTCATATCTTAAATTAAAGCTCATTATTTTCATAGTCATTTAATCACCTCAAAATAAGTATATCACAAAGAATTTGTATTTTCAATACAACCTCTTGAAATTGTTTCCATAAAATGATACAATTAAATTATCAAGCTAAGGAGAGTAAAAATGGCAAAATTTTACATAAACGGAATCGAATTTATCTCAAATGCCCCTAAGGCAGTAGAGGGTGAGAGAATAGAGCACGCAAGAATAGATGGCGTAGATGAGTATAAAATCTCGTTAAAGCTAAATGAGGACATCACCCCTGAGGCGTATACCCTTTCTTGGGAAAGACCTCAAATTGATGAGATAGGCTTTTGGTCATCTTCATCAAGCCAACACCACAACCTAAACCCAGAGTGGTGGCCAAGGACTGCTGATAGCCGTACCGCATCGGGAATGCCACTTATCGCTGTATATAGTAAATCGCAATGCAACCGTGCCTGTGTCGCTCTTTCGGACCCATCAACTGCAACTCGCATTAGCGTAGGCGTAGTAGAGGAAAGAGCAACCCTTATCTACAAGGTAGAGCTATTTTCACAGCTCACAGCAAAAATGAGCGACTATGAGGTCGTGCTAAGAATAGATAATCGCCAAATCCCCGTAACTGAGGCTATCACCTCTGTAAGAGAATGGTGGACCAGCCTTGGCTTTGCACCTGCATATGTGCCATTTGGTGCAACCGAGCCTCTTTATTCTGCTTGGTATAGCTTCCACCAAAGGACAATTCCAGATGAGATTGTCGCAGAGTGTGAGCAGGCAGTAAAATACGGAATGACCACCCTAATTGTTGATGACGGCTGGCAAACCGATGATAATTCAAGGGGCTATGGCTATTGTGGAGATTGGCGAATAAGCAAGAGTAAAATTCCCGATATGCAGGACTTTGTGGATAGAATACACGCCCTTGGTATGAAATTTATGGTGTGGTTCTCCGTGCCATATGTAGGCTTTGAGAGCGAGGCTAAGGAACGCTTCAAGGGCAAATTCCTCTACTCAAACAATAAAATGAAGGCATATGCACTTGACCCACGCTTTAAGGATGTTCGTGATTTTCTCACAGGTATCTATGTAGACTATGTGAAAAAATACGGCTGGGACGGCTTGAAGCTCGACTTTATTGATGCCTTCCACCTCAGCGAGGAAAGCTCCACCGATTACGAAAAAATGGATTGCGTATCGCTTGAAGAGGGTGTTACAAGACTTATCGAGCAGACTTGCACCGAGCTTAAAGCAATCAACCCCGAGTTTTTGATAGAGTTCCGTCAATCCTATGTTGGACCTGCTATTTCTAAGTATGGAAATATGCTCCGTGTAGGAGATTGCCCTAACGACGCAATAATCAATAGGATTCACTCTCTTGACCTACGCCTAACCTCAGCGGGTATACCCGTTCATAGCGATATGCTTATGTGGCATGGCGAGGACACGGTTGAGTCGGTTGCATATCAGCTTTACGCAACAATGTTCTGCGTGCCTCAAATCTCAATTCGCTTTGATAGCATAAGCGATGAGCAAAAGAAGCTTTTAAAGGCACATTTGAGCTTTTGGCGTGCTCATAAGGATACCATTTTGAATGGTAAGCTTGACCTTACCGATATTGAGGCAAACTATTCCTCAGCAAAGAGCACCAAGAATGGCGAGAGCGTATGCGTTCTTTATCAGCAGGTGCCTCAAATAACTGAAAAAGGAATAGTGGCATATATATTCAACTCAACGGGTAAGGATAATATTTATGTCGAGCTTGATAGCGAAAGAGCAGTTGAGTATTACAATATCTTCGGCGAAAAATATTCAACCCAAGCCCTGCACGCAGGCGTGCATAAGCTCACAGTAAAGAACTGCGAAAGCGTAAAGATAATTTAAAACACAAAAGGGCGGATTTCCGCCCTTTTATTTTGCACTCTTACGCTTTGTTATTTTTGTTCTTGTAAGGTCATAGCTAATATCGAGTAGCCATTCAAGAGTGTCGGTGCTAACTCGCCCGTCAAGTGCCAAGGTTAGCCAATGAGCCTTGCTCATATGATAAGCAGGGTAAATCCCGTCCTCTTGCCACATAGAGTCGATAATTTCCTGTGCGCACTTTACATTGACAATATCTATTTTTCCATCCTCGTGCATACCGAGTAGCCTTTTTGGAATTGTCATAACAACCGCAAACCAACGCCTATTTGATTCGTGTCTGAAAACCACAATGCTCTGGTCACTCTCGAACGGACGGTCAAGAGGCGTATCAAACCTCTCGCTAACTAATTTCTCAAAAATTTCTCTATTCATAGTCACACTCCCTTGTCAAGAATTATACCATATAGCAGAGCGCCTTTCAAGATCCAAGGTAAATAAAGGCAAGCCCGTCGAGAAAAATCGAAAATCTATTGATACTCTCGTATCAATGTGATATAATGAATATAACAAATAATAACTCAAACAAAGCTTTCCCCCTGTACAAAAAAAGAAAACCCAATCCACATTCGAATTAGGTTTCTTTTGGCGCAGAGAGAGGGATTCGAACCCTCGTGGGTGTTAGCCCAAACTGATTTCGAGTCAGCCCCGTTATGACCACTTCGATATCTCTGCGTATTTAATTGTGATTTATTGCAATTCAATACGCAGGTAAAGAGAAGAGGCTCGGAAAACAGGGTTTTACGAATCCACTGCGTATGTCCAACGAAAGCCGTTGTCTACTTGTAAGCAAAAGGCTCGTTGAGACACAAGCTAAAAGCTTGCTATCTCTGCGTATTTAATTGTGATTTATTGCAATTCAATACGCAGGTAAAGAGAAGAGGCTCGGAAAACAGGGTTTTACGAATCCACTGCGCATGTTCAACGAAAGCCGTTGTCTACTTGTAAGCAAAAGGCTCGTTGAGACACAAGCCAAAAGCTTGCTATCTCTGCGTATTTATTACCTGCTAAGTATATCACAAAAACGCTTTTTTTGCAAGTCCTTTTCGCAAAAATATAAAAAGCAATAAGGATTTCAAAAATTTTTCAAAAAAGCTGGTGGCTTTTGCCGAATTTTACGACTTGAATTATTATAGAATAAAAATCATATATAAAATGGAGAAATCGAAATGAAAAGAATTTTAGCAATTTTAGTTGCCTTGCTCGCCCTTTTCGTTCTTACATTTGCGCTTACTGCGTGTGAGGAAGAAGAGTCAGAGTGTGTTCACAATTACATTGTGTTAAAGCAACACCCCGCAACCTGTACGGAAGTTGCCTCAACCGACTATCAATGCACTCGTTGTAATGGAATTTTCAACGAGCCAACAGGTACGGAAAAGCTCAAGCACGATTACGAGGTTGATAGCACAGATGACGGCGACTGTAAGACAAAGTCTAAAACCACCTACAAGTGTGCAGACTGTGGAAAAACAAAAACCGAGGAGGGTGACCTTGGACTTCATGATTACGAGGTCCTAAGCATAATTGAGGATGCAACCTGCACAAAAGTAGGCTCACAAAATGTAAAATGCTCAATTTGTGGTGATGAAAGAACGAAAACCATTTTGCCAAAGGGACACGACAAGGAAACAATTGTTGTTGAGGCAACCTGTACACAAAAGGGCTACACAAGTGATAAGTGCAAAAACTGCGATTATGAGTATAAATACGCAGAGCAACCCTACAAGCCTCATGTTTTCTCAAACTCTGTATGTACTGGCTGTAAGGTAACCGCATACGACTATACCGTGGCATTTATGCTAAAATACGGAAAAAGGAGCACAGTAAATAACTCTTATACATATACACTCACTGCTAAAAGCGAGGGCGAAACATATGTAGCCGTGCTTGTATATATGGTAGATGATGAACAGCTCGCAATCGTTTACGATAAATTTGTTCTTTTCCTTGATGATACGCCAATGTCGTATGTTTGGGGATACACAAATGAATCGCTACAAGCAGTTGGTTCAGTTGTGCCAATGTATATTTACAATAGCACCTCAGAGATAACTATTTCAGAGACAAACATAGATCCATCACTCCAACCCACATATGCACAGCTTTGCTGTTCATATCTCAAAATGGCACTTCTTATTTGGCAAATCAACTTTACAACAGCCAACTTCCCACTTTCGCCATATGTGTTTGGATTTACAAGCTTTTCAAGCTAAACTAAACATAAAAAGCAGACCAAACGGTCTGCTTTTTTGTATATGGAGCCTTGTACCATTCCTCTTAAATTTCACATTCTTTCAAATAAAATTATATATTGACAAACGACATATTTCTATGTTATAATCCATAATATAAAAAATTTGGAGGGTAGATTTATGGGAAGTAAAATAAAGGATTTAATAAAGGGCTTGATTCCTCGCCTTTTAATTTTAGGAATAGAGATATTGGCTATTTTTGCTTTTTGGACCGTGATGAAATCTGGATTGCCAGGAAATGATTCAATGCCGTTATCGGAGCGATTTGTTTTGATGCTCACGGAGGAGTTCTATTGGATTTTGATTGCGATTATAGCAGCGTACATTTTCGCGGGAATAGCTATTATAATAAGCTGGATATTTAATTTTGCAACTGATTTTGACGATTATGATTTTTTCACACAGAGGCTTAAAGAGCTACTTATAGCACCATTGACTCTTATTATTCGTATTTTAAAGCATATAAAGCTTACATTCCAATTTGCCTTTGAGGTTTTGTTTGATTCGAGCTATTCAAGTGCTCCAAGGACAAGGAGAGAAAGCACAAATTACGACTTTTCTCAGCCTACTACTACAAAAAGCAAAAGCAAATGCGAAAGCGAGCTTGATTCGTATGTATTTGACCTTTATATGAACACATATAGATTTGAAACGAGTAATGTTAGAATAAAAAGCTTGGAAATTGAAACAAATGCACTTTTCAAAACAGTATACATATCAGGAAAAATGGAAGTTTATTGCGGAGGCAGTACGGAGCACCTTGACGACTATGTAGATGAACAGGTTGAGGAAATCGCAAGCAGAATTTGGGGCAAGCTTTCTGAGCTATCAGCGTATAACGATGATTTTGATCCAAACAAATGGAAGATAAGCACATCAGACTTGTCAGTAAGAGCAATAAACGGAGCTAAGGTATAAACAAAAGCAGACCAAACGGTCTGCTTTTTTGTTAGCTATTTTCCTTGCCCTTGCCAAGGTCACCATAGAAGAAGTTATAGTCAAGGTTATTTGCCATAACGCTTGAAAGAGGAATTTCGCTTATTCTGTCGCTTTCTTCAAGCTCAAAATTAGCCTCGCTTAGAATGTATTCCTGCATTCTAATACCGAATAGCTTTGACTTTGCGTCGGCTCTAAATGTTGTAAAGAAGTCACTATATTGCTCGTTATCGTATGCACCCTCGCCAAGTGGCATTCTTTTAACAAACGCATATCCATAAGGCAGATAGTCGCCTGCCTTTACTGTTACCACCTCGCCGTCAATTGTAAATGTGCCATCCTGTGTGAACGGACGCTTAGCAACAATCTTTCCAACATCGTTTTCTCTCAAAAGATACGCTGCGGTGATTGCATTTTGTGCAGTTAGAACGGTTGGAAATTTAGAGTAACAGCCCTGAGGATAAGCGGTATCATCAGAATAAAGAGCGTAAAGCTCCTCGTAGCTCTTAGTAGGGTCAATAACCTTATATACATATCCCTCGACAGGAGAAATAAATAGATTATTTAGGTCAGAGATAATGTCGTTACGCACCTTAACCTCGTTTTCATCAAGAGGAATCATCTCGGTCTTAGTAACGCCGTCAACCTCCTTTGTAACAACCCTATAAACATTGTTTATAACGATTGTTTGGAAGAACATATAGTTTGCGTTATAGTATTTGCTTAGCTCCTCGTTATCTATCTTTTCGCCATTTACACCGAAAAGATAATCTGCCACAGCTCTTTGCTTCATTTGCATTGTATATACAGCCTTCAAATCAGCTGAGGTGTAGCCATACTTTTCGGAAACAAGGTCAAACTTTTGCGATGAGCCACCACCGTAATATTGAACAATTGTAGCCACATTGCTATCAATAAGCTTAATTGTCGCATCATCGAGCGTAAGCTCATATTTATCAAACAAAAGCTGAGAATAGAGAAGAGATATTACGCTTGCAGTAAAGTCGGTGGAATAGTTTTTATCAAGTGCCTCGCCAATTGACATACCCGAGGACTCATCAACAGCGTCGTAGGAGTAGCCGAAAAGTCCAACGGATTCAAGCACCTGACGGTTAAACATTCCTGCAAGATATTTATACTGTGACTCGGTTATCTCGTATGGACCAAGAGAATATATCGGCCCTGCCTTGCACGAGAACAAGAAAACAGGCAACAACGCAAGGCACAGCACAAGGCATAAAATGCGTGTAAATTTCCTTTTCATTCAAAATCCTTTCATAGGTGTTTTTCACATCATATTTATTGTAGCACGAAAAAGCGAAAAAGTCTACTCAAATTCCTTACATTTTTGAATATAAATTTTTAGCATTTCCACACAACCGCTAAATGTGTCATCGCTTGGTGCAACTGATACCATAATATATGGTGTGGTTTTTATGCCACATATTTTTATTTTATCGGGGCTTACAAGCGATAGCTGATATAGTGCAAACTTGTTAACCGTCTCGGGATAAAAGCGTACATGGTCACGCATTTGCTCAATTCTCTTTATGTGAGCCCTTTGTGCATACGCCTTTACAAGTGCGATTGAAACGAGCACCTTAGCAGGCTTGGGGAGCTTGCCATAACGGTCAGTTAGCTCACCGATTATATCCTTATAGTCTGCCTCGTTTTGGATATGAGCAATCTTTTTATACATCTCCATACGCTGAGCAGAGGACTCAATATAGGACTTGGGCAAAAACGCATCGCTCGAAAGAGTAATGGTTGTCTCGAATCTTTCGGGTAGACTCTCGCCTCGCTCCTCAAGCACAGCCTCGTTCAAAATACGGATATAAAGGTCATAGCCGATAGCCTCCATATGTCCGTGCTGAGCAGAGCCGAGAATGTTACCAGCACCTCTTATTTCAAGGTCACGCATAGCAATCTTAAAGCCTGCGCCAAACTCGGCAAAATCCCGAATAGCATTAAGACGCTTTTCTGCAACCTCGGAAAGAAGCTTGCTTGGTCGATAGGTAAAGAAGGCGTAAGCTCGCCTATGGCTTCTACCAACACGACCTCTTATTTGGTGTAGCTGAGAAAGTCCCATCTTGTCGGCGTTTTCGATTATAAGAGTGTTAGCGTTTGGAATATCAATGCCCGTTTCAATAATGGTTGTGCTGACAAGCACATCAATCTCGCCAAGGGTAAGAGCGTGCCAAATATCCTCAATCTCCTCACGGTCCATTTGTCCGTGAGCAACCCTTATATGAGCATCAGGAAACGCATTTCTTAGCCTTGCCTGAACATCATATATTTTGTCAATATTGTTATAAAGATAGAACACCTGTCCGCCTCTGTGTAGCTCTCGCCTAATGGCATCATTAATAACGCCGTCATCGTGCTCAAGCACATATGACATTACGCCAAGACGACCACTTGGTGCGTCATCAAGCACGGACATATCACGAATACCCCCCATCGCCATACTAAGCGTACGAGGAATAGGGGTAGCGCTAAGAGATAGCACATCGACATCGGGAACAGCTTGCTTTATCTTTTCCTTTTGAGCAACACCAAAGCGTTGCTCCTCATCAACAATCAAAAGCCCAAGGTCCTTAAAC
>JAZNYH010000068.1:0-8096 GCA_045594305.1 Eubacteriales bacterium | reverse complement strand
CTGTCTTAGGAAGACAAGAGAGACTCACAACTCCTTGGCTCACAGAACGACATGGCTACATCCGACTTCCCGAAAGACGCTATCAGCGTACAGGACACGCCTCGCTTATCGACACACCTCATGGCGATTGGTATATTGCATACCTGCTCGGCAGACCAATAGGCGAAGATGGCAGATGTATTCTCGGCAGAGAATGTGCAATAGCACAGGTCGAGTGGCGTGACGGCTGGCTACGCTTAAAGGACGGTGGCGAAATTCCACCCGAGGAGTATACAGTAAATCTCCCCGAGCACAAATATCCACAAGCCCCAAAAAGGGACACCTTTGACGGACATAGCCTGCCTCACCGCTATAAAACGCTTAGAATACCGCTTGATGAGATTGGTACTCTTACCGAAAGAGAGGACGCATTAAGGCTCTATGGCTACGAGGCAATAACCTCTTGGAACAAGCAATCAATGGTTGCACGCCGACTCCAACACCATAACGCCGAGATAACCGTCGAGATGGAATTTAAGCCAACCGACCTACAAAAAATGGCAGGTATTAGCGTATTTTACGACACATATAACTTCCTTTACCTCTACAAGTCCTACGATGAGGACCTTGGCGAGGTGCTTAGAATAATCGTTCGAGACAACCTAAAATTCTACAACCCCATAGGCGGTGCGGTAGCTCTTGATAAGCACGAGAAAATATGGCTTCGTGCAACGATAGAGCAGACCACGCTTAAATTCAGCTATTCATACGATAATAGCACCTATCACGAGATTGGTGGAGTGCTCGACATCTCCGACCTATCTGATGAGGCATATGGAGAAATCGGCCACGAGGGACACACAGGCACCTTTGTCGCAATGGCGTGTCAGGATTTGACGGGCGGAGCAAATAACACCCGAGCATATGCCGATTTTCTATCTCTCACCTATAAACCACTATAACAAAAAGGAGCTACCTGTGTAGCTCCTTTTCTATTTTTACACAAAATGTGATTATTTCTTTCCCTTGAAATCACGCTCTGCCAATGCACAAAATTTCTTGATAAGCATCTCTTCCTTGGGATCATACGGACGGTGGCTTGGACGATATAGGTCGTGAAACCACTTTGTAAAGTCAATAGGAGCGTGCTTGTCCTCGCTATACCATTGCCAATGCGCCTCATATGGCTCAAAGGTTTGATATCTGCCAGCGACAAAGCCCCAATTGTAGCAACCGATATTTTCAAGGTAGAAAAGAGGGAAATTATCAAAAACTGTATTTCCTGTACACCTTGCAAGCCACTCTGTGTTTATAATTGGTCTGTCGAGCGTTTTTAGATATTTGATAACCTGAATATGCTCCTCGTAGGTGCTATAATTGTGATAGGTTATAATGTCGGAGTTATCAAGTGCGTATTGATTTAGCTCGCTTGTGTGAAAATCTTCAAGGTCGAACCACCACGCCCCAACCGTAAGTGGCTGAGAGGGGTTGATTTTGCGAACAACCTCAAACATTCTCACAAGATAAGGCATAGAAATATTCTCGCGCCTGCTATTTCCAGGCTCGTTAAAGAGGTCCCACATAAGAATACGAGAGTCGTCCTTGTAGAGGGTGACAATCTCCTCAACCATCTTAAAATAGCTATCCCTGTATTTGTCATCATCAAAATAATAGTGTGGAGCAGGGCCACTATGAGAGCCGTGCTGAGAGTGCCTTCTGCCACCGTGATAGCCGATTGCAACCTCCTGCTCACCAATATCGGGCATTTTCCAAAGCTCGGTCTTAGGTGGCATACAATCGTTTGCAAGGGTTATTGTGCAGGAAATACCATACTTGTCGCAAAGAGCGATATACCTCTCAAAGCGTTCAAGAAAGCTATCGTGCTCCTTTTCCCAAACAACATATTCAAGAATAAGCCTAACCGAGTTAAAGCCAAGCTCTCTCATAAGAGAAAGCTCCCTTTCGGTCTGCTCAAAATATTCCTCAAAGTGTAGAGCTTGCCATTGGTCAACCCTGTTTGCACAGCCTGCGCACATATAATTACAGCCTCTTATCCAAGGGCGAGAGCTATACCACTCCCACGCTCTTTCCTTGCTCCATCTCTCCATAAGCACCTCATAGCAAATTACTTCAATTAAATTTTATCACACCTTGTAAAAAAATGCAATATGCCTATAAAAATAATTACCTAATAAGCTTTTTGCCCCGATATGTGCAAAGCACTTGAAAACGAGGGGTTTTTTTGATATAATATCAAAAAGGATAGGAGGTGTTAGCGTGAGCATATCTATTGATAGAATACTTGAAAGACTTGATTACTATCTTAATAAAAACTACTATAACGGAGCCAAAAGGCACCTTGAATATTGGCGTAATGAGGCTATTGCCGAAGGTGATGAGAGAGCAGAGCTTCTTATCATAAACGAGCAAATGGGGCTTTATCGCAAGCTTGGAATGAAAGATGAGGCACTTTGCTGTGTCAAGGACGCTATGCAAAAAATAGATAAAATGGGCATTAGCTCGCAAATCGGCGCTGGCACAACCTATGTAAACTGTGCAACCGTCTATAAGGCGTTTGACAAGGCAGGGCAGGCAATGCCAATCTTTGAGATGGCAAGGCAAATCTACGAAAGGGAGCTACCACCAAGTGATAAGCGTCTTGGAGCGTTATATAACAATATGGCTCTTTGCCTAACAGACCTTTCTCGCTTTGAGGAGGCGTACTCGCTTTACGATAAGGCGATTGAGGTTATGACCATTCAAGAGCGAGGAGCATTAGAGGTGGCAATAACCCACCTAAATATAGCAACCACCATCGAGGCACAGCACGGCTACTTTTTCGAGGACGAAAGGGTGCAGAGCCGACTAAAAATCGCAAGAGAGCTAATTGAGGGCGAGGAAAAAAGAGATGGCTACTACGCCTTCGTTTGCGAAAAGTGTGCAGGGGTGTTTGGCTATTATGGCGAAATTGAATATGAAATGGAATTAAAGGAGCGAGCAAGGAGAATTTATGAAGGGACTTGACCTTGCAAGAGAGTTTTATTTAAAGCACGCAAGGGCTATGCTACAAGAGAGCTTTGCAGAGCTTATGCCGTATATCGCAGTAGGACTTATTGGTAGTGGCTCGGAGTGCCTTGGCTATGATGATGAAATATCAACCGACCACGATTTTGAGGCAGGCTTTTGCATTTTCTTGCCCGATGAGAGCGTGGTGGATACAAGGGCAGAGTTTGCCTTGGAGAGGGCATATTCTAAGCTACCCTGTGAGTTTTGTGGGGTTAAAAGAAGTAAAATAAGCCCAGTTGGTGGAAGCCGACACGGGGTGATTCGCCTAAGCGATTTGTTTGAGCAAAAAACGGGCAGAGCCAATGCACGCCTATCGCTTGCCGATTGGCTCTTTGTACCCGAGCAATCACTTTTGGAGCTTACAAGCGGAGAGGTCTTTTATGACGGCTATGGAGAGCTTACAAGGGTACGCAGAGAGCTTTCGTATATGCCAGAGGATGCAAGACTAAAAAAGCTTGCAGGCGAGCTTTTAATGATGGCACAGAGTGGACAGTATAACTATGCACGCTGTATCAAGCGAGGCGATACGGCAGGGGCTCAGCTTTGTATAGCAGAGCTTGTAAAAAGCACACTCCATGTCATATTTTTGCTCAATAAAAAATATATGCCATACTATAAATGGAGCTTTAAGGCACTTAGCGAGCTTGAAGCTCTATCAAGCTATCACAGCGAGCTTGAATATCTAATTTCGAGTGGAAATAGCGATGCCGAGGCAGAGAAAAAGCAACAAATAATAGAAAAAATCTGCCAAGGCGTAATAGAGGAGCTAATTAGGCAAAAAATCACCAAGGTCACCTCAGCCGATATAGAGCCTCACGCTTATTCGGTAAATGACCAAATTCAGGACCACTCGCTAAGAAATGCCCATATTCTTACGGCAATTAACTAATAAACACTTTGATATGATATAAACAACTAAACAAGGGGGGGATTATTATGATAAGAGAAAAAACAAGAACGCTTGTTTTGTCGGCGTTTTTCTTGGCTCTTGGAATGGTCTTGCCCCTGCTCACGGGACAAATCAAGGAAATTGGCGATTCATTGCTTCCAATGCACCTTGCAGTTATGCTTTGTGGACTTATATGCGGACCAAGCTATGGAGCGGTGGTTGGACTTTGTATGCCGTTTCTTCGCTCGCTGTGCTTTGGTATGCCACCCCTTTATCCAAACGCTGTATATATGTCAATCGAGCTTGCCACCTATGCGCTTGTAATAGGCTTGCTTTATTTGAAATTCAAAAGGAGCATACCCTACCTCTACCTTAGCCTCATTATATCAATGGTGGTGGGCAGAGTGGCTTGGGGAGTGTCAAAGGCTATCCTTCTTGGAATAGGTGGAGAAAGCATAACTATAAAGGCACTCATAATGGGAGGCGTTGTGGACGCAATTCCGGGCATAATTTTACAGCTTGTGTTAATTCCACTAATAATGCATTTAATCACCAAAATTAGGGCAACAGGAGGCTCAAAATGAAGACAGTAGCATTCCCATACGGAAAGGAAAAATTAGAATACACCTTTGAGGACAAGGAGCTTTTGGCAGTTTTGGACTCCTCAATAAATCAGTATAAGCCAGAGTATAGCGAGAGCGAGCTTGTAAAAAGAGCAATGACCTCTCCCGTGGGCAAGAGCCTTGCAGAGCTTGCAAGAGGAAAGAAAAATATCGTAATAATCGCAAGCGACCACACTCGCCCCGTGCCAAGTAAGATAATTATGCCCCTTATGCTCGATGAAATCAGAGGCGTATCTCCCGACGCAAAAATAACAATCCTTATAGCAACAGGCTGTCATCGTGGCACAACTAAGGATGAGCTTATAAATAAATTTGGAAGCGAAATTGTAGAAAAAGAGAATATCTATATTCACGATTGCGATGAAAGAGAAATGCTCGTAAATATAGGCACTCTGCCCTCGGGTGGCGTGTGCGAGATAAATAAGCTCGCCTATGAGGCAGATTTGCTTGTTGCAGAGGGCTTTATCGAGCCACACTTCTTTGCAGGCTTCTCGGGTGGAAGAAAGAGCGTGCTACCGGGTATTTGTGGTAGAAGCACCGTGCTCGCTAACCACTGCTCAGAGTTTATCGCAAGCCCCAATTGTAGAACGGGAATTTTAGAGGGCAACCCAATGCACGAGGATATGCTTTGGGCAGCTAAAAGGGCAAGGCTTGCCTATATTGTCAATGTAGTCCTAAACGATAAAAAGGAAATTATCTTTGCCACCGCAGGCGATTGCGAGGGAGCACATAAGGCAGGCACGGACTTTATATCCTCGCTTTGCTGTGTAGACGCTAAGGAGGCAGATATTGTAATAACAACCAATGGTGGCTATCCCCTTGACCAAAATGCTTATCAAGCAGTAAAGGGAATGACCGCAGGCGAGGCAACCGTCAAAAAGAACGGAGTAATAATTATGCTTGCCGATTCAAGCGACGGAATAGGCGGAAAGCACTTTTACGACCAGCTCTCAAGCGAGAGGGATATTACCAAAACAATGAATACCTTCCTTGCAAGGTCAAGGAGCGAAACAGTTCCCGACCAATGGCAAACACAGGTGCTCCTTCGTGTGCTTATGCACGCAAGAGTAATCTATATCTCCAAGCTCGATGATAAAACAGTAGAGAGCTTGCACCTAATCCCTGCCCACTCAATCGCTGAGGCACTCACCCTTGCCAAGGAGCTTTTAAATACCCCCAATCCCTCAATTGTCGCCATCCCCGACGGCGTCAGCGTCATCGTAAAAGCATAACCAAAGGCAAAGAATACGCCGAGTGTATTGTTCATTAAAAACTATTTAAAAAGGAGAGTCTATGAAGGTTGTAATTATTGGTGGAGTTGCTGGTGGAGCAACTGCTGCGGCAAGAATAAGAAGATTGGACGAGAATGCGGAGATTATCATTTTTGAGCGCTCGGGTTATATTTCATATGCAAACTGTGGCTTGCCATATTATATCGGTGGTGTTATTGAGGACAAAGAGGATTTGACGCTTCAAACGCCCGAGGGCTTTTATAGGCGATTTAAAATCAAAGCCAAGGTAAACCACGAGGTAACCGATATTGACACAAAAAACAAAACCGTTTCCGTGACCGACCTAAAAACAGGAGCGAGCTTCACGGAAAGCTATGACAAGCTGATTTTATCCCCAGGTGCAAAGCCTATTTTGCCCGATTTCTATACTGAAAACGAAAGAACCTTTACTCTTAGAACAGTAGAGGATACGCTAAAAATCCGTGCGTTTGTCGAGCAAAATCAGCCTAAAACGGCAGTTATTATCGGCGGTGGCTTTATCGGTCTTGAAATGGCGGAAAACCTTGCCGAGCTTGGAATAAAAACAACCATAGTTCAGCGTGGCAACCATCTTTTGCCACCCGTTGACTGCGATATGGCATCATTTATTCACGCAAGCTTCCGTTACCACGGAGTAGAGCTGTTACTTGACAGTAGTGCAAGTAAAATGAGCATTGCAGATAACAAGGTTCAGCTTGAGCTTGATGGTGGAAAGCAAATTAGCGCTGATATGGTCGTGCTTGCAGTTGGTGTTACTCCTGAAAACACACTTGCGAAAAAGGCAGGCTTGGAGCTTGGCTTAAAGGGCACAATTAAGGTAAATAGCAAAATGGAAGCCTCTATTCCTGATATTTATGCAGTGGGTGATGCCGTGCAGGTAAAGCATTTTGTAACAGAGCAGGATGCAGTAATTTCCTTGGCTGGACCTGCAAACAAGCAGGGGCGTGTCGCTGCTGACAATATTTGTGGACTTGAAAGCGAATATAATGGCTCACAGGGCTCATCTGTTATAAAGCTATTTGATATGACAGTGGCAACGACAGGAATTAACGAACAGCAAGCAAAATCAAGTGGCTACGAATACGAAAAGGTTATTTTAACCCAAAATTCCCACGCAGGATATTACCCCGGTGCAAAGGCAATGACTCTAAAGCTGATTTTTGAAAGGAAGAGCCTTAAAATTTTAGGCGCACAAATTGTCGGCTACGATGGCGTAGATAAGCGTATAGATGTAATTGCAACAGCAATTCGTGCAGGCTTGACGGCTGATTGGCTAAAGGATTTAGATTTGGCATACGCACCGCCATATTCCTCGGCAAAGGACCCTGTTAATATGGCAGGCTTTGTCGCTGAAAATATCAAAAACGGTGTAGTAAAGCAGTTTTATTATGAGGATATTTCCGCCTTGCGTGAAAGAGAGGATGTAATTTTGCTTGATACTCGCACTCCGTTTGAATATATGCGAGGTCGTGCAGACGGCTTTATCAATATTCCTCTTGATGATTTAAGGGAGCGAATAGGCGAGCTTGATAAATCTAAAAAAATCTATGTTATGTGCCAAAGTGGACTCCGTAGCTATTTGGCAACACGAATCTTAATGCAAAACGGCTTTGATGCCTACAATTTCGCAGGTGGTTTTAGATTATATAGCAGTATCAAAAACGAGGAATTGCTATCTAATAGCTGCTACTCCTGTGGTATGGAAAAAACAGATAAATAAGAATTTGACGGCCACTTTTAAGATGATTAACAAATTAGGAGAGGATCTTTATGACTAAAAAGAGGAAGATTATTCTTGCAACGGTAGCGTTTTCTATTTTATTGGCTATAGGGGTAAGTCTTATATATATTTTTGCTGTGGCATTGCCTCAAAAGCGAGAGAAGGAGCAATTATCAAAAGCGGTGCAGGAGTATTATGACGCAAAGCTTGCTATGTATACAGCGGAAAACGAGAAATATGATGACTATGAGGTGGATGTTGCATTCCTTGGCGACAGCCTTACCGACGGATACGATCTTGAAAAATACTTTCCGCAATATCTCGTTCTTAATCGTGGAATTGGCGGGGATACGACCTTTGGTCTTGAAAAGCGTCTTAAGGTATCGGTTTATGATTTAAAGCCTAAGGTGGCAGTAATGCTCATAGGGGCAAACAACTTTGATACAATGTTTGATAACTATGAAAATATTTTGAAGGGATTTAAGGAAAATCTGCCAAATACCAAAATAGTATTGCTATCTCTTACATCTATGAGTCAGGAATGGGGC
>JAZNYH010000067.1:0-13724 GCA_045594305.1 Eubacteriales bacterium | reverse complement strand
CATTCGGCCTCAAGGAACAGCTTATCTTCCCTGAAATCGAATACGATAAAATCGATAAGATCCGTGGTATGGATATCATCTTCACAACAACAGCTACAACAGACGAAGAAGCAAAAGAGCTCCTTACACTTATGGGCGCTCCATTCGCGAAATAATTAGGAGGTTGACTGAAGATGGCTAAGAAAGCTATGGTGCTTAAACAGCAAAAAACACAAAAGTATTCAACAAGAGAATACAACCGTTGCAAAATCTGCGGCAGACCTCACGGTTATCTCCGTAAGTACGGCGTTTGCCGTATCTGCTTCCGCGAGCTCGCTTATGCTGGTGAAATCCCAGGCGTAAGAAAAGCAAGCTGGTAATTTAAATTATAAAAATAACGAATACAAAGAGTATTCACTCCAATCTAACCGAAAGGAAACGTAAGTTTAACCATCGGTAAGCGGCCGATGAAATACTCGGCAGCAAAGCTTGGTGCCTTGCATAATTAGGAGGAAAATAAAATGCAAATTTCAGACGTAATTGCAGATATGCTTACAAGAATCAGAAATGCAAGCAATGCAAAACACGAAACAGTTGATGTTCCTGCTTCAAATATGAAGAAGGCAATCGCTGACATCCTTCTTGAAGAGGGATACATTAAGGCAGTTTCCGTTATCGAAGACGGCAAACAAGGCGTAATCAGAATTACACTTAAGTATGATGGAAAAGCAAAGGTTATCCACGGTATTAAGAGAGTTTCTAAGCCAGGTCTTAGAATTTACTCAAACTGTGAGGATATGCCAAAGGTTATGAACGGCCTTGGTATTGCTATCGTATCTACTTCAAAGGGCATTATGACAGACAAAAAAGCAAGACGTGAAAACGTTGGCGGCGAAGTACTCGCATTTGTTTGGTAATACGGGAGGTAACAGATATGTCAAGAATAGGAAGAGCTCCAATTAATGTTCCTGCTGGCGTAACAGTTACTGTAGATGCAGCTAACGCAGTTGTTACCGTAAAGGGCCCTAAGGGTACATTAACACAAAATTATCACAACAGAATGAACGTTGTTTGTGAAAATAACGTAATCACTGTTACTCGTCCAAGCGACGAAAAGGAAGACCGCGCACTTCATGGTCTTACAAGAACTCTTATTTACAACATGGTAGTTGGTGTAACAGAGGGCTACTCAAAGAAGCTCGAGGTTAACGGTGTTGGTTACAGAGTTGCAATGCAAGGCAAAGCACTCAACCTCACACTTGGTTACTCACACCCAGTTATCGTAGATGCTCCAGAGGGAATCACATTCGAAACACCTGATGCAAATACAATTATCGTTAAGGGTATTGACAAGCAGGTTGTTGGCGAGACTGCAGCATATGTTCGTTCAAGAAGAGCTCCAGAGCCATATAAGGGCAAGGGTATTAAATACGAAGGCGAAAAGATTCGTCGTAAATCCGGTAAGACCGGCAAATAATGAAAGGAGAGGAAAAAGATGGTATCAAGAAAAGATAGCAACGCACAAAGACTCAAGAGACATACAAGAGTTCGTGGAAAGATTTCAGGAACAGCTGAGCGTCCTCGTCTTTGCGTATATCGCTCAAATAAGAACATCTCTTGCCAAATCATTGACGATGTAGCAGGAGTAACACTCGTTTCCGCTTCTACTCAGGAGGCTGGCTTCGAAGGAATCGGAAGCAATAAGGAAGCAGCTAAGAAGGTTGGCCTTATGATCGCTGAAAAGGCACTCGCAAAAGGAATCGACACAGTAGTATTTGACCGTGGCGGTTATGTTTATCACGGACGTGTATCGGAGCTTGCAGCAGGCGCAAGAGAGGGCGGACTTAAGTTCTAATCTTGGTCGCAAGACTTCGGTTTGTACACTGTTTAATTCACTTATTTAATTAAACAAAGAGGAGAAATTTAAAATGGCAACAAAGATTGACGCAGCTACTCTTGATTTGAAAGAGAAAATGGTTGCACTCAACCGTGTATCCAAGACAGTAAAGGGTGGTCGTATCGCTCGCTTCACCGCACTTATGGTAGTAGGCGATGGAAATGGTCATGTAGGCTATGGTCTTGGAAAGGCAGCTGAGGTTCCTGATGCAATCCGCAAGGGAATTGAGGATGCAAAGAAGAATATGATAACCGTAGCAATGAAGGATACTACAATCCCTCATGAGGTTATAGGAAAGTTCGGTGCTGGCACCGTGCTTCTTAAGCCAGCAGCTCTCGGTACTGGTATTATCGCAGGTCAAACCGTGCGTGCAGTGCTTGAGCTTGCAGGTATAAAGAACATCAGAGCTAAGAGCCTTCGTTCAAACAACAAGACCAATGTAGTTAAGGCTACATTTGAGGGCTTGAAGGCACTTAGAACAGCTGATGAGGTTGCTAAGACTCGTGGCATTGATGCGAGCAAGTTGAACTAAGGAGGACCGAAAAGATGGAAAATGTAAAAGTAACACTTGTTAGAAGTCTTATCGGTTGCACCGAAAAGCAAAAGGCAACTGCAAAATCTCTTGGCCTTACCAAGATTGGTAAAAATATCGTTCTTCCAAACGATAAGGTTTTGGCAGGCAAAATCAAGGTTATCTCTCACCTCGTAAAGGTAGAGCAGGCTTAACCCGACTGCCAAACAGGCAGAAATTGATCACAAATCAATTACACAAAATCAATTTCAACAAGGAGGATAAAAAATGAAGCTCCATGAACTTTCACCCGCTGCTGGATCAGCAAAGGCAGCTTGGCGCAAGGGAAGAGGTCCAGGCTCTGGTAACGGTAAGACCGCTGGTAAGGGCCACAAGGGTCAAAATGCTCGCTCAGGTGGCGGAGTAAGACCTGGATTTGAAGGCGGACAGCTCCCACTTTACAGAAAGCTCCCTAAGAGAGGTTTCAATAACAAATTCGGTAAAGAATACGCTATTATAAATGTAAGTGCACTTAATAAGTTTGAAAAGGGTGCAACTGTAACCATCGAGACACTTATCGAGAAGGGTATAGTAAGCAAGGCTTGTGACGGACTTAAGGTGCTCGGAAACGGTGAACTCAAGAAAGCTATCACTGTCGAGGCTAAGGTTTTCTCAGCAACAGCTAAGGAGAAGATCGAGGCTGCAGGCGGAAAAGCCGAGGTGAAATAATTATGTTTCGTACATTGGCTAACGCCTGGAAAATTCCAGATTTAAAGAAAAAGCTTCTTTTCACAGCAATTATATTGCTCATATACAGAATAGGAGCTGTATTGCCACTCCCATTTATTGATGGTGGTGTGCTTCAGGATGTATACGCTCAAACCGCTGGTCAAGCGTTTGGCTTTATGAACATCCTATCAGGTGAGGCATTCCAATATGCAACACTCTTTGCACTTGGTGTATCACCTTATATCACAGCATCTATCGTTATCCAGCTTCTCACAGTAGCATTCCCTGCACTTGAGAGACTCGCTAAGAGAGGCGAGGAGGGTAAGGAAAAGATTGCTCAAATCACTCGCTATGCCACAGTCGTACTTTCAATAATAACTGGTATCGGTTATTATATGCTTCTTGCAAAGAGATACGGCGCTATTAGAGAGGGCTTTAATACCGGTTCAAACTGGGTATTCTTCGCAATCGTAATAGTTGCTTGTCTTTGTGCAGGCTCATCAGTAGTAATGTGGCTCGCTGAAAAGATAAACGAAAAGGGTATTGGAAACGGTATTTCGCTCATTCTTTTTGCGAACATCGTATCCCGCCTTCCTGTTTCAGCAGCAAACTATGTAAGCTCTATAATTAGTGGCTTTAAGAGCGTAAGAACAGGTACAACTCAGATCGGCTCATATATCGGTCAGGTAGTATTCATCGTTCTTTATGCACTTTTGATACTCGCACTCGTTTGGTTTGTAATCTTCATTACAGATAGCGAGCGTAGAATTCCCGTTCAGTATGCTAAAAAGGTAGTTGGCAGAAAGATGTACGGTGGACAGAACTCAAATCTTCCAATTAAGCTTAATATGACAGGCGTTATGCCAGTTATCTTTGCAAGTACAATCCTTTCAATCCCAACAACAATTGCACTCTTTAAGGAGCCAACAACTCCATTCTGGACAGCTGTTTATAATCAGCTCAATCCACAATCAACAGTTGCTTGGACATATGCAATTCTTCAATTCCTTTTGATTATAGCATTCGCATACTTCTACACAGCAATCTCCTTTAACCCAATCGAGGTTTCAGGTAACTTGCAGAAGAATGGCGGAGCAATTCCGGGTATTCGCCCAGGTAAGAACACCTCTGACTTTATAGCAAAGGTTCTTTCAAGAGTAACATTCTTGGGAGCAATGTTCTTATCAGTAATATGCGTGCTTCCACTTCTCGTTCAGCTCATTCTTTCACTTACACCAATCGGTGGCTACACTGAGGCAATCAAGAACATTGCATTCGGTGGAACATCAATCATGATCGTTGTAGGTGTAATTCTTGAAACTGTAAGAGAAATTGAGGCTCAAATGACAATGCGTCATTACAAAGGTTTCTTCGAGTAATTAATAGTAATTAGAAGGAGAAAATCAATGAGTAAAAATCTCAAGCTTATATTCCTTGGTGCACCTGGTGCAGGAAAGGGAACACAATCTGACATAGTTGCTGAGAAGTATGGTATTCCTACCATCTCAACAGGAAATATGATCAGAGAAGCAATTAAAAACAATACTGAGATGGGACTTGCTGCAAAGTCTTACACCGAAAAGGGAGCATTAGTTCCTGATGAGGTTGTAATCGGCATTATCGCTGAAAGACTTGCAAAGGATGACTGTGCAAACGGCTTCATCCTTGACGGCTTCCCCAGAACAGTTCCACAGGCTGAGGCGCTTGACAAAATGGGAGTTGATATCAACTGCGTTGTCAGCATCGAGGTCGAGGATGATAAAATTGTTGAGCGTATGGGTGGCAGAAGAGTTTGCCCATGCGGAGCATCATACCACACCATGTATAAGCCTTCGGCTAAGGGCGAATTCTGCGAAAAGTGCGGAGAAAAGCTCATTATCCGTAAGGACGATGCTCCAGAGGTTGTGAAGAGCAGATTGGTAGTTTACCATGAGCAAACAGAGCCTCTTAAAGAATTCTATGGTAAAAAGGGCGTTCTAACGCTTGTTGAGGGACAAGAGGAGGTACAGGATACCACCGCACTTACTCTCAAGGCAATAGAGGACGCAATCGCTTAAAGTATGATTCAGTTAAAGACACCCGAGCAAATCGAGATAATGAAGGTCGCTGGTAGAATTACTGGTGAGGCATTACTCGTTGCAAAGGAAATGATTCACGAAGGCGTAACGACAAAAGAGATTGACGATAAAATTCGCAAGTATATCGAGAAGTGTGGTGCTAAGCCAACATTTCTCGGATACGGTGGATTTCCAGGAAGCGCTTGCATAAGTGTCAATGAGGAGGTAATACACGGTATTCCCTCACACAAAAGGATACTTAAAAATGGCGATATCGTAAAGATTGATGTTGGTGCTATGTGGCACGGCTTCACTGGCGATAGTGCAAACACATTCGCAGTAGGTGAAATCTCAAAGGAAGCACAGGACCTAATCGATGCAACTGAAAGGAGCTTCTTCGAGGCTATAAGAGCTATCGAGAACGCAGAAAATCCTCGCATAGGCGACATTGGAAACGCTGTCGCATCATATGTTGAGAGCAAGGGCTTTTCAGTAGTTAGAGAGTTTGTAGGTCACGGCGTAGGTGCTAATCTCCACGAGGATCCTAATGTTCCAAACTATGGCACAGCAGGTCGTGGACCACGCATTTACAAGGGAATGACACTCGCAATTGAGCCTATGGTTAACCAAGGCACACACGAGGTCAAGGTGCTTAAGGACGGCTGGACCGTTGTAACGCTTGATGGTAAGCTCTCTGCTCACTACGAGCATAGCGTTGCTATCACCGATAACGGCGTAATTCTCTTAACAAAGGTAGACTGAGTGAAAAAATAAACGCAACCCTCGCGGCTGAATAAAGGGGAGCGAAGAACTCGCACAAGATCCGTTACTTAAGGTGCGGAGAATCAAAAATAAGATTACCAAGATAAGGAGCAAAACATGGCAAAGGACGATGTTGTAGAATTTGAGGGTGTTGTAACGGAAGCACTTCCTAACGCAACCTTCAAGGTAAAACTGCCTAATGGGCACATAGTAACAGCCCACATTTCAGGCAAATTAAGAATGAATTATATAAGAATATTGCCCGGTGATAAGGTTACCATAGAGGTTTCAGTATATGACCTCTCCAAGGGACGCATCACATGGCGTGCAAAATAAGAAAGGTGGTTTCATAATGAAAGTAAAGCCTTCCGTAAAGAAAATCTGTGACAAGTGCAAGATTATCAAGAGAAAGGGTACCGTAATGGTTATCTGTGAGAATCCTAAGCACAAACAGAGACAGGGCTAATTCAAACCAAACCCAAAATTTTTAATGAGGTGAAAAACAAATGGCTCGTATAGCTGGTGTTGACATTCCGAACGCAAAGCGTGTTGAAATTGCATTGACATACATTTACGGTATCGGAAAGAAGAGCGCACAGGATATCCTTGCAAAGACAGGCATCAATCCTGACACACGCGCAAAAGATTTAACAGAAGAAGAAATTGCAAAGCTTCGTGAAGAAATCGAAACAAATTACCATGTTGAGGGTGAGCTTCGTAGAGAGGTTGCTCTTAACATCAAGCGTCTGGTAGAAATCAACTGCTATCGTGGAACCAGACATAGAAAAGGTCTTCCTGTAAGAGGACAAAGAACAAAGACAAATGCAAGAACCAGAAAAGGTCCTGCAAAGACGATAGCTAACAAGAAGAAATAATAAGGAGTGTAGCAAATGGCAAACGATAAGAAAGTTGTTAGAAGACGCCGTGAGCGCAAGAACATCGAAAAGGGTGCAGCGCATATCAGCTCTACATTTAATAACACAATAGTAACCATCACCGATGTAGCCGGCAATGCAGTATCATGGGCATCAGCAGGCGAGCTCGGCTTCAAGGGTTCAAGAAAGTCAACCCCGTTCGCTGCACAAATGGCAGCTGAGGCAGCAGCTAAGGCAGCAATGGAGCACGGAATGAAGACCGTTGAGGTTTATGTAAAGGGCCCAGGTCAAGGCCGTGAATCCGCAATTCGTGCACTCTCAACCGCAGGACTTACAGTTACAATGATTAAGGATGTAACTCCAATTCCTCACAACGGTTGTAGACCACCAAAGCGCAGAAGAGTTTAATCTATTAAGGAGGAACAAAAGATGGCAAGATATACAGGACCTTCATGCAAGCTTTGCCGTAGAGAAGGACAAAAGCTTTACCTTAAGGGTGAGCGTTGTACATCAGGCAAGTGCGCATTGGATAGAAGAAAGTCTGCTCCTGGTCAGCACGGTGCAGCAAAGAAGAAGCTCACTGAGTATGGAACTCAAATGAGAGAGAAGCAAAAGGCTAAGAGATACTATGGCGTTCTTGAGAAGCAATTCTTGAACTACTATAAGAAGGCAGATAATCAAGAGGGTATCGCAGGTGAAAACTTGCTCAGACTTCTTGAAAGAAGACTTGACAATGTAGTATTTAGAATGGGACTCGCAGCAAGCCATAAGGAGGCTCGTCAGCTCGTGCTTCATGGCCACTTCACATTGAATGGTCACAAGGCTAATATTCCTTCAATCCTTGTTAAGGTTGGAGATGTTATCGCAGTTAAGGATACAGATTCAGCTAAGATTAAGGAACTCGTAGAGGGTATGAAGGATCAGGTAGCTCCAAAGTGGCTTGAGCTCGGAGAGGGAACTGCAAAGGTTATTGCTATGCCTGAGCGTGACGACATCGACTTCGAGATCAACGAACAGCTCATCATCGAACTTTACTCTAAATAATAATCGCTCTTTGTCTGCTGTACAAGTCCACATTATTGTTGTGGGCACTGCGCCAAGAGCGCAGGTACAGTACGATCGAAGTAATGTAGCGTAAAACTCCTCTCAAAGGATTGAGAAAAAGAAAAACATGATTCACACAAGGAGGATTATTAATTTATGATGATTGAAATTGAAAAGCCCAATATTACTGTTATGGGTGAAAGCGATAACGGCAAAAAGGGAAGATTTGTTATAGAGCCACTTGAAAGAGGCTTTGGAACAACTCTTGGAAACTCACTTAGAAGAGTGCTTCTCAGCTCTCTTCCTGGATATGCTGTATCAAGCATTAAGATCAACGGAACACTCCACGAGATTTCCACCATTGAGGGTGTAACAGAGGATGTTACCGAAATCGTTCTTAATGTTAAGGGAATTATCCCAAAGATTTATGGCGATGTTACAAAGACAGCATTTATCGATGTAACAGGTCCATGTGAGGTTACTGCCGGTGACATTAAACACGACGCCGACCTTGAAATATTCAACCCTGATCTTCATATTGCAACCGTTGCAGAGGGTACACACTTCTATATGGAGCTTACCTTCGAGCGTGGTCGTGGATATGTATCACAGGACAAGAACAAGACAGACCATGTAAAGGCACAGGCTATTATTCCAATAGGAACAATATTTGTTGACTCTATTTACACACCTGTTTACAATGTAAGCTACACAGTAGAGAATACTCGTGTAGGAAGCATCGCTGACTACGACAAGCTTACAATGGATATTGAAACAAACGGCACAATTAGCGCAACAGAGGCAATATCGCTTGCAGCCAAGGTTCTCAACGATCATTTCACCTTGCTCGTAGAGCTTTCTGACGAGGCAAGAGGAATCGAAACAATGGTTGAAAGACAAGAGACCATCAAGGAAAAGGTACTTGAGATGACCATTGAGGAGCTTGACTTGTCTGTAAGAAGCTTCAACTGCTTGAAGCGTGCAGGCATTGACAATGTAGAAGACCTTATCAATCGTACCGAAGAGGATATGATAAAGGTTAAGAACCTCGGAAAGAAATCCCTCGAGGAAGTAATAGCGAAGCTCGCATCTCTCGGACTTGAACTCAGAAAAGAAGAGGACTAATTCCGCTTCTTAGAAATAACATACTCTCTGCAAAGGAGGATAATGCAATGGCAGGAAATAGAAAACTCGGCAGACCTACCGCTCATAGAATTGCAATGCTTCGTGGCATGGTAACCTTGCTTCTTGAAAACGGCAAGATTGAGACCACCTACGCAAGAGCAAAGGAGCTTAGCGCAGTAGCCGATAAAATGATAACACTTGGCAAGACAAACACTCTTGCTTCTCGCCGTGAAGCGCTTGGATACATTACTAAGGAAGATGTAGTAAAGAAGCTCTTTGACGAAATCGCTCCAAAGTATGCAAGCCGTAATGGTGGATACACACAGGTATATAAGCTCGGCCCAAGACGTGGTGACGCCGCTGAAATGGCTCTTATAAAGCTTGTTGACTAAGCTAACGCTTAAAATAACAAAAAATATAGGCTTTCCTAACAAGGAGAGCCTTTATTTTTATATCTTTATTTTGTATATTATTGACAAAGCGAGCGTCGTGTGATAAAATATTATATGTAGAAATATACTAAAAAACATAGATTATGTGCAGAACAGGAGCTAATATATGAAAAAGATATTAACTATATTGCTTGTAACACTAATGCTTCTTTGCGTGCTTTCGGTAACCGTCTTTGGTGCAACCCCACAATGTCAAAGACAAAAGGTTAATGTAATCGGCAACGCAACAGCAAACTCCGAAACCGAGGACACCGATGTAACGGGCTTCCTTGCTAACCTAACTGACGGAGATAAGGATACAGGTGTTAAGTCCTCTACAAAGGATGAAAAGCTAACAATTACCTTTGAGTTTTCAAGCTCAGGCGTATCGCTTGAGGAGGTTATAATAACCTTGATTTCTGACACCTCATCGGGTGTTGCATCAGGTGCGTCAGGACTTGGAAATAAGCCATTTGGTACATCACTCACAGTTTATGTGTACCCAGTAGATGGCGAAATGTCTACATATAACTTCACACCAAGTGCTACACAAAAGCAGGTAAAGATTGACCTTTCTTCATACGATAAGCGTGTTAAGATGATTCAAATAGATGTTATGTGTAACAATAGTGCTAACCACCCACTTTGGGAGGTTGAGGCTAACCAATATCAAGGTGAGCACTCATGGACACTTCAAAGCAAAACAACCCCTGAAACCTGTCAAACCGAGGGTGAGGGAACATATGTTTGTAGCTGTGGAGCAAGCAAGACCGATGTAATTCCAAAGGCTCAGCATAACTATTCTGACTGGAAGGAAGATACAAGCGTAACCCCACCTAAGCACTATAAGACCTGTTCAACCTGTACAGAGATTTTCTTTGAGGGTGAGCATACCTACGATAACCCCTGTGACGCAGAGTGTAATGATTGTCGAAGGCCAAGAGTTGTAGCACCTCATACCTACAAGGCAGACTGTGCAACCGTGTGTGAAAAGTGTGGTGGAGAACAAAGAACACCACCTAACCCCAACCACCTTTACTATCAAAACGCAGCGTGCGATGAATATTGTGACCTTTGTGATGAAAAGCGTACAGCTCCCGCAAACCACGATTGGAAAAACGCCTGCGACGCACAGTGTGATGTTTGTATGGGAACAAGAGAGGTTCCTGACCATGTATACACAAACAATGAGCCCTGTGACGAGTATTGTGATGAATGTAACCTTAAAAGAGTAACAACAATAGGCCATATTTACACAAATGGCGCAGCCTGTGATACCGATTGCGATAAGTGTAAGACCGTAAGAGAAACAACCGTTGCGCACCGTTACGCAAACAGATGCGATCCAACCTGTAATGATTGCTCCTTTAAGAGAACAACAGAGGTTGATCCCGAGTATATCTCAGGACACTCCTACGACAACAACTGTGACCCCGATTGTAACTATTGTAAGGCAACAAGAGCAGTAGGACACGAATACGAAAATGCGTGTGCTGCCCACTGTAAAATATGTAACCACTCAAGAACCCCTGGTGAGCATATCTACCAAAAGAAAACACTTCAAGTAGCAACTCAAAAGGCAGAGGGAGTTGAGAACTGGGTTTGTAGCATTTGTGGAGATAAGAGAACAAATATCATTCCAAAGCTTGAAAAGGAATCAAATGCCCCTATAATTATCGCAATAGTAGCTTGCGTAGTTGTTATAGGCGGTTGTTCGGGAATTGCCTTCTATTCGCTTGTTATAAAGAAAAAGATGGAAGAAAAGAAGCGTAAAATTGCTGAATACTTGAAGCAACAGGAGGAGGCAAGGCTCGCTGCTGAGGCTGCTGCCGCAGAGGCAGAGGAGGACGACGAGGACGACGCTCCATACGCCTTTACCTTTGGTGGCTCAATGTATGACGATAGTGCACCTGCTGATACAAGCAACGCATTTGCGGGCATTGGTAGCTTTTCGGGAATAGGAATTGGCGACACATCTGCCCCCGCAGAGGCTGATGAGCCAGCAGATTCTGATGATACCGATGAGCCAACCGAGTAAACTAAAAAGGCTCTTTAAGACGCTAAAATAATCATTTAAGGGAACGGAGAAATCCGTTCCCTTTTTGTTGTTTTAGCGGGGATAGCGAGGAGTAAGGCTAATTTGTGCAAATCGCACAAAAATAGGGGGGGGGGCTTTGTTTATTGTGCATATTGACAATAAATATTCCTGTATGATATAATATATTTGTAGTAGAATGCAATAAATGGAGGAGATTTTTATGAACAAGATAACAAGAATTTGTACACTTTTAGTTGCACTTTTGCTTGTCTTTTCAATGCTTACGGTTTCAGCTCTTGCTGATGATCCAGCACCAAGCACATGCGTAGGAACTGAAAGAAATGTAGCCTCTGAGGCGACAATTACAACCGATACAGATTGTTGGACACATCTTTGGTTCCTTGATTGGCTTATCGATGGAGATAAGACAACGGGAGCAGGCTCAACGCATAGACAGGGCTCAATTACCACAACTCTTACCTTTGATGAGTCCTATACCTTTACAAGGCTCGTGTTTACTGTTATGAGTGAGGGCCGTGTAGCCAACGATAGAAACCTTTCTCAGGTATCAGGACAATACCAAAACTTCAACTTTACAGTTAAGCTCTATTCAAAGAGCGCAGGTGGAGATGTCGAGGAATTTAGCCAAGAATATAGCACTGACGGTCGTACTGAGGTGGTTGTAGAGCCAAATGTAAACGCAAAAATTTATAAAATGAGCGTTTATTGGTGGTGTGGCTGGAACAATGGTCTTACCTTCTGGGAGTGGGAGACCTTTACAGCTGACGGTCACGATTGGAAGGCTCCTACAACCCCAACCATTGCCCCAACCTGTACAACAGTGGGACTTGGCACATATACCTGTGAAAGCTGTGGCGAAACAAAGGATAGCGTTATTCCTGCGACAGGACACTCAAATTCTAATCCTTGTGCAACCACCTGCTCGGTATGTACAACAGCAATAACCCCTGCACATAAATACGCAACGGATTGTGATACGAAGTGTGAGCTTTGTAGTGCAGGTAATAGAACAGCACCTCATGTAGTAGCAACAGATGATTTTCCGTGCAAGGAGGGCATATGTGGAGTGCCAGGCTGTGGTGCTACAAGACCTGTTGCAGCCGACCATACCTTTGCAAACCATTGTACAACCATATGCTCGGTTTGTGGTGATGATAAGCTCAGAGAGGAAATTCACACTTGGAGCTACGATGGAAATACAGACCCCTGCGAAACAACCTGTGGCTGGGATTGGTGTGATGAACCAAAGCCACATAAATACGACGAGGTGAACCTTTGTGCAGAGCTTTGCTTGGCTTGTAATGGAGCACCAAGAGTAACCGAAACCCCTCATACCTACGGTCCAAAGGACGAGGATACAACTCCTGCAACCTGCGACAAGACCTGTAATGTGTGTAACGAGGTAAGATTAGCACCTCATAATTTTGAGTATGCATGTGATCCTATATGTAACACATGCACAGAGAGCAGAATAGTTGTTGACCTTCATACCTATACAAACGATTGCGATGCTGATTGTAACGAGGAAAAATGTAATTGGACAAGAAAGGGCGTAGGTCACGAGTATTTAAGTGATTGCTCAACAGAATGTAAAAAGTGTGCCGAGCCAAGAACACCCATAGTTGTTGGACATAGGTATACAAGCGTATGCGATAACATTTGTGATGTAGAGTTCTGCGGATATGTAAGAACGGTAGAGCTTGACCCTAACTACGATCCCGACCATGCATATTCAAGCGATTGTGATGAGATTTGTGACAATGTAGGCTGTGGCTTTAAGAGAACGCCCGTGGTTGTTGGACATAAGTATACAAACGGCTGTGATACCGTTTGCGATATTCCAAGCTGTGGCTTTGAAAGAGTAGCACCTATTCCAAATCATACATATTCGTACGATTGTGATGATACCTGTGATGAATGTCAAACTAAGGGCAGAGAGGCAACACACGCATTCCCACTGACTTGGATTATGATAGTTGAGCCTGAAAGAAAGACTGAGGGTAAGGAAATTCGCAACTGTCTATATTGTAACCTTGAGGAGGTAAGGACGGTGCCTGCACTCGGCGGAATTAGCGGTGGAGCAATTGCAGGAATTGTCATTGGCTCTGTTGCAGTGCTTGGTCTTGGTGGCTTCTCAATATTCTGGTTCGTAATTAAGAAAAAGAGCTTTGCTGACCTTATAGCGGTATTCAAGAAATAATAAATCAATAAAAAGAACGGAGAAATCCGTTCTTTTTTTGCTATAAAGCCTTATT
>JAZNYH010000066.1:0-19197 GCA_045594305.1 Eubacteriales bacterium | reverse complement strand
CCTCCAATAACTCTCAAAATACTGCGTTGCTACTCGTAGCCGACCTCGGAGTACGCTATGTACACCGTCGCCCGTCTACTTGCCGTTGCGCCTTAAGTCGGAGGCCAAGCGGTCTTAGGAAGACAAGAGAGACTAACAACTCCTTGGCACACAGAACGACATGGCTACGATCCGACTTCCTCCAATAACTCTCAAAATACTGCGTTGCTACTCGTAGCCGACCTCGGAGTACGCTATGTACACCGTCGCCCGTCTACTTGCCGTTGCGCCTTGTCTTTCGAGGTTCTTGAAGGACAAGGGATTGTAACGCTCATTAAACTTCGTTATACTTCGTTGGTCGGGACGCCCCGACAGGCAAATGCAAACGACGGAAATATAACCAATCTCCGCTGTTGCCTCGGACGCTTGTCCGTGCGCCTTGTCTTTCGAGGTTCTTGAAGGACAAGGGATTGTAACGCTCATTAAAATTCGTTATACTATTTTATACTTTTCCTTTGGAAAAGTCAATAGATTAACTATTTTTATTTTTTTGAATTTAATGTAGTTAGTCGTGAAAATTTGGGTAAAATATGAAAAAACGAAAAAGGAGCGTACAGGTATGAAGAGATTATTTGGAACGGACGGAGTAAGAGGAGTTGCGAACGAGGAGCTAACGCCCGAGCTTGCAATGAGGATAGCGAGGGCAAGTGCGTGGGTGCTCGGCTCGGGGCAGAGGGGGTGCAGATTCCTTATAGGAAGCGACACCCGTCTTTCCTCGCAGATGCTCACCGATGCCATAGCGTGTGGGCTTTGCTCTGTGGGAGCTGACGCTATAAATGTTGGCGTTTTGCCAACCCCTGCAATAGCCTTCTTGACAAGAGAATACGGTCTTGACGCAGGCATTGTAATATCAGCCTCTCACAACCCCTTCGAGCATAACGGAATAAAGATTTTTGGCTCTGAGGGCTACAAGCTCCCCGATGAGGTCGAGGAGAGAATAGAGGCTCTTGTGTCAAATCCCGACAGCATCACCTTAGCCAAGGGCGACAAAATTGGCAAGCGAGAGGACAAAATCGAATACAGGGAGCGTTATCTTGCGTATCTTAGGGCAATTTGCACCGAGTCGCTTGACGGAATTGAAATGGCGATAGATTGTGCCAATGGAGCGACAAGTAACATAGCGAGGGAGCTTTTTGAGAGCCTTGGAGCGAAATGTCATATGCTTGCGTGCGAGCCGAACGGAATAAACATAAACGAGGGCTGTGGCTCTACCCATATTGAGAATGTAAGGGACTATGTGGTTAAAAACGCCCTTGATATTGGTCTTGCGTTTGATGGCGATGCTGACCGTCTTTTGTGCGTCGATGAGAAGGGGTGCGTGGTTGATGGCGATATGATAATGGCATCTCTTGCGTACGATATGAAAAAGCGAGGCGCACTTGTAAAAAGCACGGTTGTAGGAACTATAATGACAAACTACGGCTTTGAGGCGTTTTGCAAGGAAAACGACATCAGCTTTATCCCTGCCAAGGTGGGAGATAGATATGTGCTTGAAGAAATGCTCCTTGGTGGCTATTCATTTGGTGGAGAGCAATCGGGACATCTCATTTTTGGCGATTATTCAACCACAGGTGACGGTATGCTAAGTGCGATAATGCTCCTTTCTCTTATGAAAAGAAAGCACCTTCCACTAAGCACCCTGCACTCGGTGATGAGGCGTTATCCACAAAGCCTTGTCAACATAGAGGCAACAAAGGAGCAAAAGCTCGCCTTTCTTACAAGCCCTAAAATCAAGCAAGCTCTTGAAGACACAACAAAAGCCCTTGAAGGCAAGGGCAGAGTTGTTGCACGCCCCTCGGGCACTGAGCCACTTATTCGTATAATGGTAGAGTGTGATGAGGGAGCAGAAAAAATCGCATCAGCTCTTAGCGAAAAAATAAAAGAGGCACTAAGCTAAATTTGTTAATGTAGGGCGTTTGGTTGCCCCAAGGCTACCCTGCAAAAAGAATTTTTGCACCAAAAAAGCGACACTCTGTGTCGCTTTTTGTGTTTTATTTTTCGTTTTTATTAATAAGAGCGAGCTTTTGCTCACGGCTGAGGTGCTTTATTTCCCATTCACGCCTTTGGGCATCTCTTTTATCCTCAAATTCCTCGTAATAGACAACACGCACGGGCAGACGGGAGCGAGTATATTTTGCACCCTTGCCAGAGTTATGAACAGCCTCTCGACGCTTAATGTCGGTGGTGTAGCCTGTATATAGCGTGCCGTCGGCACACTCAACAATGTATGTATAATTCGGCATTTTAAAGCTCCTCAAAGAGGCGAGGGTCTATTTTCTTGTCCTTAAAATAGGTTTGCCTGTCACGCTCGCCAATTTCTCTAACCACTCTGCAAGGTGTTCCAAGGGCAAGCACATTAGCGGGCAGGTCCTTTGTAACCACGCTACCTGCACCAACGACGGTATTATCACCGATTGTAACGCCAGGAAGCACGATAACGCCAGCGCCAAGCCAAACATTGTTTCCAATGTGGATAGAGGCGTTGAATTGGTAATCCCTCGCCCTAAGCTCAGGGCTTATAGGATGACCTGCTGTCGAGAGAACGACATTAGGAGCAAAGAGAACATTATTTCCCACATAAATTTGGGCATCATCAACCAAGGTAAGATTGAAGTTTGCGTACACATGGTTGCCAAAATGGACATTGTGTCCGCCCCAATTTGCGTGTAGAGGTGGCTCGATATAACAGCCCTCTCCGCACTCTGCGAGCATTTTATGTAAAAGCTCCTGACGCTTTTCCTTTTCGCTCGGTCTTGTGTTGTTATAATCATATTGAAGCTCGAGGCACCTTGCCTGCTCGGCAAGAAGCTCCTCATTCATACAGTTGTAAAGCTCCTCGTTATTTATAGCAGAAATAAGCTCGTCAAGTGTCATAAAATCTCCTTTATCTCTTTGACTTAAAGAAGTCGGTAAGAAGCGTAGAGCATTCCTCGCAAAGCACACCGGGTGTTATTTGTGGCTTAAATAGCGGATACTCTGTTAGGTTAATCATAGAGCCAAGAGCACCACCCTTAAAGTCGGGTGCGCCAAAGACAACCCTTTCCACACGGGCGTTGATAAGTGCTCCTGCACACATAGGACACGGCTCAAGCGTCACATAGAGGGTGCAACCAACAAGACGCCACCCACCAAGAATACGACACGCCTCATCAATAGCCTTTATCTCTGCGTGGTAAAGGGCGTTTTTGTCGCTCTCTCTTGTGTTGTGAGCACGGCAAAGCACCTTGCCATCACGCACGATAACAGCCCCTACGGGAACCTCATTTTGCTCGTATGCTAATTTTGCCTCGTCAAGGGCAATACGCATAAATTTTTGGTCATCAAATAATCTATCCATAATTAAATATCGGCAATATCCATATACTTCCAGCCGTTTTCTGCGATAAAGAGCTTTCTTGCGACAATGTCATCGCCAAGGAGCGTTTCAAACATCACCTTTGTAGCCTCCTCATCGGTTGGGCTTACCTGAATTAGGCGTCTTGTGTCGGGACGCATAGTGGTCTTTGACATCATCTCAGGCTCGTTTTCACCAAGTCCCTTTGAACGCTGAATGGTGTATTTTTTACCTTCGAGCTTAGCCAAAATCTCTGTCTTTTCAGCCTCGCTATAAGCGAAGAGGATTTCATCCTTAGCACTTGTAATCTCATAAAGAGGTGATTCTGCAATGAAAATCTTGCCCTCCTTAATAAGAGTTGGGAGTAGGCGATAGAACATAGTGAGAAGAAGAGTTCTTATCTGGAAGCCGTCCTCGTCGGCATCGGTACAAATGATAATTCTACGCCATCTTAGGTTGGCAAGGTTAAATGCGCTCATCTCATCCTTGCCCTTTGACTTAACCTGCACCTCGACGCCACAGCCGATTACCTTAAGAAGGTCGACTATAATATCGCTCTTGAAGATTTTGTCGTAGGAGCTTTTAAGGCAGTTAAGGGTTTTACCTCTTACAGGGATAATTGCCTGGAACTCAGCGTTACGAGCGAGCTTACACGAGGTAAGAGCCGAGTCACCCTCAACTATATAAAGCTCTCTAACATCAGGGTCCTTAGAGCGACAGGAAACGAACTTTTCAACTCTGTTTCCAATGTCGGTAGAGGTAGCAAGCTTCTTTTTGAGGTCAATACGAGTGCTCTCAGCCCTTTCACGAGAACGCTTATTTACAAGCACCTGATTAGCAAAAAGCTCTGCCTGCATAGCGTTTTCTGCGAAGTAAATTTCAAGCTGTGCTCTTATTGATTCACAAAGAGCGTCCTCGATAAACTTGTTTGTTATTGACTTTTTGGTTTGGTTCTCGTACGAGGTCTGCGTAGAGAAGCTATTGATAACGAGCACAAGACAATCCTGAATATCGACAAAGGAAATCCTGCTCTCGCTTTTGTTGTACTTGTTGTTGTCCTTCAAATACTTGTCAAGCTCCATAAGAAAGGCACGCTTAACAGCCTTGTCGGGAGAGCCACCGTGCTCAAGGAAGCTTGAGTTGTGGTAGTATTCAAGCCTTGTAACAAGGTTAGAAACGCAGAAGCAAAGCTCTGCCTTTAATTCGTACTCATCCTTGTCCTCACGGTCCTTACCACGAGCGCTCATTTCCCAATAGTGAGGAGCAGTAAGAGGCTTGCCCTCGGTAATCTCGCTTATATAGTCGGAGATACCATTTTCGTAGTAGAACTCGGTGGTTGAGAGAGAGCCGTCCTCCTCCTCGAATGCAAGCACAAGGCGAAGCCCCTTGTTTACAACAGCCTGCTTGTGGAGAGTGTCAAGGTAGTATTCCTTAGGAATGGCAGTATCTGTAAATACCTCAAGGTCAGGACGCCAGCGAGTGAGAGTTCCTGTACGCCTATGCTTTCTTTCAAGAGGCGTAGAGATAAGCTCCGATGAGGGATTACCCTTCTCGAAGTGGATTTCGTACATGGTGTCACCCTTAAAGGAGTAAACATCCATAAACTCTGATGAATATTGAGTAGCACAAGCACCAAGGCCGTTAAGACCAAGGGAATACTTATAGGCACTCGCACCCTTGTTGTTGTTATATTTACCACCTGCGTAAAGCTCGCAATAAACAAGCTCCCAATTGTAGCGATTTTCCTTTTTGTTGAAATCGAGTGGCACGCCTCGTCCGTGGTCGTCAACCTCTATTGTGCGGTCACGATAGACGGTGACAACAATCTCCTTGCCGTAGCCCTCACGAGCCTCGTCAATGGAGTTAGAGAGTATTTCAAAGAACGAGTGCTCACAGCCCTCAAGTCCCTCTGAGCCGAAGATAACCGCAGGTCTTTTACGAACACGGTCTGCACCTTTAAGCGAGGAAATAGTTTGGTCGTTATAGATTTCTGCCAAGATAAAGCTCTCCTTTTACCTAAAAAATCGAAGCAAGCGTCCGTGAAAACGGCAAAAAAAGCTCGCTCCGAGGGGTGTTACCCCTACTTAAAAACTATTTTAGCACAGATAAAATAATTTTTCAAGTAAATATTTAACAAATATAGTACAGAAAATACGACATATGCCGTCTTGACAAGAGCCTCGCACGCAGTTATAATATATATAAAGGGCTATGCCCAAAATTTAAGGGGGGAGAAAAAATGTCAGGAATAAAAAATGCCATAAAAAAGCATAAGCAAATTATAATGTATCTCATTTTTGGCGTTCTTACCACGCTTGTAAATGTTGTGGCGTATTGGCTTTTCTCCTCGCCATTATCTCTTAACACCGTTATCTCCACCATTTTGGCGTGGGCAGTATCGGTGGCATTTGCGTTTGTAACGAACAAGCTTTTTGTTTTTGAGGCAAGGGGTGTAAAACGCCTTCCTTGGGAAATGCTCACCTTTTTCGCATCAAGGCTTTTTACGGGGCTTTTAGATGTAGGCATAATGTTCCTGTTTGTCGATGTGATAGGAGCAAACGATATTCTCATTAAAATCATATCGAACCTTGTGGTTATAATTCTAAACTTTGTTTTGTCAAGGCTTATAGTCTTTGCGAGGGGGAGAAAATGAGAGAGCTTCTTAATAAAATCGGCATTGAGTGCATAGGAGCTGTGCCTCTTGCAGAGTGCAAAATAACTAAGCAATATTTGCTTGATAAAAACAAAATTAGCCAAGATGCGTGCGTAATTCCTATGCTTTTGCCATACAGGAGCGAGCTTGCTCCCGAAAATTTGTCCGTTTACGCCTCGGTGCGTGACTATCACGCCTTTGTTGATATTTTAAGAAAAGAGGTCGACAAATACCTCTTAGACAAGGGAATAGACAGGCCTCATATGCTATTTGCCGACCACTCGCCAATTAACGAGGTGCATGCGTGCTGTATTGCAGGGCTTGGCTTTATAGGAGATAATGGACTTTTAATAAACGAAAAATATTCCTCGTTTGTGTTTCTGTGCGAGCTGATTATCGACGCAGAGCCAAGCGTTTTAGGGCTTGAATATACAACCTGTAATGAGGTAAAGAGGTGTATTGGCTGTGGTGCGTGTGCCCGTGCGTGTCCTTCAAATTGTATGGATAAGACCGACCCTCGACCAAAGAGCGAGTGCCTAAGTGCAATAACGCAGAAAAAGGGCACGCTTACCGAGGGCGAGGTGGAGCTAATGCTCAAAAACGGCTCGGTATGGGGCTGTGATGCGTGCCAAAATGTATGCCCATACACAAAAAACGCAGAGTATACAAAAATCGAATTTTTCAAGCAGGGTATTATCTTGCGTCTTGATATAGACACGATAGAAAAAATGAGCGATGAGGAGCTTTTCTCACGCCCGTTTTCGTGGAGAGGCAGAGAGGTAATTTTGAGAAATCTTCACCATTTTGAGAAGGGGGGTAACGCCTAAGGCGTTTAAGTGAGCTATGGTAAAAATAATTTTTGGCAGACAAGGCACCCCTAAGGGTGAATACATAAGAGAGAAAATTGCCGAGTGTGTGGCTGAAAAAAGGCAGGCATATTGGCTCGTTCCCGAGCAGAAGGCAGTAATTTGTGAAAGAACGCTTGCAACCGAGCTTGACGCAGGAGCACAGCTCTATGCCGAGGTTGTAAACTTCTCACGCTTAGCGGACAAGGTCTTTCGTAAGCACGGTGGACTAAAATACAACTATATATCGCAAAGCGGAAAAAACCTCGTTATGTATCGCACGCTTTGTGACACTACACTAAAGCTCGATGAATATACGATAACAAGAGGCAAGGAGCGTGGACTCATATCGCTCTTTGTTGACGCAGTTGGCGAGCTAAAATCATATCTTATCACACCCGAGGAGCTTGCTTTGGCGACACAGAGCCTTGACAAGAGCCACGACCGCTTAAAGCGTAGAATAAGCGACCTTGAAAAAATCTACAAGAGCTTTAATAATAATCTTGAAAAGGGCTTTACAGATCCGTACGATATGATTATCAACCTTGCCAGGGTAGCGAGGGAGCACGAGTTCTTTAAGGGGACAAGCGTGTTTATTAGCTCCTTTGACGGCTTTACGGGAGCACAGCTTGGCGTTATAAGGGAAATTATAAATCAGGCAAAGGATGTATACATTAGCCTCGATATGCAATCGGGCGATGAGTGCAAAACCCAATTTGCCAAGCTATCAAGAACCCTAAGGGCAATAAGAGGCATGTGCGATAGCAAGCTCGAAATAGAGGAGCTAAATGAGGACACCTATCACGAAAACCCCTGCATAGAATACCTATGCAACAATATATGGAGCTTTGGCGCAGAGGCGTACAAGGGCAGAGTGCAGGGTGTTACTCTTATGCGACCTAAGGATGAATTTGACGAGTGCGAGAGGGTTGCAGGCAAGATAAGAGGACTTGTAATGAATGGTGCAAAATACGGAGAGATTGCCGTAATTATGCGAAGCGCCGACACATATAGGGGTATTATCGACTATTGCTTTGACAAATACGACATTCCCTACTACCTCTCTGCAAGCACCGATGTTACCTCAAAGCCCGTTATAAAGATGCTTTACTCGGCAATCAACGCATCCTGTGAATACAACACAAGAGATATAACCTCGTTTATAAGAAGTGGCTATGTGGACATCACCCCCGATGAGGCAGATGAGCTTGAAAGCTATGCATGGCGTTGGGGCGTTTACGGCTCACGCTTTACAAGGGAGGAATATTGGAGGGCAAATCCCGACGGCTACGAGAGTGAATTTACCGACCTTCAAAGAAGCCGTCTTGACCAAATTAAGAAAACAAGAAATAAGATTATCGACACACTATCTCCCCTTGCCAAGGCGTTTGAGCAAAAAAGGAGCGCTAAGGAGCTTTGCGTCGCTGTATACGACTTTATCGTTTCGCTTGGCGTACGAGAAAAGCTAAAAGAGGAGATTGCCCAAGCGGACGGAGCAGAGAAAAGGGAGCTTAGTCAGCTTTATCGTGCGATAATGTACGCACTTGGCTTAATTGCCGACACAGTGCAGGATGAGGAGCTTGATGCTGACGGCTTTATATCAGCTCTCACCTACGCCCTTGACGGAGTTAAGGTAGGCTCAATCCCCACAGGTGAGGACAATGTGACAATAGGCGAGGCAGGAGCACTCAGAGCCGATAAAATCAAATACGCCTTCGTGCTTGGCGTGTGCGAGGGTTCATTCCCTCTTACTGTGTCAGGCTCGTCGTTTTTCAGCGATAGCGATAAGCGTGTGCTTGGCGAGGCGTTAGGACAAAAGAGCCTCTCTGCCGACAGTAGCGAGCGTGCAGATGATGAGCTTCTAAACTTCAAAAACAGCATAGCAGTTCCCTCACACGAGCTTGTAATAAGTGCCCCTGTGGCTGATATTAAGGGAACAAAGCGTTCGCCAAGCCTTGCGTACAAGCGTGTGAAGGCTCTTTTGCCCTCGCTCTGTTGCACTGAGGAGATAAACGCCCCCGTCGAGGACAAGATATACACTAAAAGCGTTGCCCTTGAATACCTAAGCGACAAGGGTGAGCTTGGCGACGCAATAAGAAAGGCACTCGGTCAGAGTGCAACAAGCGAATCCGAGCTTGATATAAGAGTAAGACAGGAGCTTGACGCGTCTCAGGCTGAGGACTGCTTCTCAAACGAGGATAGCCAAATCTCCCCCGAGGGAATTGAAGAAATCTTCGGTAAAAGGCTCTATCTTTCGGATAGTAAAATAAGCAAGTTTGCAAAATGTCAATTTAGCTATTACTGCTCATTTGTGCTTGGAATTAAGGAGAGCGATAAAATCGACTTTGGCAACAAAGAAATAGGTGTTTTAACCCACTCAATTCTTGAACACTTTATGAAGAGAATTAAAAAAGGCGAGATAACAGCCACGCTAACTGATGACGAGATTGAAAAGGAGATTGGTAGCATAGCAAGCGACTACATAGACAAGCTATTCCCCGATAGAGCTCCAACAAGCCGTCTTTCACACCTCTTTGAGCGCTTAAAGGGAAGTGTTTTGTACTGCGTACGCCAAATAGTAAACGAGGTGCTTGAGGGTGGCTTTAAGCCCGAGCTGTTTGAGGCAAAGCTAATAAAGAAAACAGGACTTGCCCCCTTGGTTGTTGATGCAGGCGAGGGCAGAGAGCTTGTTATAAGAGGCACTGCGGACAGAGTAGATTTCTATCCTGCCGAGGACGGGGAAGCCCTCTATGCCCGAGTTGTCGACTACAAGACGGGAGAAAAGGGCTTTAAGTACAAGGATTTTAGAAACGGCACAGCCCTACAATTATTTATATACCTATTCACTCTTTGCAAAATGGATAAGAGCAAGGCGACAAGCGACCTTATAAGAAAAGCAAAGAAAATCGAGCCTGCAAGCGTTATGTATTTGGCGATGAGCCTTGGAAAGGCAAGCGCTAAGACAACAGTAGACACCTCAACCGAGGACAAGGTCTTAGAGGCAGAGCGTAAGCAAATAGAGGGCCTTATTGACCGTCGAGGCGTGTTCCTTGATAACGATGAGACAATCAATGCTCAGGGCAAGGACTATCTACCCCAAAGGGGCTTAAACAAGGAATACTTTGTGGATAGAGATACCCTAAACGACCTTGAAGCGGAGCTAAAAAGAATTATAGGAAAAATAGGCAAGGATATGTTTAGTGGCAAGGCTAAGGCAAAGCCACTCCATACAGATAGTAGAAATAGCGAGTGCAGATATTGTAAGCTAAGAGCGATATGCAGGAGGAGAGAGCAATGAGCGAAAAGAAAAAATTTGACCCCACTCCCTCGCAGGAGCTTGCAATAGAAATCCACGGAGCAGATACTCTTGTATCAGCAGGAGCAGGAAGCGGAAAGACACAAACGCTTATCAATAGAATAATTGAGAGGATTAAAAATCCCAAGGATGATATTTTAAACAAGCTAATAGTTACCTTTACAAAGGAAGCCGCAAACGAGCTTCGTGGTAGGTTGAGCGACGCACTTACCGACCTGCTTGTAGAAAACCCCACCCTTGAGCATATATCAGAGCAGATAGTTCACCTTGGCAGTGCCGATATTTGCACAATTGACTCGTTTTGCTTAAAGCTCGTGCGTGAGAACTTTGAGCAGCTTGGAATTGACGGTGGATTTAGAGTTGCCGATGAGAGCGAAAACGAGGTTCTTATGCGTGATGCGATGAGCGAGGTTATCGACACTCTCTACGAGCAAAGCAAGACCGATGAGGATATTTTGCGTGTGTTCGATTGCTTTGGTGGACTTGTGAGCGAGGAAAAATTAAAGGACGACCTGCTTGACCTATATAAAGCCCTTGCAAATACCAAGGACGGACTTAAAACCCTATGCAATAATACCGAGCTTGTTGGCGATTTTATGGACACTCCCTACGGCAAAGCCCTAAGAGAGCAAACCATATTGATATGCGAAAAGCAAATTGTAGCACACAAGCACGCAATAGATGCTCTTACCGAGTGTCCCGAGTGTGCCGACACCTTTGCCGATGTGCTTTACTATGACCTTGATGTGGCTCAAAATCTTGCTATGCTTGCAAAAACGGGCACATATCAGCAAATAGCAGATTTTATCAACGCAATAAAGCAACCAACAGTAAAGGGTGTTAAAAAATTAGAAGAGAGTGGCATAGATTGCTCCTTCTTTGAAGGCACAAGAAATAGCATAAAGAACACCTCTTCCATTAGTATAAAAAATCTCGGCAAGAAGCTTTATTACTTCTCCCGTGAAGCAATCGAGGCGTTTTTTGAGCAGACAAGGGAAATGAACCTTGCTCTTTATAGGGTGCTTTCTGCCTTTGATGAGGAATACTCTCGCAGAAAAAGGGCAGTAGGAGTGTGCGATTTTAACGATATCTCACGCTATGCCTTTAAGCTACTCTATGACGGCGATAAGCCAAGCTCACTTGCAGATAGCATAAGGGACTCATATAATGAGGTCTATGTCGATGAGTATCAGGATACAAACTACATTCAAGACAAGATATTCTATGCAATATCAAATAACAATCGCTTCCTTGTAGGCGATATAAAGCAGAGCATTTATCGCTTCCGCTCGGCTGAGCCGGAGATTTTCTCGGCATACCGTCGTGCCCTTGGGGTTGTAACACCCGAAAACAAGCACAAGGGAATACCCCCTCATGGCGCACAGATTGCAATGAGCGAGAATTTTAGATGCGACAAGGGAGTTGTTGACTTCTCAAACGCCGTATCGAGATATATGTTCCTTGGCTCAAACGGAATACCCTATGACGATAGCGATGATTTAATCTTCGCAAAGAAGGGCTGTGATTACGAGAGCGATTTGCCCGAGGTCTGCATAATCAACAAGTCCTTTGAAAAGAGCAAGGATACACTTATCCTTGGCGAGGACGACAGTGCCGAGGCAGAGGGCTTAGCAGAGGAGGAGGCTCTTAGAAAGGAGGCAGAATATGTTGCCTCTCGCATAGAAAAAATGATAGGCAAGCAAAGGCTTGCAAACGGAAAAACCATTCAAGCAAGCGATATTGCCGTTCTTCTAAGGAGCTTTTCAACCCCTGTCCCCCTCTATGTAGAGGCTCTTGAAAAAAGAGGCATACCTGTATGCTATAAGGGCGATGAGCGATTTTTTGAAAAGAGCGAGGTGCTCTTGGCTCTTTGTATACTAAACGCAATAGATAACCCACTAAGAGAGGTGTATCTTGCAGGAGCTATGTGCTCGGTGGCGTTTGGCTTTACCCTTGAAGACCTTGCTAAGATAAAGGCATTTAGCCCCGACGCTGACGGCTTTTATAGTGCCCTTAAAATGTATTCCTCTGTCGATGATTTGGGCAAGAGGGTTGGCGAATTTATAGCAAAGCTACAAAATTATCGTGAAAAGAGCAAAAAGCTCTCTTGCTGTGATATGATAGCTCACATATACGCCGAAACGGGCTTGCTCTCACGCTCAGGTGAGAACGAAAGAAAGAGCCTTTTGAAGCTCTACGATATGGCAAGAGCCTACGACGGTGGCAGATATAAGGGGCTTTATAGCTTCCTTCGTTATGTTGAGAGCATAAGAGCAGGCTCTAACAAGGAGGAGCTTGGAAGCGTCGACGGAGAGGGCGTTAGACTTATGAGCGTGCACGGCTCAAAGGGACTTGAATTTGAGGTCTGCTTTGTTAGTGGCTGTGGCGGTAAGCTTTCTGCGCAGGATTTGAAAAAGCCAATATATATGCATCGTGACCTTGGCGTTAATTCATATTTTGCACGACCGGGTGGACTTGCAAAGCTCAAAACCATACAAAGAGAATGCTCTGCATTCGCTATCCATCGCTCCTATATTGAGGAGGAGATGCGACTTTTGTATGTCGCAATGACAAGAGCAAGGAGCAAGCTCATTATCACAGGAGCAATAACGCAGGACGCAGAGAAATTCAGAGAAAAATGCAGACAAAAGAGAAAATACAGATGCGAGTACGACACTCTGCATCCAGAGAATTTCCTCGAATGGGTGCTTTGTGCAGTTGACGGCAATGAGGAGCTTGCAAGGGTAATAGTTAAGCGACCTCTTGATGAGGTGCTGAGGGAAAGATTTGAGTTTGAGTATCCCTACAAGGACCTTGCCTCTCTTCCCTCAAAGCTCACCGTATCCAAGCTCAGCCCCACGGTGCTTGATGAGGACAATGATGACGACGACACCTTCGAGCTTGATGACCTACCAAGCTTCAAGCGTGGAACGGACGCAACTGCAACCGATATAGGAACTGCAACTCACATATTCCTACAATTCTGCGACTTCAAGAGCCTTGGAGAGATTGGCTTTGACAAGGAAAAGAATCGCCTTGCAGAAAGGCTCTTTATGTCGCCACAGGTTGCAGAGCTTGTTGACAAGGAAAGCATAGAGAAATTTATAAATAGCACCCTTTATAGCGAGCTTTGCTTGGCAGGGGATAGCGTTATGCGAGAGTATCGCTTTAATGTAATGATGCCGGCAAAAGAGCTTAGCAAAACCGATAGGTTTGCAACACAGGGCGTGCTTGTTCAGGGAGTTATAGACTGTCTGTTTGTAGACAAGGACGGAAAATACACCCTTGTCGACTACAAAACCGACAGAGTGTCGCTTAGAAAAGACCCCGAGGGCTATCTAAGGGAGCAATATAGCTCACAGCTTTACTACTATAAGAGGGCAATGCAAAAAATACTTGGCAAGGAAATAGAAAGAGTAGAGATTTACTCGGTTGACCTTGGCAAGAGCGTGCCACTCGATATTTAAAAACGGCCACAGAGTGTGGCTAAAACGCAAAAGAGGTATAAAATGCTAACACTTGAAACTATTTTTACAAGCCATATGGTGCTCCAAGCAAATAAGCCAATAAAAATCTTTGGCAGAGGCGAGGGCGAGGGCAAAATAACCTTCCTTGACAAGGAATATTCCTTCTATGGAATGGGAGACAAATGGTGCATATCAATTGAGGCTCAGCCCTACGGTGGACCATACACGCTAACGCTTGAAAGTGAGGGCGAAAAAATCACCCTTGACGACATTTATATAGGAGAGGTTTGGTTTGCGGGTGGCCAATCCAATATGGAAATGCCTCTTTTCAAGGTCGATAACGGACTTGAATACGCTAAGGAAAATCCTCTTATAAGATTTTTCCGTGTTCCAAAGCAGTTTAAGAAAAGCACTCCAACCTACGGCTCGCACTTTATAAAAACCAAGGATTTCGACACTCCTTGGGTGGTTTGCGATGAATATAACGCCTCGCTTGCCTCGGCAGTTGGATATACTGTGGTAAGAGAGCTTCAAGAAAGGCTTGGGTGTGCAGTTGGACTTATTGAGTGCAATTGGGGTGGACGCAAAATAGAGCCGTTTATTGACAAAAAATACTTCTACGAATACGATTTTCTCCGTCCTCAAATCGAGGATTATAACAAGGAGCTTGCCGAGCTTGACAAGGAAGCATACGACAAGGAAATTGCCGAGGTTTTAAAGGGCAGAGAGCAAGCCTATAAGCGTCACGGCGACGACTATGCCGAGGTGAAGAAAAAGGGAGTTGGCGGAGCCGTTTGGGTGGTTGATGGCACAATGCCCGAGCTAACACACGGCCCATATCAGGTTGACAAGCCAGGCGCTCTTTACGACTCAATGGTGGAAAAGCTAACACCCTACGGTATGCAGGGCGTGCTTTGGTATCAGGGTGAGTCAAACGACACTCAGGACTATGCAAAGAAATTCCTTGTATTTACAAGGTGCTTCCGTGAGGCGTTTGAGAACAAGGACCTAACCTTTTACGCCACAGAGCTTGCCCCTTTTGAGTATGACGGCAGAGATGATGAACTTGTCATCGAGCCTAACAATTGGGGCTTTAAGCGTGAACAGCAAATGCTTGCCTCAGAGGTAGGCAGAGGTAGCTATCTTGTAACCACTCAGCACATTGGCGATATGTTCGATATTCACCCGATGAGAAAAATCGAGCTTGGCAGAAGAATGGCTTTAAAGGTGCTAAAATATAGCTACGGCTTTGATATTTTAGCCGATCAGCCAACCTATAAGAGGGCGACCTTTGAGAAAAACAAGGTCACAATTGAGCTAAATAACGCACAAGGACTTTATTCCAAGCATATGTGGGTGTTCAAGATTTATGTAGCCGACAAAAACGGAAATATGGAAAGGGCAGAGCCCGAAATCATAGATGAAAAAATCGTGCTAAAAACCAAAATGGAAGCCCCTGTGCTTGTACGCTTTGCGTTCCAAATGCACTATAACGGTATGGCTCCATTTAACGAGGCAGGACTACCCCTATCCCCGTTTAGAACAGACGGCTACGAGGACTTGAAGGCAGAGCTTATCTCGTTTGCTAAGGAAATGGAGGGCGAAAAATGAACCTTAAAGGAAAGAAAATAAATTTTCTTGGCGATAGCATAACCGAGGGCTTAGCGGTTGCAGAGCCCTCGCTACGCCTTGTGCCTATGATGAAGAGCGTGTGTGAGCTTGCCGAGGCAAGAAACTACGGCGAGGGTGGCACTCGAATTGCACGACAAATAGAAATGAACGACACCCCCTACGACCACGACTTTAATATGCGTGTTGAGGATATGGATACTGATTGTGATATTGTTGTCGTTTTTGGCGGAACTAACGATTTTGGACACGGTCAAGCCCCTCTTGGCAAAATGGAGGACAGAACCGTGTATACCTTCTACGGAGCGTTACACACGCTGATAACAAGCCTTATAAAGAGGTTTATTCACGGTGAGATTGTGTTTATAACGCCACTCCACCGCCACAATGACTACTCAATGCAGGGCACATGGAAGCCTGAGGGAGTTGAGCAAAGACCTCTTTGCGACTATGTTGACGCAATAAAGGAGGTATGCAAATACTACTCCGTTCCCGTGCTTGACCTCTTTTCAAGTGGTGGACTTCACGGCAATATGTGGGAGTGGTGCAAGGAATATATGCCCGACGGACTTCATCCAAACGAAAGGGGCAACAGAATAATAGTTAACAGATTAAAAGGCTTTTTGGAACAGCTCTAATGATATATCAAATAAAAAATGGTGCGGTGGAGCTTAGCGCAACACCGATATTAAGAAAAGTAAATTTTGAAATAAGAGGCACGGAGAAGATAGCAGTTGTTGGTAGAAACGGCTGTGGAAAAACGACACTCCTACGCCTAATTGCAGGGGAAATTGACCTAAGCCGTGATGAAAATGGCGAGCTTGGTGCGATAACAAAAAGCCCACGCTTAGAGGTGGGCTACTTAAAGCAAAACGCCTTCGAGGATTTGTCCCTCACGCTTGATGAGGAGATACAGAAAATCTTTGCCCCAATTCACGAGCTTAAAGCACGCCTTGATACGCTCCTTGCACGAATGGAGAGTGGCGAGGAGAATGTGGAGCTGCTTAGTGCGTTCGATAGAGCACAACGGGAGCTTGAGGACAGAGGTGGATATTTCTACGAAAAGGAGTATAATATGCTCCTTAGTGCCTTTGGCTTTTCCCTTGATGACAAGAAAAGAACGCTTAGCGAGTTTTCGGGCGGACAGCTTACAAAGCTCGCATTTGTAAGGCTACTGCTCTCTAAGCCCGATGTGCTTTTGCTTGATGAGCCGACAAACCACCTCGATATAACAACCGTCGAGTGGTTAGAGGACTACTTAAAGGACTATAAAAGGGCAGTTGTTGTCGTATCGCACGATAGAATGTTTCTTGACAAAATAGCCGAGGTAGTGTACGAAATTGAGTACGGAGAAACCACACGCTATGTTGGAAACTACTCAAAATTTGTGGAGCTAAAGGAGCAGGCGTACGAGCAAAGATTAAAGGCATACAAGGCTCAAAGAGCAGAGATTGCACGCCTTGAAGCACTTATTGAGCGTTTTCGTGACACTCCAACTAAGGTGTCAATGACGGATAGCAAGCTAAAACAAATTGAGCATATGGTCAAGCTTAGCGAGCCGAGAAAATTTGACACAAAATCCTTTCACGCCGACTTTACCCCAAATAGAGAAACAGGCAAGGAGGTTCTTAGCGTAAACGGGCTTAAAATAGGCTACAACACGCCACTTCTTGAACCCGTAAGCTTTAAGGTCTACAAGGGAAGCAGGATAGGAATAATAGGTGGTAACGGACTTGGCAAATCGACGCTTTTAAAGACACTTGTCGGGGCTTTATCGCCACTTGGTGGAGCGTTCTCGCTCGGTCATCAGGTCGATATTGGCTACTTCGACCAGCAAATGGCTCAATACCAAAGCCCAAAGAGTCTGCTTGACGAGCTATGGGATGAATTTCCAACGCTTAGCGAAAGAGAAATTAGATCCTCGCTTGGTGCATTTATGTTTTCGCAGGACGATGTGTATAAGACCGTGTCCTCACTCTCGGGTGGAGAAAGGGTACGCCTTGCACTTTGTAGGCTTCTTAAAAAAGGACCAAATTTCCTAATCCTTGATGAGCCTACAAACCATATGGATATGATAGGCAGACAAACGCTTGAAAGCATGCTTAGCGAGTTTTCGGGCACGCTCCTTTTTGTGTCGCACGATAGATACTTCGTAAAAAGGCTTGCTCAAAGCCTTATAGTCATAGAAAACGGCAAGGCGACGCTTTTGCCCTATACCTATGATGAATACCTCGAAAAGCGTACACAGGGTAGTCTAAATATAGAGCCACAGCCCGTAAAATCCCCCGAGCCACAACGCCAAAGTGCGTCGAAGGAGGCGTATAATCAGGGCAAGGAGAGGGCACGCCTTGAAAGGCGAGTGATAAAAATAAACGGGGAGATTGCCTCGCTTGATGAAAAAATTGCACTTGCCAAGGAGCAAATGCAGAGCGAGCAAGCACTCAGTGACTATGTACGCTTAATGGAGCTTAGCGAGCAAATCGACCAGCACGAATCCCGCCAAATGGATCTGCTCGTAGAGCTTGATGAGATAGAAAAACGCTTGAAGGAGATAGGACAATGATAATCTCAAACGAAAAATTAAAAACGCTATTTAAGGGGGCTGTTTCCTTTGAAGAAAAGGACTCATACCTAACGCCAATGCGTTATTCGAGGGAGCAAATCGAGTATATGGCACGCCCCGAGTACGATTGGGGCTGGCGAATGAGAGCGGGCTTTACGGGGTGCGTTCGTATCGAAATGATAACCACAGCCACCACCCTTTCCCTTGAATATAGAGCCTCTCACTCACATACACGCAGTAACACGGTAGATATCTATGTTGATAATGACCTTGTCGAAAGCTATGCGATAAGAGATAAATTAGAGGGCAAGATAACCGTTTCTCTCAAAACCGAGGAAAAGCAAAATGGCGAAAAAAGACTTGTGCGAGCGTATATGCCGTGCGAGTGCAGATTTGATATAAAAAATGTCGAAATAGACGCCACCGAGTGTGAGCCAACACCAAAAGCAGAGAAAACAATGCTCATTTTTGGCGATTCTATCACACAGGGTGCAGGACCTGCCCTATCCTCATATGCGTACGCTAATATTCTCCAAAGGCTCACGGGCTATGAGATAATCGCACAGGGAATAGGTGGCTATCGCTTTGAGCCACAGGATTTAAGAAGGGTTGAGGGAGTAGAGCCCGATATGCTACTTGTCTTTCTTGGTACAAACTATTACGAGATAGCCTGCGAGAAAAAGGGCTATGACTATAAGCAAGCCACCGAGCAATACTTTGCAAGGCTAACCGAGCTATATAAGGATACCCCAATCACCGTAATTACGCCACTCTACCGAACCAACGCCTATGAATGGGAAAGATTTTTGTGGTGCATACAAACAATAAAAAACGCCTGCAAGCCCTACAAAATAAAAGTCATAGACGGCTTTGACCTAATGCCAAGTGACGCTAAATATCTTGCCGACGGCGTGCATCCTAACATAATGGGGACGGTGTGTGTAGCCAACAAAATATTTGAGGCTTATTAAGCTAAATTATACTGCGTTGCTACTCGTTCACGACCTCAGCGTATGCCATATACGCTATCGCCCGTGCACTTGCCGTTGCGCCTTGTCTAATTTGCTTACTAACCCTCAACGAGTTGAGGCATATTAACCTAAACTATACTGAGTTGTTCCTGCATCGTGACCTCGGAGTACGCTATTGTACACCGTCGCCCCCGATGTGCGGTACGCCTTGTCTAATTTGCTTACTAACCCTCAACGAGTTGAGGCTTATTAATCTTCGGTATGCGTCGTTGCTACTCGGTCACGACCTCAGCGTATGCCATATACGCTATCGCCCGCGCACTTGCCGTTGCGCCTTGTCTAATTTGCTTACTAACCCTCAACGAGTTGAGGCATATTAA
>JAZNYH010000065.1:0-5926 GCA_045594305.1 Eubacteriales bacterium | reverse complement strand
TATATCAAGGGCCTTGGTCTAAATGCTGTTAAGACGTCCTTGGCGCTTAGATGCCTTGGTTATTCCGATAAGGATAATGATGAGCTTGTAAAGGGCTATGTTGGCCGTGCAAGTCTTCTTTCCAAGGAGGAGAGGGCAGAGCTGCTTAAGATTTTGGAGTGAGGCGCTCCTTTTGTCACGATAAATCGTGCCACTCCCTCAAGAATGGATGCGTAAAAGAAAACACACACGGGGTAAAAGCCGTGTGTGTTTTTGTTTCTAATCAACAATTTTAGCGAAATATGTTTATTAGAGGTTATTTTAATTTGCTTGATATTGTTGCAAGCTTATGCTGGATAGTAGAAATAGAATAGTTAAGCCTTTTGGCAATAGAACGAGCAGAACGGCCTTTCAAATATCGCAAATCAAATATTTTAAATTCAACAGAGGAAAGAGAAAGGAGCTTATCCTCAAGTTGTGCGCGAATGGCGTTTCTTTCTTCGTTTAATAGTTCAAGCTTGGATTTATAATATGAATCAGGCTTGGAGCTTGCAGTGATTTCCGCTCTTATGTCATATTCTTGTTTGCTGATGCTGAGTAGCTTGCGCAGCTCATTTGTTTGCTTGCTCATTGTTTCTTGCCTCCTTTTCTTCTTTAGATAGTGCATTTAGTGAAAAGATGCCATATGCAAGAGCTCCACCAAATACGGCTATTCCTAAGAAAAATAAAATAGCGCAGAGAATAATTTTAACTTCCATCTTTGGGCACCTTCTTTTCTTTCTTGGGGATTTCATAACTATCGGCTCTGCCTGCACAGCCCATTATATGGCAACCGTCAAGCCCTCGAGGTGGGCACTTTCCTTTGCAGAGACACCCAGGGCATTTTTTCCATTCTTCTTGTTTGTTCATGCTGTAGCCTCCAACGCGTAACACCAGGATTGAGGTGGGCTTTCCTTGCGCATGGTGGCTGTGCGTACCTTGCCAAATTTGACCGTAGCATGCACAAATTCTGTTATTTCTCGTGGTTCAAAGAGCATTAGATATGATATGTGCCAGCCATAGCCAGGTGCATCTATGAGATAGTTTTTAATTTGATAGATTCTTAAGCAGGATTCGTGCAGAGCCCTTGGGCTATGTATGCCTTCTGTTCTAAAGCCGTTTTCGGAAGGAATGAACTTGTAGAATTTATCAACGACAATTTTACAGGCAATTTTGCCAAGCTTGTCGCGCATCCATCCTTGGTCCTCCTCTGGAATCTCGGCAAAGGATTTTTTATCCTTAGTGCAGTAGAGAAAGGCTGTCTTGTCCCATTCCTTGCGCTGAGGGAAGCTCTTGCGCAGCTCAATAGTCTTTTTGCCTATCAAAATGAGGTATAGGTAGTAGGGCTTAATTGAGAGAATTATGGTCATTTGCCGCCTCCTGCTGTAGCCATTCTTTTATTCCTTCTTCGTTGCATTTACCAACATCTAACAAGGGACATTTGAAACAACTATGTACGTAACATCCTCTTAATTCATATAAAAAATCGGCCAAGCTATCTACGTCTTTGGTTATTTTTTCAAAATTAGTTAGGGGTTTGTTGTCTATACATCTTTGTGCCATTTTTTCTACCGCATCAAAATGCTCTTTGTTATCTGTTTCAAATTGCAAATGATATTCGCCTTTATCGTTTAGAATTTGAGCATTATATCTGTTCATTGACTACCTCCTTAAACATAGGCACATAGCCATTTAATCTGCGGTACCAGGCACACACTTTTGTAGTGTCTATTTGTACCTTGCACCTTTTAGCGCGTGTGATGGTGTATAAGCCTTCCTTTTCGATGGTTTCAAATTCCTTGCGCGAATACATTGGCAAGCCTGTTTTTCGGCACCATGAGGCTCTATATTGCTTGTAATAATTGTTGTAGCTCTCGTGAGTCTTAATTAGTGGGTTCATTCTTTATCTCCTTAGTCCAGCCGAGGGTGATTAAGGCTTCTGCGTGCTTGACCATAGCGCAAGGTGGTTCGCCTTTTTTTCCTTGGAATTCTCTGTGTCTGCACTCTTCACAATTGATGTCGCAGCAGGAGGGGGCAGAGGAGTCAAGGTCCTTAGCTAAAATAATAGCCAAGGGAGAGATTTTTTCTATCTTTTTATGGTAGCCGAGGGTATTTATGAGTATTTCGGCTGTTTCTTGTGCGGTTTCAACGTCGCAAATTGCGGTGTGCTTCATTATTTCAAGTGTTAGTGTGTCAATTTCAGTCATTTTCTTTTTCCTCAATTCTTAAAATTTGGTATTTTGGATGCAGTAAATAGAATTTTTGCTTTGCGCTGTACTTAGATGGCGCTTTGATTTTGATTTGCCTTTCTCGCTCGGAGAAGGCAAGATATGTAATAATAAAGGTTTTTTCCATATCCTCTTTCCTTATGAATTGATATTTGATGCTTTGTATTTCTTCTGATATCATGATATCATTACACCTCCTTGATTCTTATGCCGTGGACCTGGAGCATAAGCTTTCTTTTGAGCTTATAGCTCTTTTCACGGTAGCCCTTGGCATCCTCAACAATTTCGGTACCGTCCTTGGTCTTATAAACAAAGTCGGCTTTATAGTAGGTCTCGCGCTCGATAACCTTGCCTTTCTTAATTCCTCCACGAGGGCCTATTTTGTCAGGCTCACGCTTGGCAGGGATGAGAACATATTTGACTTGGCGCTTAAGGTCGGTTATCTCGCCGGCACGAAGCATAAGCTTTAAATCGGTGTATCTGTCGGCCTCGTGCTGAGAGTCAAATAGTTCACCGTCAAGGAGCACCTTTTTGGCGTTGTATTTGTTTTTCTTCAATCCCTCACCGCCTTTGGCGGAGCTCCCTTTGCACAAGGGAGCCTTTCTTTTGAAAAGGCGGTTATATTCTTCCTCAGTTAGTCGTAGGGGCATAATACCTCACTTTCTATTAAAGCATGAACATTTGTGCATATAATAAATTATATTTCGATTGATAATTGCTCAGTAATTGGAAAATTGCACCATATTTTTTCCATTCTTTTTACTCCAGCTTGTGCAGTTGTTTCTATTTCGGACGTGTGCCATCCTTTAAGCTCGGAATTGTAAAGCTCGTTGTCGTAGCCACTCAGTATAATTTTCGAATGACTTTTTTTAATTACGGCAAGGAGCTCTTTGTGCTGATTAAGCGAAAATTCGTGCTTATATAGATTTGCACGTCTAAGCTCGGGAAGGTAAGGAGGGTCACAATATATTAAAGTGTCATTGCTGTCATATCGTTTAATTAACTCTATGGCATCAATGTTTTCAATTTGTGCATCCTTTAACCTGTTGCAACATTCCACAACACAATTTGGCAAGTAATTCCATAGTGTAGCACAGCGTGGTCCACCTGCCACTTGAACATTTTTCCAGCTCTTTTCATTGCTATTTGAGGAGCCATATGATTGATGAAATCTTACTATTGTGCGCCGAGCTTGCTCAATAGAATTTTTTGAAGGAGAATAACAGCTCTCAAATTCTTCCCGTGAAAAAGGAGTTAAGTTTATTAACCTTGCAAGCTTTTTTGGGTGCTCTCTACAGGCTTTAAACAAATTAACAATTTGACCATCTATATCGTTAATGGTTTCTATATATGAGGGCTGTTTTTTGAAAAACACCGCGCCCGAACCGAAGAAGGGCTCAAGATACACCTTGTGCTCGGGAAAAAAAGAAATTATCCACTCGGCTATGCGCCACTTTCCACCTGGGTATTTTAAAATTGCTTTCATTGATGCATCTCCTATATTGCTCTGCATAATTCGGGAAGATTTGCTTGAACTAAGGCTTTGGGAACGTCAGGTGTTACTGCGTTACCGCAACGCTTAACTTGCTCACATTTTGGGTAGGACTTGCCTCCAGCTCTATCAATTATGTAGTCCATGGGGAACCCTTGAGCATTAAATAGTTCTCTTGGTTGGAGCATGCGCATCTTAATATCCGTGATTATGTACTCTTCGCCGTGAATAGTGATAACTGCAAAACGGTCTTTAGTTGTAATTGTGTCGAGTGGTTCATCTACAGGCTTTGGCTGTCCGTTTGAAAAATACTTTACCAAAAACGCTTGTACCTCTGCATGGTGTGCACCGCTGCATGCGATAGTTGTTAATGGCTCGTCCATTGGTTGGCCATCCATATTTTTACGCATAGTCAAGATATGAGCTGTTACTAAAGAGTTGTGGTCTTTAGCAGTTACTGTATCAAGTGGTGCATCTACAGAGCTTCCTGCACCCTTATAATTGCCTCCATAGTTTTTCATAATGTTAGCAACAGAGAGGGCATAGCGATTCGACGTATCAACTGTATCGAGTGGCTTGCAGATGTCTTGTCCTCTTACCTCGTTATCCTTTTGCTCTGAATGATATTGAATAATGGTTGGTGCAACTACTCCAAAACGAGTGGCGCCTGCCATAACAGTATCAAGAGGACGTTCAACGGTTTGGCCCTTGCTGTTTTGGTTAAAGGTTGTTAAAATAGGCATTGAGAGATAATGTTTACCACTTGAAACGATTGTGCCGAGAGGGTCTTTTACATCATTGACGCGAGGCTCTTGTCCTTTTCGTTCTCCATATCCAATAGGAACGATTGAAGGTGCAACCACGTAATTTCTGTTTCCAGTGGTAATAGTAGGGCAGGGAGAATCTACACTTGCTCCCTGATTGCCTGTATTGTTACACATAATAGTTGGTGTTACTACATAATGACCATTTACGGCCGTGATAGCAGAGAGAGGCTTATCAATACTTTCGGGCTCATTTTCAAATTTGTAATGAATAATAAATGGATTTGGATTATCAATTACAAATTTTTGTATGCCTTTTGCAATTCTGCGGAGTGTTTTTTCTGCAAGAGGTTTTTTTCGTTCGAAAATGCTTTTTGCCGGAATTGACCAGTCTATGCACTCAGCTGCTGTTCGATAAGGAAGGAGCTTGCCACATTTAACCTCTTCAGTGTGCTTGTCCCCATGCGTAGGAGCTGGCCATATAATTTGTGCGCCATCACATCGTGCTATCATATAAAATCGTTTGCGAGTTGTAGGAGCACCAAGGTCGCATGATTTAATTTCTCGATACTCAATTACATAGCCAAGACCTTCTTCGCAGGCTTTTGCCATATCAGAGTCGGGAGAGATACCAAGTGTATCGCACATTTCTTTAAAAGCAGGGTGTTCACGTGGCAGTCCAATGCGTGACAGAGCAGCGAGAAAGCCATCAAAGGTTTCGCCCAACCTATCTTTTAATGGTTTATTATCTTCTCCGAGAGGGCCCCATGTTACAATTTCGGGCACATTTTCCATCATTAGAACGCGAGGGCGCACAAGGTACGCCCATCTAAGAACAATCCAAGCAAGCCCTCTAATTTTTTTATCTACAGGCTTACCGCCTTTGGCTCTTGAAAAATGCTTGCAGTCAGGAGAGAACCAGGCAAGAGCAACAGGCTTTCCATTGCATGCTTCAATTGGGTCAACGTCGAATACATCCTCACAATAGTGTTTTGATTTGGGGTGGTTTTCCTTGTGCATTGCAATAGCAGCTGGGTCGTGGTTGATAGCGATATCAACGCTTCTGCCTATTGCCATTTCAATGCCAGTGGAAGCTCCTCCTCCACCTGCAAAATTATCGACAACTAATTCGTCAGTGCTCACTCTTTACCTCCTCAAAAGTGAAATATTTGAGCTGAGGAACGGCATGCTTGTCTCTTGCCAAGCTGTGCTTGCCTGCATGTTCAATTTTATAATCGTTTGTAATAGGGTTATAGATTAGCATAGTTGTTCCATCAGGAAGCTTGGCTGCTTCCTCTTTTGTATGTTCCCAAAGGGAAACGGCTATTTCTTTTGGCATTTAATTTTCCTTCAAGTCGGATCGTAGCCATGTCGTTCTGTGAGCCAAGGAGTTGTTAGTCTCTCTTGTCTTCCTAAGACCGCTT
>JAZNYH010000064.1:0-6822 GCA_045594305.1 Eubacteriales bacterium | reverse complement strand
TCATATACAAGGTAGTCATATCCTACAAATGTTGATGTAACAGCAGCATCGCTTTCATCATATACAGTAGCATCAGCGCCCATGTAGTTTGTAACTTTACGAGCTGTACGAGCTTTTACTCTTTGTTCTTCCATCGCTGCTTTGAAACCAGCTTCATCAATCGTGTAACCTGCTTCTTCTAAGATTTCTTTTGTTAAATCTAATGGGAATCCGTATGTGTCATATAACTTGAATGCGTTTTCCCCTGAAAGCATTGTCTGGCCAGCTTCTTTTAACTCTTCTTCCATAGAAGCAAGAATGCTTAAACCTTGGTCAATTGTTTTGTTAAACTTATCTTCTTCTTGTGTTAACACTTTGAAGATAAAGTCTCTCTTTTCATCTAATTCTGGATATCCGTCTTTTGAACCTTCGATTACTGTTTCACTTAATTTAGCAAGGAATTTTCCATCGATTCCAAGAAGACGTCCGTGACGTGCTGCACGTCTGATTAAACGACGAAGAACATATCCTCTACCTTCATTTGTAGGCATGATACCATCTGAAATCATAAATGTTGCAGAACGGATATGGTCTGTAATAAGACGGATTGAAACGTCTTTGTTTTCATCTGTCTTGTATTCTACATTCGCAAATGCACATACTTTGTCACGAAGAGCTCTGATTGTATCTACATCGAAGATTGAATCAACATCTTGAACAACAGATGCAAGTCTTTCAAGTCCCATACCTGTATCAATGTTCTTTTGTGCAAGCTCGGTATAGTTGCCGTTTCCGTCATTATTGAATTGTGAGAATACATTGTTCCAAATTTCCATGTATCTATCACAATCACAGCCAGGCTTACAATCAGGTGAGCCACAGCCGTACTTTATTCCACGGTCAAAGTAAATCTCTGAGCAGGGGCCACATGGACCTTGTCCGTGCTCCCAGAAGTTATCAGCCTTGCCAAGGCGAACGATATGAGCAGGATTTACGCCAATCTTGTTTGCCCAAATGTCGTATGCCTCCTCATCGTTTTCGTAGATTGATGGCCAAAGAAGGTCTGAGGGGATTTCAAGTGTCCTTGTAAGAAACTCCCAAGCCCACTCAATTGCCTCGTTTTTAAAGTAGTCGCCAAAGCTGAAATTACCAAGCATTTCAAAGAATGTGCCGTGGCGTGCTGTATGTCCTACTCTTTCAAGGTCGGGAGTACGAATACATTTTTGGCAGGTGGTAACCCTATTTCTTGGTGGAATTACCTCGCCTGTAAAGAACTTCTTCATTGGTGCCATGCCTGAGTTTATAAGAAGAAGTGATTTGTCGTTATTAGGAACGAGCGAGAATGAGGGCAGGCGAAGATGTCCCTTGCTCTCGAAGAATGAAAGATATTTCTCTCTTAAATTGTTTAATGATGTCCACTTCATATCAAAAAATTCCTTTCGGTCTATATATTCTTATATAAAATCGTATATATTTTAGCACGCACTTTATATTTTGTCAAGAAGTAAGATGAATATATTTTAACTATCTTGACAAGGTGCTTACTTTTTGGTAAAATAAATATGCGAAATTTGTCTTTTTAAGGAGCTCTTATGAAAATTATTAACGCTAAAAAAACTAAGTTTTTTTGGGCATTTTATGTCCTCGGTATCCTAATTGCACTTTTGGCAGTTATGGTTGCCCCCATTTGGTCGGGAACAGATGTATTCTTCAAGGGCTGGGGAGCAAAGATTTTTGATGTTCTTATCGCCTTTTCCTTGATTTACTACATTGTTTTATGCCTTTTCAAGAGGGCGTCAAGCGCTCGTGGCACAATACAAATTCTAACTATTGTCGAAATCGTTATTCTCGCTCTTATCGCACTTAGCTGTCTTTTGTCGTATTTTGTGACAATATTTACAATTAAAGAGCCTTGTATGGTTCTTGGCGTGGCTCTTTGGCTAAGGGGTGCAAATGAGCTACTTGGAGCAAGCATTTCTCGCTCTGTACGCCACCCTGTGTGGAAGGTTGTGGTATACATTCTCTTTATCACCCTTGGCACTTGGCTCTTTGTAAGACCTATTATTTCAAGAAATCAGTTCGAGTGGGTGCTTGTTGCCTCGCTTGCTATTCTTGCAGTTTATACTATAATCTACGCATCTGTTGCAAAGCCAAAGAAAAAGAACTAAAAGCAACAAAAGGACGAGCGTGCTCGTCCTTTTTTGTTTACTTGGATTTTAGATTTTGGTTGAAAATATAGCGAATTATAGACACAGCTCTCGGCTTTTATAGTCCAAGGAGCTGTTTTTTCTTTTCATCAAATTCCTTCTTGGTTATTATCTTTCTGTCGTATAGTCGCTTCCATTGCTCTATCTCCTCGATAACGGGTAAAATTATTTCCTCGTTACGCTTTTTGTAGACATTGAGCACCTCAACAATTGCCAAGAACACATCGTTCAATTGAAGCTTTGAGAAATTTAGGCGGACATTTTCCTTCAAGGTATCAATACAAACCTTGCCGTCAAACAAGCCGAAGGTATCCTTCTCGACATCGTTTACATTATCAAGGCTGACAATCTTGACAGGCTCTGCTCCGAAAATTCCCTTTTGAGCATATATAAGCCTTCTATCGGTGAAGGCAACTGCACAAATTCCATTCATAACCATTGCCCCACCATTGTAAATTCCACAGGGCGCAAGGGCGAGCAAAACATTTTCGTCCCTCATTAGATGCTTTTGAATTACTTCAAAATGCTTAATTGCGCTTTTATTGTTGTATACAAATCCGTGGTCGAGAGCAAATCTATCCATTTGTGTTGCTGACCTCATAATCCAAAGCACCTCCCTTTCAAAAGCTTCTTGCTTAGCTCCGCCTATTTTGAATTGGCAAACACTAAGCCATTATAATCTAACCTATTTTACACTAAAAATCGCATTTTGTCAATACTATGACCGCCTTTTGTTTATTTTGGGCGTATATTTTTTATTTATTTGTTAAGCCTTGACAAATCATTTCTTATATAGTATAATAAATTATGTAAAATGCCATAACTATACTCTTTTTTGGGCGTGGTTTTGGTTAAAATGACTTAAAAATTACAACGGGCGCTTGCTCACGGGATAAATAAGGAGATATCATGAGAAAACCGTTAAAGCTATTACTAACTATACTTGTCGTGGCACTGCTTTGTGCTCTGGCAATAAATCTTATTTCAGCAGAGGAGGGCACTCCGACAGTCAAAAAATACACGCTTACCTATCAAATAGGTGATAATATGTGTACAAACGAGAATCACGACCATAGTGCTATTGGTACATATGAGGCCGGCACTGAGGTTACTGTATCCTCTACTCAATGTAGTGGCTCGCTCAGTGGTGGCGAGAGCTTCCTTGGCTGGTTCTCCGATGACGGAGTTTTCTATGCAAAGGGCTCTAAGATTACTATGAACCGTAACACCATTCTCTATATCGCAGTTGGTAAGAATATTGGCTCGGCATCAGAGCTCAAGGCATACCTTAACGATACAGATGACGGCTCCTTCTGGAACTATGCAAGGCTCACCGCCGATATCAATCTTAACAACCAAAACATTCAAGGTAACTGGGGTGGCTGTGCAGTAGGCGTTCTCGACCTCAACGGTCACACAATCAACACCTACGGTCGTGATTATGCATCAGGTGACCAAAGAACAGGTATGATTTTTGTTGGACAAGGAACTATCAACTTTACCTCTACCAAGCCTCTTGAGGGTGCATTCTTCACCACAAGAGCTCACGGCTGGGGCGACGGCGCTCAGCGTATTTGGATTGGTAAGGATGTAAAGATTGTTTCAAACGCTCCACTTATTAGATTTACACATTCGCTATCTAACTTCTCAACCCTTCCTACCGTAAGAATTTACGGTGATATCACCGCTCCTTACATCATGCGATCAAACGGCTTGTTTGATGTTGATGTTCACCTTTACGAGACCTGTAAGATAACGATTACTCCAAACGCTCCTCACGCTCTTATTTACGATGAGTCGAGTGAGCTTGGCTTTACTATTGCAAACCTAATTATCCACGGTGGTACATTCACCCTTCCCGAGGACTTTAAGGGCTTTGTTACAACCGTTGATGATGAGCAGGACGACCGTCTTACCTACAAGATAAACGGTGGTACCTTTAACAGAGATTTGTCGACAATTATTCCTATCTCCTTGCGAGTTAAGAATAACGGAGATAACACCTTCTCTATCCTTCCTAACCCTTGCTCAAAGGCTCCCGAGGGCTCAAACGGTCTACATAAATATGTAGCCACCAAAATAGGCGTTAACTGTGACACCGCAGGCACTATTGAATACTCCTGCATTTATTGTACAGAGGCTGGCTGTGCTGGCGAGTCGATTGATTGCTATTGTAACTACGAGGTAAAGCGTGAGGCATTTGGACACAGCTTTATATCCGTGCTTACTACCGATATGGTAAACTCTCCTCAGCAAACCTCTCCCGCAGTAAATACAAAGACCTGTACTCGTTGTGGCATTGTTGAATCCTCATACGAGTTCCCAGATCCAAACAGCGTTTATATCACCCTTAAATTGAAGTACGAGCGTGATGTGAACGGAACTATGACAACCTTTATGGAAACCATTCGTGTTCCAAGCACAAAGGTCTTCGGCTTTAAGCAGGACCCTGCGTACGGAGACGGCTGGACCTGTATAAACTCATTTAGTATAACCGGTCTTACCTACACCTTCTCAGATGGTCGAGAGGAAAAGTTTAAGCAGAGTGAGGTTATCGGTATCGAAATTCCTCTTGGAACTACAAGCATTCAGGCTAACCTCTTCTCGAAAAACGAAGTAATCCAAGAGATTTACCTACCTCAATCACTTATGGTTATCAATGATGGCGTATTCTCATATATGCCTAACCTCTCTAAGGTTACAGGTATTCAGTATGTTCAGGATTTGATTGGTGCTAACGCATTCCGTCAAAACGATGCTGAAACTCCTAAGCTCATTCTCGACTCAATCGAGGTAAACGCCAAGGAGGTTGGAGCTAACTCATTTAGAAATGTGCTTGCGACAAGAGTTATTATCGGTGATAATGTAAGAAGATTGAAGGACGCCTTCCCTCTTGACGGCCTTACAGGCAAGTACGAATCAAGCAACAAGATAATGAAGGAAATCTTCATTTACAAGCTCAACAGAAAATACCACCCAACAGAGTATCCTACCTTCTATGGTGTTCAAATCACAAATATCGGTGCGTCTGTTTGGACTGAGCTTTTTGAGACCTTCTCCTCTACAAGTGCTCTACTCAAACGAGGAAAGGTTTACTATGACCACAAGTACGAAACAACCACTCACCAGCCTACCTGCCTACAAAACGGCTTTGTAGCTAACGAGTGTGTTCAGTGTAATCAATACACAGTAACCGAGATTATTCCTAACACAGGAATTACTCACACCTGGGAAAAGGCATCACCTATCCCGGCAACCTGCTCAACACCTGGTCAGGTAAGGCAGTATTGCGAGAGGTGTGACTCATATAAAACTGTGGCAGAGATTTCCATTAACCCAAATAAGCACGACTTCTCTACTACCGATCCAGAGCCAACACCAGGTGCTTGTACCTCTACCGAGTGGGAATATCGCAGACGCTGTGCTTACGGCTGTGGAACTTGGTCCTCTAACAAATACTCCGCTGGTGACAAGATTGTTCTTGGACATGTGTTCTCAACAAATCCTGATGATGTAGTAATCGTTAAGCCAACCTGTGGAAACCCAGGACAAAAGATTTCTATTTGTACCCGTTGTAATCTTGAAGCAATTGAGGAAACCCCTGCAGTTGGCGAGCATTCATGGGTAAGAAACGACTCGGCAAAGGTTAATCCAACCTGTAAGGAAAACGGCACAGAGTTCTACCGTTGCACCGTTTGTGAGGCAACAGATAGCAAGGTGCTTGAAAAGCTAACCTACGAGGTCGCTGACGAAAAGGGACTTCACAAGTGGGCTGAGCAGGTTCTTGTAGAGCCTACTGTAAAGAACACAGGCTACAAGAGAGTTTACTGCTCTATCTGTGGAGCAAACAGGCGTGACGCTAAGACTCAAATTCCTAAGCTTGACGGTGAGGTATTCCTCGGATTTATTCCTCTTGGAAAAATGTCGCTCACAACTGCTTGGATTATCTTCGGCGTTGTTGTCGGTGTATTGGTAGCTGGCACTGGCATTGTGCTATTCTTCATTCTCTCAAAGAAGAAGAACAAGTCAACTGGCTACAAGTACAAATTTAACACCTTTAAGAAATAACTAAATAAGCAGACACGGCTTATGCGTAGTGCCCTTAAGGACACTACGCAACGAAATAAATCCCACCTGGGATTTGTGAAATGCACTTCGTGCGTGAAATTCGCTTTCAGCGAGTGAAATGCCTGCGGGCGTGAGGGGATTTATTTCATTTCACGTCGAGCAGAGCGAGATATTTCACAATGTTCGACAGAACATTATTTCACATTTTGCAAAGCAAAATATTTCACGATATGCATATGTGAAGAAAAGAGGACAGAGAGTGTAAAAACATTCTCTGTCCTTTTCCTGTCGGTAGGTGCTATTTCCTGTTGAAATGAAAAACTGTCCTTTAGGACACTGCGCATAGGGCAAAGGGGATTTTGGGGTTACGGGAATTTATAACCGCACTTTTCACAGAAAGCGCCGCCGGGCTTGCGCGGTGTGCCGCAGTTCATGCAGAAGGAAAAATCATTGCTGTTGCTGCCGCCGCAGCTGGGACAGTTCCACATAATACGCAGTCTCCTTTTGTTTTCCTGCCTCAAGGGTCTCAGCCCTGACGGCGGTATTCATTAAAGTGTATTCTGAAGGG
>JAZNYH010000063.1:0-10680 GCA_045594305.1 Eubacteriales bacterium | reverse complement strand
TGGCTCACAGAACGACATGGCTACGATCCGACTTTAAGGATAGAGATATTGCGATGGTGTTCCAGAACTACGCTCTTTATCCTCATATGACCGTTTACGAGAATATGGCATTCGGCCTTAAGCTTCGTAAGGTTCCAAAGGAAACAATCAAGCGCCGTGTTGAGGCTGCTGCAAAGATACTTGGTATTGAGTCACTTCTTAACAGAAAGCCTGCTCAAATGTCAGGTGGTCAGAAGCAGAGAGTTGCGCTCGGTCGTGCTATCGTAAGAGAGCCAAAGGTATTCTTGCTTGACGAGCCTCTTTCAAACCTTGACGCTAAGCTTCGTGCAGCGATGAGAACTGAGATTACAAAGATTCACCAAACAGTTGGAACAACCTTTATCTATGTAACTCACGACCAGGTTGAGGCTATGACAATGGCTACAAGAATCGTAGTTATGAAGGACGGCTTTATCCAACAGGTTGACTCACCACAAAACCTCTACGACAAGCCAGTTAACATCTTCGTTGCAGGCTTTATCGGCACACCTCAAATGAACTTCATCAATGCAGTTCTTGAAAAGGACGGCTCTGATGCATACATCACCTTCGGTGAAAACAAGATTAAGCTTCCTGCTGACAAGGCAAGCGATCCTGCACTTGAAGCATACTTCGGCAAGGAGGTAATCGCAGGTATCCGTCCTGAGCTTATTCACGACGAGCCTATCTTCCTTGAAAAGTTCTCCGATAACATTATCGAGGCAAATGTTGATGTAACCGAGCTTATGGGTGCTGAGATTTATCTCTACCTCTCAATTGAGGGTGTTGAGGCGTTCAACCTTGACTCTAACAAGGGCGAGAACATTAAGAACGATATTATCGCAAAGGTTTCCTCACGCTCAGGTGCAAGAGCAGGCGACAAGATTACAGTTGCTATCGACTCATCAAGAGTTCACCTCTTCGACAAGGAAACACAAAAGTACATCATTCACTAATAATAAACCTAAAAATCCACCGATTTCGGTGGATTTTTTTGTTTTAAGGCTTGACTTTTTGGAACTAATATTGTATCATTACCATAGTATCTAAAATATATATACAGATATGGAGATTTTTAGACTATGAAAAAGAAATTTGCAGTTGTAGGCTATGGCGGAATGGGCTCTTGGCATGTGGGACACGCACAAAAGAGCGATGTTTTGGAGCTTGCAGGTATTTATGATATAGATGAGAGCAAAAGAGCACTTGCTACCGAGCGTGGAATTTACGCATACTCCTCACTTGATGAGCTCATTGCTGACAGTAGTGTTGAGCTTGTAACAGTAGCAATACCTAACGATGTTCACCTTGAAACCGTAACTCGCCTTCTTCGTGGTGGCAAGAATGTTGTTTGTGAAAAGCCGGTTGCTCTTTCAAGCGAGGCACTTGAAGAAATGATTAAGGCGTCAAAGGAGAGCGGAAAGCTCTTTACAGTTCACCAAAATAGACGCTGGGACATTGATTACCTTGCTATGCAGAGCCTTGCAGATAGTGGTGAGATTGGTAAGCCAATAAGAATTGAATCAAGAATACACGGCTCTCGTGGTATTCCATCTGATTGGAGATGCCATAAGCAATATGGTGGTGGAATGATTCTTGACTGGGGCGTTCACCTTATCGACCAGCTTATGCTATATATAAAAATGAAAGAATTGACACAATAAACTGCGTTATAACCAATATAACCACAAACGAGGTTGATGACGGATTTTATCTCACCATCACCTTTGAGAGTGGAGCAGTTGCCTTTTGCGAGGTTGGCACATATAACTTTATTGCCCTCCCAAGATTTTATATGAAGGCTGAAAAGGGAAGTGCTCTTATCACGGATTGGAGAGAAAAGACTAAGGTTGCAAGGTGCAAGTATTGGCACGAGAACGATGTTTTACCTGTTCAAACAGCCGCAGGACTTACAAAGACAATGGCACCTCGTGATAGTGTAACTCTTGATGAATACGAGCTTGAAATTCCAAAATCCGATGTTCACGACTTCTATCGCAATGTTGTAAAGGCAATCGACGGTGAGCAGACACAGCTTGTAACTCACGATCAGGTTCGCCTCGTGCTCAAAATTATGGAGCAGGCATTCAAGAGTGCAGAGCTTGGACAAACAATCAAATTTGAATATTAAAAAAGAAAACTCGCTCAGTAGAGCGAGTTTTTTATATCTTGCTTATCTTAGTGCTTCTTTTCAATGTAGTCAATAAGTCTTACAATTGTTGGGCTGAAAATGAGATTTACTATAATCTCAAAGGTGAAGTTTATAAGTGCACCTGCCGCAACAACCCATATAATATCAGAGAAGAAAATCATACCACCGATAAAGAACAAGCCTGTGTTTACAATAGGACAAACAGCGGCTGAGACAAAGACAGCCAAATACTTATTTATTCTATAAAGTAGCTTGTAAGTAAAGCCTGCTGCAATTCCCGAGGCAGTTCCCTTTATTATAACAGTAACAATTGTGCCAAGAGGGTTTAATCCAAGGAAGAAGGTTGCTCCATTGAAAAGCAGAATAACCATAGCGGAAACAAATCCGAGCCAGCCACCTGCAAATGGACCACGCATAGTAGATGCTATAACAATAGGAATAAGCGAGAGTGAGATTGAAACAACTGCACCTGCAATAGGAATAGCGACATAGTTACCAATGAGCTGTAAAACAACAACAATAGCAGTCAGCACACCTAAGAATGTTAGAGCTCTTATATTAATAGAATTTTTTGCCTTTGTCATAATTAACTCCTGAAAAGCTTTTTTGATATTCTATCATTATTATAAATAAAAGTCAAGATTTTAGACGAAAAAAGGTGATTTCGGCACTGAGTGGTTTAGTTTGCTAAGAATAAAAAAGCCTTTAAATCGACGGTTTTTCGCCTAATTTGAGCTTCAAAGTCCATTTTTAGCACTCGAAATACGACTTTGCTAAAAATTCTTAAAATTTTTTCAAAAAATGTATTGACAAACTCGATGAATGGTGATATATTATTGAATAGAGATTAGCACTCGACACAAAAGATTGCTAAAACTCAAAAAACGAGGAGGAAAAAGAGAATGGAAGCTGATTACATTGAGCTTAGCGAAAGAAAAAAGCTAATACTCAAAGCAATAATTGAGGCTCATATCAAGAATGGCGAGCCTGTTGGCTCAAAATATCTTACCCAAGAGGCTAAAATTCCGTATTCCTCTGCAACCATAAGAAACGAAATGGCAGAGCTTGAGGAGCTTGGCTATCTTGAACAGCCACACACCTCAGCAGGACGAATCCCGTCAGAGCTTGGCTATCGCTTCTATGTGGATACGCTTGTCACTCAATACGATGCGACATCGAGAGAGGCAACAGAGCTTGACAAAATGCTCACAGTAAAAAAGGCAGAGATTGATAAGATACTTGAAAATGCTCGTAAGGTTGTTTCAGCAATGACAAACTACACCGCACTTTCGCTCCAACCTCGCCCTGCAAGCATAGCGGTAAGACGCTATCAGGTAATGTACCTCGACCCACACAGCTTTATACTAATAATGGTAACCTCTCTTACCGATGAGGTAAAGACCAAAAATATAAAGCCACCCTTTGAGGTGACAAGAGAGCAGATTGATAAGCTTGGAGCTATCCTAAACGAAACGCTCGCAGGAATATCAATTGATGACATCAATATATCTCTTATAATGAAAATGGAAGAAAAGATGCCTGGCTCACCCGAGCTTATAAATCTTGTAATCAAGAGCATTTACGAAACAATGAACGCTCTTGGCGCAGAGGTAAGGGTAGAGGGACTAAATCGTTTGCTTCAATATCCCGAGTATAGCAATCTCGATAGATTACAGCAAATGATATCGACCTTTGAGGATAAGAGCGATATTTTAAGGGCAGTAAGCACAATCGATGAAAGCGATGACGAAACCAAGATCTTTATTGGAAGCGAGAATATGGTTAAGATAATGGATAATTCAACCCTTATCTACAAAAACCTAAAGCTCGGTGGAAAGACAATAGGAGCTATTGCAATAGTAGGACCTTGTAGAATGGACTACTCAAAGGTTTTGGCAACGATTGATAAGCTTTCAGCAGAAATAAACAATCTCTCAGAGGTTGCAATGCTACCACCCGTCGATGAGAAAAATCCAAATGGCAAAAGGAAAAGAGGAAGCGATGAGTAGACCAAACGAAAACGAGGACATCAAGCAGGACACCGAGGTAGTCGAGGAGGCTGTTGAGGTGGATGAGGCAACGAAGAAAATCGAGGAGGCTGAGGCAAAATATGCCGAGGCAAACGACAAGTATCTTCGCATCCTTGCAGAGTATGATAATTTTAGAAAACGCACCGCAAAGGAGCGAGAGGGAATATACACCGACGCATTCATTGATGCGATAAAGGGTATTCTTCCCGTAATTGACAACATCGAAAGAATTTTAACCATCTCAACCGATGAAAAGACGCTTGAAGGAATAAAGCTTATTCTTTCGGGAGTAAAGGACACTCTTTCAAAGATGGGTGTTACCGAGATTGAGGCAACAGCCTTTGATCCAAACTTCCACAATGCAGTAATGCATGTAGAGGATGATAGCCTTGAGGAGGGAACGATAGTTGAGGTTTTCCAAAAGGGCTATATGTACAAGGAAAAGGTTGTAAGATATGCGATGGTAAAGGTCGCAAACTAAATTAGATAATAAAAAAATAAGTTATATATGGAGGAAATTTATCATGGGAAAAATTATGGGAATTGACTTGGGAACAACCAAGTCATGCGTATCAGTATATGAGGGTAGCGAGCCCGTTGTAATACCAAATCCAGAGGGAGCAAGAACAACTCCTTCAGTAGTAGCATTTTCAAAGACAGGCGAGAGATTGGTAGGTCAGGTTGCAAAGCGTCAGGCTATCACCAACCCAGACAGAACAATTTCAAGCATTAAAAGACATATGGGTAGTGCTCACACAGTTGAAATCGACGGCAAGAGGTACACCCCACAGGAAATCTCTGCAATGATTCTTCAAAAGCTCAAGGCAGACGCAGAGGCATACCTCGGCACAACAGTAACCGAGGCAGTTATCACAGTTCCAGCATATTTTAGCGACGCTCAAAGACAGGCAACTAAGGACGCAGGTAAGATTGCAGGACTTGATGTAAAGAGAATTATCAACGAGCCAACAGCCGCAGCACTTGCATTCGGTATGGATAAGGAAGAGAACCAAAAGATAATGGTATTCGACCTTGGTGGAGGTACATTCGATGTATCTATCCTTGAAATCTCCGACGGAGTGTTCGAGGTTTTGGCAACTGCTGGTAATAACAAGCTCGGTGGAGATGACTTCGATAACAAGATAATAGATTGGATTGCTGAGCAGTTCAAGGCTGAAAACGGCATTGACCTTCGTACTGACAAGATGGCTCTTCAAAGACTTAAAGAGGCAGCAGAGAAGGCTAAGATTGAGCTTTCAGGCGTAACAAGCTCAAATATCAACCTTCCATTTATCACAGCTGATGCAACAGGTCCTAAGCACTTTGACGCAACTCTTACAAGAGCAAAGTTCAACGAGCTTACAGCTGACCTTGTAGACGCTACAATGAAGCCAACAAGACAGGCTCTTAGCGACGCAGGTCTTAGCGCATCACAAATCGACAAGGTTCTCTTGGTTGGTGGCTCATCAAGAATCCCAGCAGTTCAAGAGGCACTCAAAGCATTTATCGGCAAGGAGCCATTCAAGGGCATCAACCCAGACGAGTGCGTAGCAATCGGTGCTGCAATTCAGGGTGGAGTTCTTGGCGGAGATGTTAAGGATCTTCTCTTGCTCGATGTAACACCACTTTCACTCGGTATTGAAACACTCGGTGGCGTATGCACCAAGATTATCGATAGAAACACAACTATTCCTGTAAAGAAGAGTCAGGTATTCTCAACTGCATCTGACAATCAAACATCAGTTCAAATCCATGTTCTTCAAGGTGAAAGAGAAATGGCATCAGGCAACACAACCCTCGGTCTTTTCTCACTTGATGGTATCACACCTGCACCTCGTGGAATCCCACAAATCGAGGTTACCTTCGATATCGACGCAAACGGCATTGTAAATGTTTACGCAACCGATAAGGGCACAGGTAAGGAACAGCACATTACAATCACATCCTCAACTAATATGAGCCAAGAGGATATCGATAAGGCAGTCAAGGAGGCTGAAAAGTTCGCAGAGGAGGATAAGAAGGCTAAGGAGGCGGTTGAAACAAAGAATCACGCTGAAAACCTCATTTTCCAATGTGAGAAGTCACTAAATGACCTCGGCGACAAGGCAACAGAGGACGAGAAGAAGCCTGTTCGTGACGCTATCGAAAAGCTCAAAGAAACAATTAAGGGTGGCGACATTGACGCTATCAAGGCTGATATGGAGGCTCTTGAAAAATCCTTCTATCCAATCGCAGAGAAGCTCTATGCTCAATCAGCTCCAAACGGCGATCCAAATGGCGCTCCTAACGCAGGAGATGGCAACCCTGACTTTGAGGATAAGACAGATAACTAATACAAGGCACAAGGAATTCGCCTCGGCGAATTCCTAATGTGCGTTATTAACATATAGTAAGGTATAGTATATGGCAGATAAGAAAGACTTTTATGAAACACTGGGCGTTGGCAAGGGTGCAAGTGCGGATGAAATAAAAAAGGCGTATCGCACGCTCGCAAAGAAATACCACCCCGATATGAACCCAGGTGATAAGGATGCCGAGCAAAAGTTCAAGGAAATAAACGAGGCATATGGCGTTTTGTCAGATCCCGATAAAAAATCAAAGTATGATGCCTACGGACACTCTGCATTTGAGCAGGGAGGCGGAGGTGGCTACGGTGGATTTAGTGGCTTTGGCGACTTCGGAGATTTCGGCGATATATTCTCGAATATATTTGGTGGTGGCTTTGGTGGCTCATCACGCTCACGCAAAGCAAACGGCCCTATGAATGGTAGCGACATAAACACTCGCATAGTTATCTCCTTTGAGGAGGCAGCCTTTGGCTGTAATAAGCAAATTTCCTTTAATAGAATAGAAAACTGCCCCGATTGTAAGGGCTCAGGTGCGGAGAAGGGAACAAGTGTCGATAAATGCTCACGATGCTCGGGAACTGGCCGTGTTATGACACAGCAAAGAACCGTCTTTGGCGTAGTCCAATCAGAGAGCACCTGTCCCGAGTGTAACGGAACAGGAAAGCACATAAAGAATCCTTGTAAGAATTGTAGTGGCAAGGGTATGATTAGAATTAAAAAGACCTACCCTGTGGATATTCCTAAGGGAATTGATGATGGTATGAGCTTTACAATTCGTGGACTTGGTAACGAGGGCAAGAATGGTGGAGTAGCAGGCGACCTTGTAGTACAGGTATCCGTTAGACCACACGCTATTTTTGAGCGTGACGGAAAGGATTTGTATTGTGATGTGTCCTTGACCTTTGCAGAGGCAGCACTCGGAGCAAAGATAAAGATACCAACCCTTGAGGGCGAGATGGAATATGATATCCCTGCTGAAACACAAACAGGAACAGTATTCACAATTAGACAAAAGGGAATAGTAGATGTCTACGGCAGAGGCTCAAAGGGTAACCTTTATGTAAGAGCAATTGTAGACACACCAAAAAATCTTACCGAGGAGCAAAAGAAGCTACTTCGTGAGTTTGCTGATAGCTGTGGCGAAAAGAACTACTCAAAAAAGGGAAGCTTCTTTGATCGCTTCAAGAAAAGAGGATAAATGAATAATCAATGGATACAAATAAAGGTCACCTCTAAGGTCGAAAGCTTAGATCAGCTTTGTGCCGTTATGAGTATGCTTTCAAACGGCTTGCAAATAGAGGACTACTCTGATATTGAGGATAGAATACTTGACGGAGTCTATGGCGACCTTATTGATGAGAGCGTGCTAAATGCAGACAGAACAGTGGCATCTGTGTCTATATATGTTCCTGCCGATAAGCCAACCGAGTATTACACAATGTACTTAAACGAGCGTTTTGATGCTCTTAAAATCGAGCGTACGCTTGAAACAATCTCTCTTTGCGAGGACGATTGGGCAAATTCGTGGAAGCAATATTATAAGCCTATCAAGATAGGACAAAGACTTGTTGTAGTGCCTATGTGGGAAGAATACGACAAGAAAGAGGATGAGGTCGTTGTTAAAATGGACCCTGGCATGGCATTTGGAACAGGAACTCACGAAACGACACGCCTTTGTGCAACACTTCTTGAAAGGTATGTCACCGACAGTAGCGTAATGCTCGATGTCGGCTGTGGTAGTGGAATATTGGCAATTTGTGCCTCGAAGCTTGGAGCCTCGCAGTGCTACGCCTACGACATTGACCCGGTGGCTGTAAAGGTCGCAAGGGAGAATGTAAAGGATAACGACATTATCAATATTGAGTGTGGCGTTAGTGACCTTCTTGCAGGCGTTAAGGCAGGCAAATATGATGTTATAACTGCAAATATTGTTGCCGATATAATTATTCGCCTCCTCCCCGACATTTCAAAATTTATGAGCGATACAACCCCCCTAATTCTTTCGGGCATAATCGACGAAAGATGCGAGGATGTGTACGAATCAATCGCTAAAAACGGCTTTAAAATCGTTGAAGAAATTCACGAAAACGGCTGGTGCGCAATCACAGTTAAAATTGCATAAGATATGAGAAAAAGGAACGGGGAAAAGCCCGTTCCTTTTTGATTAATATGGACAAAATATCACTTGTGCATTTTGCGAAGAAAAATGAAGAGTGAAGAGTGAAGAATACGAAATTTGCACATTTTTATGCAAAATGCACAAATTTCGGGCGGGGGATTTGTTTATTGTGCGTATTGACAATTAATATTATAACGTGGTATACTGTAAATGTAAAATTATCTTCAAATTTAGAGAGGAAAAATTATGAAAAAGAAACTCTTACTTTTGACAGTATTAGTTATGGCATTTATGTGTCTTTTTGTAGTATCTGCAAGTGCGGCCGATTGGACGTATAAGGATGAGGCAGGCGAAACATACCTTACGTTAACAATCGATGATGAAACGGGCATAGTTACTGAATACAATGGAAAATTTCCTATGTGGACAGAAAACAATGAGCCGCTTACCTGGTACGTTATCAAAACCGAAGGCAACGTAAAAACCGTTAAATCGTTCATTTCGACCGACCCGGTTTACACAAATCACGGCAACGGATATTTCAGATTCATTCAAGAGGCTAATTTCACCTTGAAGGATCAGTATCCCGTTCCTACCAAGGAAAATGTAGTTAGTATGAACATGCCAAACGATATGGGCATTACCGCATTTTCAAACTATAGCGCTGTAAACTTCCAAGCTGGAGTAGACTACACTCCTAACAAGTTTGAGATTTTGTTCCTTCGTTGCCCAAATACCTTGACAAACACTGAGCGTCTTGTTCAAGCAACAAAGATTTTGGAGGTTGAATTTGACAAGGCTTCTACCTTTACCGAGCTTAGCCATTTGTCGTTCCACAACTGTAAATCGTTAAGAAAGGTAAATATCCCTGCATCAGTTGAGAAAATCCTTTCACAAAGCGATAACAATGGTAGAGCATTTTATAACTGCGCATCTCTTGACCAACTCACCTTTGATGAGGGCTCTAATCTTAAAGAAATCCAAAATGGTGCATTCAAGGGAGCAAAGCTTAAGGAAATTCAGCTTCCCGCATCAATGACAACCATTAATAACAATGTGTTTAGCTATACAATCGGTCTTGAAATTGTTAGATTTCCTGAAACCTTTACTCACTTTGTAAACATTAACTCTAATGGAACCATAAGAAACGACCACCATTCATTTACATATACCCCTGATAACCCCACATCGGTAAAGGAATACTATCTTCCTGCAACCTTCTACGCAACAAAGCCCGAGGTTTCATATCAATCCTCCTATGCCTTTTATAGTGGAGGAAATGTTAAGTTCTTCTATTGTGGAACGCTTGAGCAGTTTAATACCGCAAGAGAAAACTTTAGAGATGGCACAACTAAGTCGTATGATAACAACGGCAACTTCCTAAATGCAACCACCGTCTCCTACGAGGATTACCTAAATGCTATCGCCCTTGACCCAAGTGCATATTCGGACGCTGACTATGTAATCTATGGATATAATTCCTGCGATGCATTCCATAAGGGAGAGCACGACCTCGGAGAGGTAAATAGCTGCATGGATAGTGCAAGCTGTGACAGAGAGTGTGGATTCTCAGTTGCCCCCGATTTTGAAGGACATAGCATATCTAAAACTCTTGTATACGCAAACGGCTTTGACAAGGCAGGCGTATATAACTGTATTTGTGAAAATGCTGACTATTGCACAGCTATTGAGGGCTACGCATTAGATGAGTCAACAAATCCAATCATAACCTTCAAGGGCTACTCAGTTCCCGAACTTGCAAGCTACTTTGGAATTAACGCAGGCTATAAGATTGATACCGACCTTCTTACCCTGTACGAGTCACTAAGTGACGAAAAGGTAACCGTAGGACTTCTTATGGTTAATGCTGATGATGTAGGAATTGTAGCAGACCTTATCGACGCAGATGCAGAGCTTGTTGCAAATGTAAGAGGCTTTAGCGTAACAATGACCACACTTAGCTATGAGGACATCAGCATAGAGATTAAGGGCTTTGATAAGTCCACAGCAGAG
>JAZNYH010000062.1:0-6756 GCA_045594305.1 Eubacteriales bacterium | reverse complement strand
GATTACTGATAAAAAGAGCATCATAGATGCATTTGAAACTGCTGCACTTGTAATAGAGCCATTCATTATGTATAAGGCGCTCATAACGGGAGCAAAGGAATTCATAGTGGAGCATAGAGTGTTAAGATACTCCACGCACATATCACATAAGGTGGAAATTACACTAAACGCACTAATAGCAACGCAAATTGATGAGCACATGGAAAATGCATTTTTCAATCCCTCAGATGCAAATGAGGCTTTTATTATATTAAAAATTGAGATGATTATTAGTAATGCTAAAAAAGAGGATAGGGTTGATACAACCTGTGGGAGCGATGAGAGTAGATAATTTGTGGCTAAATCAAGAAAGCTGTATTGGTCAGTCTCACCATTTAAAAGCCCGGAAAAATCGCCTTCAAGGCTCTTGTCGGGCAAAAAATCCTTTATATAATTAGGTAAAGTGCTCTCAAAAGCATCAAATTCATCCTTTATCGAATCATAAATTTGATCCGTGCAAGTCTCCTCGCCATAAATTGGTATTGCGAAAAGAAAGCAAAGCAAAATAACAAATATAAGCTTTTTCATAGGCTATTTTAGTAAATTAGAGCAAAGAGCAAAAAGGCTTTTAATAATTGGAATGGATATTATAAGAATTTCTGCTTGTCCAAAAAGATAAATTCTTGATGCAAGAGATTCCTCGCCTGCATCCTTGCATGAGTCTGCGGTTATTTGTACTGCAAGGGCTATTCCTAATGCTTTTATTAGGCTTGGCATATAAGACTCTATTGCAGTACCCTTTGATATAGTGTTTATGTATGTAAGAGCAGGGTAAAGTACGGCAAGAGAGGCAATGCTAACCCCGATAGTCACCAAAAGCCGAATAAAAAGAGAATATTCATTATGAAAGCCCTTAAATACTACGCAAACGCAAAGAGCACATATTATAATTCCATAAATTTTTAAATTTTCCATCTTAAAGTCCAAAAATCCTTCTTAGAGATGAAAAAAGCGTTTCAAGCTCGCCAAGAATTAGTAGCATCACTAAAATAATTCCACCAATTGACAAAAGGGTAGCTTGCTCATCTCGTCCGCTTTTTGAAAGAATTTGACATGCTACTGATACGAGAATGCCTATTCCTGTGATTTTTAATATCAATGAAATATCCATTTTAACCTCTATATAAGCAGAATTACCATACAAAAGCCACAAAAAAGAGCGATTGCTCTAAAAGCCTTTATTTTGTTTGGATATTCGGTGCTTTTGCTTTCGATTATTTTTTCAAGCTCACAAATTGTGTAATCACACAAGCAAACCTCTTCTTTTTTAAAGCCATTACCAATAGATGAGAAAAATGGAAGAAGTATGTTAAGCTCAGTTTTGTTAAAATATGCCTTTACGCTCTCAAAGCCATTTTCGATAATGCTTGAAATTAAAGGGGATTTTTCCTCATAAGACATATAAATTCGGTCAAGAGGCATAGAAAAGTATTCAATTTTGGATTTTATATGCTTTATGAAGGAGCATAGCTCCTTTAATGAGTCGAGGCTTCTTTTTTCGTGCTTTTCGTAGGTGTAGCAGGCAAAAATAGATGCCGATAAAATTAATATTGAGCCTAAAATTTTTATCATAGCTTGTTTAAAGTAAATTCGTATTTTTTTGAGCCTATATTCCTGAAAATTCCAAGTGCATAGTCAAATACTTTATGCGAAAAAAGTCCTTGTAAAATTTCCTTGGAGCAAAGCTCCTCAAATGATGAGGCGTGAGTGGTAGCAATAAGCTTTACGCCACAATTTGCTGATTTCAATATCGCATCTGCCTCCTGCATTGATGAAATTTCATCGCATATTATAAGCTCAGGAGTCATGCTTTTTGTGGCTATTTCAATACCTAAGCCCTTTGGATATGAGATAAATATGTCAGATGACATAAGGTGATGGCTCATAAAAGGAGTGATTTCCTCTCTCGAATCAATAACGGCGTGGCGAATAGGTATATCATTGGCAGATATTAAGTAGATTAGCTCTCTTAAAATAGTTGTTTTGCCAGCACCAGGACGAGAATAGAGTATTATGGATTTAGAAAAATTGCTTTCCTTTAATATTGAAAATAGATAGTCGGCAGAGTGAAAAATTCGCTTTGGCAGTCTTATGTTTATGGCACTTATATCACTTATTCCTGCAATTTCACCATTTTCAACGCTTGCTCGCCCACAAATACCAGCTCTTATTCCGTTTCCTATACTTATGTAGCCCTCCTTTATGGTATCTATATGTGCATAAATAGAGCCGTCGCACAAAAGGGAAACGACCTCGTTTATCATATCTTGGCTTATGTAAATACCGCTCCGTATATTTTTAGAATTGGCAATAAAGGCGACGCTTGTACCGCTATGAAGTCTAATTTCGCTTATTTGAGGAAAGCCTATCTCATCAAGCATATTAAAAATGCTTGTCCGTAGCCTTTTAGGGAGCTTGTCAAGAATATAGAGCAGTATTTCATCTGGGCATTGCTTGGTGTACATTTCACATCTCATTTTTTTCACCACCTTCCTTACAAAATTATTCAAAAGAGAATAAAAAAAGAACAAAAGCAAGTAAAAACCTTGCTTTTGCTGAAAAATATGGTAAAATTAGTTTGTAGTGGTTGATGGCATATAAAGTGTGTGGATAAACCCCTTTGCATCAGCAGAGCATATATCCCCTGCTATAACCTTATCCTTATAGACTATGATATTAGCGTAAACCGTTCCCTCATAGCTTGGGTAGTTGGTTATCTTATATGTATATCTATTGGCGGTCTTTTTTGAGTATTTTGACAAATCAAGTCCTTGTTGCTTTTGAATTTCATTGTATGATGTCATAACCTTGTCAAACTCCTTTGGAATTGTGACCTCACATTCCTCAACAACAATCTCATCGGTGGTCCAGCCGTATTGTGAGAGGAATTTTCTTCCGTCCTCGGCACTTTTTACATTATTAAAGGATATATTTTCATTTAAAATTGCAATTTCGGCTGTTGTTTCCCTTGAATAGGTTGGAACAAGAAAAACGAGTGCTACAAGAACGGCAACGCAGACGCTGACAACTCCTATAAATTTCAAGGTTGATGCCTTAAACGAATAAACGAACATTTTTATTCTCCTTGTGATTTGGTTTATAGTAAATACTATTTTGAAGGTTGAAAAAATATTACAAAAGGTGCAAAATGATATTAATTTTTGATGATAACGAATATAGAAGGCAAGAGCTTTGTAAGAAAATGTATATGGCAGACCTATTTGTAAGGGGAGAGAGCTACGAGCATTGCGAATACCTTGCCAAGCCTCTTGTTACGGTGCTTATTTCACCAGATGTAGAGCAGATAAAATACTTTTCGAGTGTTTTAATGCGACAAAATACAATTCCTGTTCTTGTAATAAAAAGAAGCATTCCTGAGGCAAGGCTTTTTAGAAATGTTATAATTGACGAGAATGGAGAAATAACACCTAAGCAGATAATTGATATAATAAAAAAGGAAACAGAATATAATCTTTTCCACGATATGATAAATTATATACTCGTTGATGAAGAGGAAAAGGATATTTATTTCGGCGGTAAAAAGCTATTCCTTACTGATGGAGAATATAAAATAGTTAAATTTTTTGCTTACAATAGGGAGAAGATGTTCATTATTGACGAGATTTTGGATTATCTCCATTTGAGAAAAAGGGTTTCTGAAAATACATTTTATGTATACATATCAAATATCAATTCAAAGTGCTATGATCAGCACAGAGAGGATATTATAATTAGAACAACTTACGGCTATGGAATAAGCAAGGTTACAGGAAAATTTAAGCCATAACAAATAAAAAGGAACAGACATTTCGGTCTGTTCCTTTTGTTTATTCTTTTGGGGTGGCATCGCTATTTGCGATGTATCTTTCAGCCTGTGCAGTAAATAGCTCGTGGTATTTTCCACCGAGAGCCATTAGCTCAGCGTGATTACCCATTTCAATTATTTCTCCGTGGTCAAGAACGATTATTATATTAGCTCTTGTTGCACTTGATAGACGGTGAGAAACAAAAATGGTTGTTTTATCGCTCCTGAGATTATCAAATTGATTGAAGATTTGTTGCTCTGCCAAGGCGTCAAGAGAAGCAGTAGGCTCATCCAATATAAGAATATCGGAGTCGGCATAAAATGCTCTTGCAACAGCAAGCTTTTGCCATTGACCAATTGAAAGCTCCGCACCATCATCCTCAAAAAACTTAGAAAGGTAGGTGTCGTATTGCTTTGGAAGCGATTTTATAAATTCATCAGCACCGCTTTGCTCGGCAGCAGATTTCATATCAGGCTCGGAAAGTCCCTTTGAAAGGTCGCCAAAGCAGATGTTTTCGCTAACCTGAACGGCGTATTTTCCAAAGTCTTGGAATATAATTCCGTATAGAGAATATAGCTCTGTTAAATCATATTCACGAATATCCTTGCCATCTAAGAGAATAACTCCCTCGGTAGGATCGTAAAGTCTTGTAAGAAGCTTAATAAGAGTGGTTTTTCCCGCACCATTCAAGCCAACCAAAACGGCTGTATCTCCGCCCTCAAGCTTGAAGCTTATGTTTTTCAAAACCTGCTTTGTAGTGCCTGGGTATGAGAAATATACATCCTTGAACTCAATGGTATGAGAAACACGCTTTTCGATGCTTCTTGGCTCTTCAAGAGAGGGCACTATTTTCGCCTCAACTTTGTTGAAGGCAATCATATTATCAATGAAAAGCGTTCCCTCATAAATGGTAGCAGTAGATGAAACAATAGCTCCAACACAGCTAATAATTGAATTTAAAGCACCTGAATAAAGTGAGAAGTGACCAACGGTAAGTCCACCCTCGCCAGAGCTTACTTGATTTGCAATAGCAAGGAAAAGAATTGCGTTTACAAAAGCGGTTACAAGTGTTATTGCAAGATGCCAAAGCGTTTCTCTTACAGTAAGGCGTTTTAGTCCCTTGTAATATCTATCAAAGGTTGATTGGAATTTTCCAATAAAGAAATCTGAAAGGTTGAATATACGAACCTCTTTTACAAGGTCCTTGTTTGTCATAACGGCAGAGTAGTACTCCATAAGTCGTCTTTCCTTGGAGTGTCTACGCATATATAAGAAGTTTTTTCTACCATATATAAATCTAATAATAGCAGCAGGGAGGGCAAAAACAACAATAACAAGTGGCGCCCAAGGGCTAAATGCTGCTAAAACAAGAATAAACGAAATAACGCTAATGAGATTACTTAGCATTGTGAAGGTTGAGCTTAAAATTTGTACAGGACGGAAGCTCGCCTCACGGCAGGCATTTTCAAATTTCTCGTAGAATTGGGGTAAATCGAACTGAGCAAGGTCTATTTCACGAGATTTTGTGATTATTTTTACCTTTATATGATTAACAACACGCTCGCTAAGTATTTTTATAATTGCATTGTAAACAGTAGAGACAATTCCTTGAATTAAAAAATAACCAAATTGGAGAATAATCCAAAATTGAATATTCGCATCAGTATTGCCCTGAAATACTGCTACGAGAGAGTTAATAAGCTCGGCAGAGATAAATGCACCGAGAACAGGTGTAATACCATTAAAGAGGGAAGAAAACGCCATTGCAAATAAAATCAATGGATTCGTTTCCCAGACAAGCTTAAAAATATAGGCGTATCTCGAAAAAAAGCCACCGATCTGCTTGCAAATGAAGGCAGGCATTTCCTTTAACGACTTTGGCTTTTCAATATTTGATGATTTTTTGAAGCTTGGTGGTCCAAACACGCAATCGCCTCCTTTTGATTTTGGCAATTAAAGTAAATTCCTTATTAGTATATCATTATTTTTCTATAAATTCAAGAGATAGATTAAATCTGCAAAATTTGTCGCAAGAAAATTTACACTCTGTACAAAAAATGACAATTTTTGTTGCTCATGTGAATTATAATTTAAATGTAGTTAATTGAAAAGAGGACAATAGAAGATGAAAATTTATGCAGATGTACTGTTTGCGATAAATTTTAGCATGGATTTTATTTCGCTTTTTATAATTGCGGTGCTTTTAAAAAGAAGGGTACACAAGCTAAAAATATTAATTTCTGCAAGCCTTGGTGGATTATATGGGGTTTTGAGTGTTATTTTTCCACTTGGTGCAGTTGTATCAGCGATTTTAGGAGTTTTAGTATCCTTTTTTATGTGTGTAATTGCATTTATGGAAAAAAGCATAAAAAGGCTTGCTGGTATATACCTAATCTATTGGGGAATAAGTGCTGTCCTTGGTGGACTTATGAGTGTCTTGTACTCATTTTTGAACAAGCTCCTTGCAGAATACATAGGAAGCTATTCCTATACAAGCGTATATACAGGTGCAAGGTTTTTTATTGTCGCAAGCTTAGCTATACTTGCGTCAATCGCACTAAGCAGAGTGTTTTCAAATGAAAAAGCTATAAAGTCCGTTGTTGTAGATATAGTCTTAAAGAATGACTCATATCGTATTGATGCATTATGCGATTCAGGTAACCTTTTAACCGAGCCGATTTCGGGGAAAAGCGTTATTTTAGTTTCTGCTGATAGTAAAATAGGTAGGAAAATTGAAAAAATAGAAGACATTTATAAGAGATATATCCCATATTCAAGTGTGGGTGGTGAAGGAATGATAAAGGGTGTTGTACCTATTAGTATTTCAATAAATGGAGAAGAAAGGACAGCGATAGTAGCACCTATATCTAATAGAAGCTTTGCTGGGTATGAGGCATGTGAAGTCGGATGT
>JAZNYH010000061.1:0-13716 GCA_045594305.1 Eubacteriales bacterium | reverse complement strand
TGGGATGATTATGCGGTGATGTCAATGGTTGAGGGAGGTCTCGGAATTGCTATTCTTCCCGAGCTGATACTGCGTAGAATACCGTACAGAATAGTGGCTAAAGAGCTTGATGTGCCTGCATTCAGAAGGATCGGCGTTGCTTTCCGAAGCCAAAATGCACTATCCATAGCCGCAAAGAAATTTATGGAGTATTTGAAATACAGATAGACAAAAAATATATACTTTAGGGAACAGGATAAGAGTAGGGGCTAAAATGCCGTCACTGCGTCAATTTAGCCCCTACTCGATTGCTTAAATGCGGGATACCCGCCTTGCGATATATGAATTTATGTGATTATATTTTTTCTCTAGATATCAAACTCATTTCGTTGGGTTGTACACCAAACTCATTGTAAAACTTGGAGGATGCGATATCGCCCCAATCGTCATCATAACTTATAACAAAAGTATATGTTCCTTCTTTGTCGCCGTTCTTACAAATAGCCGTTACTCGATAATTGTTCTTTACTCTTTGAAACATACTTATCTCTCCTTTTTATCGAAAATTAATGAAACGCAGATAATTATATTTGGAACTATTACTATTTGCGTTTATATATGGCACCCCCAACGAGGAAGAATCTCTGCCGATAAACTTTCGACACGAAAGGGCAGAGCTTGAACCACGCAACTTTCGGGAAGGCTCCCACAGGGAGCTATTTTTGCCCGACCTTTTCCTTGCAAGCAGAGAACGGTCTTGGTCAAAAATGCGAACCCAATCCAAAATGCCTCGGCATTTTGGAGATGGGTTCGATTCGTGAGGGTACGAAAAAAGCCATAGCACAAAAATATGCTATGGCTTTTTGGCACCCCCAACGGGAATCGAACCCATAACTAACCCTTAGGAGGGGTTTATTATATCCATTTAACTATGGAGGCGTAGGTGCGAAAACGCACCATATATTAATAATATTTTAGTCTGAGCTCATCATCGGTAAAGAAAAGCTTTGAGTCGTGCATAATAGGACAATAGCCCTTTTCCGTGATTATGAAATGCTCCAAAAGATTAATTCCAATTGATGGAAAAATAGTGGTGAAAATAGAGGTTGTTTCTATATCCTCTTGTGATGGGAACGGAAGTCCATTTGGATGATTGTGTGCAATAATAATGCTCGAAGCATTGTAAGCAAAAACAATTTCTGCAACATTTCTTGGCTCAATGCGTGAGGAGTTTACGCTACCCTCGGCAAGCTTAACAAGCTTTATAAGCCTGAACTTGTTATCGAGAATCATCAAATAAACAACTTCCTTTGTTTCGCCAATGTATTTCTTTGTAAGAAAGCTACCAATCTTATCAGCGTGATCGAAAATCATTTCCTCATCATCGCAATCCTCTGAAATATATGCCTGAGCAAGCTGAGGTATTAGCTTGATAAGAGTAGCTGAATTTTCCTTTATACCCTTTACCTTGATAAGCTCATTGAAATCAGCATCAAAAACGCCCTTTAACGAACCGAATTTGTCAAGCAGGTCGTGTGCAATTTCATTTGTATCCTGTCTCGGAATAGAGTAGAACAAAAGTAACTCTAAAATATTATGCTTTTCAAAGCCCTTTAAACCATCGCTGAGAAATCTATTTTTAAGTCTTTCTCTGTGTCCCTCGTGTGGCAACTGCTTTTTCATTTTTTAACAACATCTTCCTTATTAGTTTTAGCAACGATATAGTGCGGTCTTTTTTTAGTTTCAATATAAATCTTGGAAATGTATTGCCCGATGATGCCAATGCAAAATAGCTGAATACCACCGATGAAGAGGATAATACAAACAAGAGAAGGCCAGCCTGCAACGGGATCTTGGAACAATAACGCCCTTACAAACACGAAAATCATCATAATCAAGGACAAGAAGGTGAAGAAAATACCCGAAACAGAGGCTAATTTGAGAGGAGTAGAGGAAAAATTGGTAATCCCGTTAATAGAATACCTTAAAAGCTTCCAGAAGCTCCATTTTGTTTTACCAGCAACTCTTTCTACATTATCATAAGAGAGCCAATAGGTGTTGAAGCCAATCCAACCGAAAATTCCCTTGGAAAAACGATTGTTTTCGCACATGCTAACAATAGCCTCAACCATTTCACGCTTCATAAGCCTAAAATCTCTCGCTCCATCGGCAATGCTCGTATCGGAGAATTTATTCATCAGCTTATAAAACATTTTTGCAAAGAAGGAACGGATTTTCGGCTCACCCTTGCGAGATTTACGCCTTGTAGCAACGCTATCGTATTCGCCCTCGCTTAAAATCCTAACCATTTCAGGAAGCAATGAGGGTGGATCCTGCATATCAGCGTCCATAACAGCGGTGTAATCACCAGTTACATTACAAAAGCCCGCATACATAGCAGCTTCCTTGCCAAAATTACGAGAAAAAGCAATGTATTTAACACGCTCATCTTCTTTGGCAAACTGCTCAATTAATGGTAGAGTGCCGTCCTTAGAGCCGTCGTCTATGAAAAGCATCTCAAATTCATATTCGCTCATTTCAGCGCTAACCCTTTTTATTTCCTCAAAAAACAAGGGAAGAGCCTTTTCCTCGTTATAGCAAGGAACGATAAGAGAAATCCTCATAGCGACACTCCTTTCAAAGCATATACTTAATTTTATCATAATACAACGATTTTGTCAATAAGAAAAGAAACTTACTACCATACTTTAACATAATGAAATAACAATCCAATAAGCAAATTCGCCAAAAGCCCTGAAAAAGCGTCAAAAACCCCTTAAAAACCATTAAATTATGAACATATGAGCAGATATTTAGACAAAAATCGTTAAAATCAATCTCTAAAAATTCTTCCCTTCAAAGCTCTTTTGCTAATAATTCTTCAAAAATCAGCGATTCAACCCATTTTAAGTAATATTAAACAAAATTAGGACAACAAAAGTATTGACTATTGTGTATTTTTATGCTAAAATATATTATGTAAAAAACTCAGGAGGTAAAGTAAACTTGAAAAAATTACTTGCACTTATCCTTGCGCTATTGATGGTTGCTACATTTATTGTTGCTTGTAGCGATGAAGACTCATCGTCATCATCCTCATCGAGTAGCGGAACGGACTCATCATCCAGCTCATCGAGCTCATCATCCAGTACTCCTACTGATGATAATCCACCAACAACAGATGCAATCCCAACGATTGATTATAATGTGAATGTTAACCAAAGCTTCAATTCAAACACATTCAACATTGATTCCTTTGGTAACACTGACTTGGCAAGCTCATACCCAACTGATCAAACTCTTGATGTAACAGGTGGCTTGAAGATTACAACACCAGGCACATATCGTATTATAGGTGTTTCAACAAAGGATGGTATCGAGGTTGACATTTCAAGAGCAGATAAGTCAGCTCCTCTCCAAGAGGTTGTTCTTATCCTCGACGGAGTACAAATCACAAACTCTGCTGATGCATCACTCCCACCAATCTACTCAAAGGGCTGTGACCTTAAAATCGTTCTTCTCAAGGACAAGAGAAACATAATTTTTGATAACAGAGTTATCAACGATCAAACAAGTAGCGAAAAGGGCACAGTTTATGTAAAGACTGGTAACCTCACAATTGAGGGCGAGGGCGAGCTCAAAATTGAAACTAAATACAAAAACGCTATCTACTGCACAAAGTCCATTTTGATAAATGGTGGTATTTTCAATCTCACCTCTAACTATCACGGAATTTACGCAGCAGGCGAAAAGAAATCAACCGATAACACAGCAGGCCTTGGTGGCTTGACAATTAAGTCAGGAGATTTCACAATTAACTCAACTCGTAGTGCCTTGAAAACAGGTGATTACGATGAAACAAGCACCCCAGTAACCGATATCAAGGCAGCACTTGTGATTGAGGGTGGAAAGTTCCAGCTTAAATCAGGTCGTAACGCTATCGATGCTTATGGCGAGCTTATCGTAAAGGGTGGCGGATTTAACATTGATTCAAGTGCAGATGGCTTGAACGCAAGCGACAAGGTTTCCTTTGTTGGCGACGGCTCAACCGTTATGATTATCTCCTCTAAGGACTCTGGTATCAAGTCTGACGCTATCGTTTCAATCGCTGGCAAGGCTAATGTTAAAATCACCTCTAAAACCGACGGAATTAAGGCAAACGATATTGAAATCGACACAACAGGCGTTGTTTACATAGTTACCGAGGCTGAATTTGAGGAAAATCAAGACGAGGGCGAATACATTCGTGACGCTGATAAGGTTTATCACAAGGTATCAAGAAACGACTATCCAAAATCAGTTTTCTATTCTGTAAAGGGTAGCTCAAAGGGTATCGACGCAGCCAATAAGGTAGAAATCAAGAATGGTATTGTTGCTATTTGCTCAGTTGAAGAGGCAATTGTTACAAGTGATGGTAAGAATGTAACCGATCCTGCTAAAACAGTTAACACAATCACCATAAGCGGTGGTAGCCTAACCCTTGATACTAAGGAAAGTGCAATCAAGGCAGATAACACAATAGCAATTTCAGGCACATCAACATCTATCGCTGTATATAGATCAGACAAGGGCTTGAACGCAAATGAGATAACAATTGCAAACGCAAAGCTTGCAATCATATCTATCTCCGATGCAATCGATGCTAAGCATACAACCGTTTCAAGCGGTACCGTATACTTGTTTGATAAGGTTGATATTCCAACTGGTGGAACATTTACAGTAAATGGTGGCGTTGTAGCGTGCATTTCTACAACAAAATCACCTGTTGCACCAACCACAACTGCTTATAAGACAGTTAGTGCTAATATCCAAGCAACAACCGACTATGTGTACGGAAACTGCGTAAATATTAAGGGCGCAGGAGTTGATCTTACCCTTGCAATTCCAAAGAGCTATGTAGAAAAGGTATCAGTAACCCTCATTTCTGCAGATGTTACTGCTGGAGAGTATACAATCTCAGTAGGAACCTATAACGGTTCACCAAGCTTCTTTGAGTACAAGAATGGTACATTTACCGCTAAGAGCACTCAAGCTGTTGCAGTTCAGTAAAAATAAAATGCTTATGGCAAATCGCCATAAGCATTTTTTTATTTTTGCTTGTCGGTAATAGAGCATTTTTCAATCACGCACAATATAACCGAATAGAACATTGTTGGATAAAGATTGAAGAAGTGGTTGTCAAGCAAGCTTGTAAGTAGCAACGCTACAATACAAAGCGAGAGGAAAACCACGGATAATTGCTTTTTTCTCTCTAAAACAAGCTTAATAGTTTGATATCTATGGAATACATAAGCACCAAATCCCACAATTCCACAGGTAGCGAGTAGCTCTATAAAGGTGTTGTGATACCTGTTAGGATCGATTGGATATCCAAAATTGTCTTCCATACAGCTTCCAAAGCCACCACCAAATATAGGATGAGAGAGAAAGTTTTCTACACCGTGCTTGTATAAATTGAATCTACCATTGTCATCAAAGCCTTGGTTTAAATAGCTTGAAAGCAGAGTTGAGATCTTGTTCCAAAGCACAATAACACCAATCAACGCTATTCCTGCAAGGCAGATAGTGATAATTCGATTGATTTTCTTGTTGCTTCCCTTAATGCAAATGATAGCTACGCATATTGCTGAAACTATGCTTGCAAACAAAAGAGAAGAGCGACTGAGAGTCAAAACAATTGTAATATAAGTCAAAATGGCAGTTCCATAGTAGATATAGCCGTGCTTTTTAGTCGAGGCATAATAAAAATGGATAGGAAGTAGCATTGCAAGCATACCACCCACATTATTCCACGCTCCCCAACCAAGGAAAAGCCTTTCCTTTATTATTCTTCCACCCTCAACAACATCGCCAAAGGCAAGATGAGCAAGCATTTCTAAAACAACAATCAAGGATGCAACATACAAAATGAATATTAAATATTCAATTGTGTCCTCACGCTCCTCGATGCCACAATAAAGCAAGAAAAATACAACTGCAAGAAAGAGTACAAGCAAGAGTGCAAAGGTGAAATTAATAGCCTCGTAGGACTTGAAATTGAAAAATCCATTAAGCAAGAAGGCACAAGCGAGAGCTACAAAGCCAATAAATAGGCGTGATTTGTGCAATTTTTTGAAGCGAGATAGCTTTTTGTTAATTACAAGGTGTGCTATAACCCCACTCACAAATAGGATAATAGCAATTATTGCTAAAACAAGAAATGCCGTAGATTTGAGCCAGCCACTTTTATAGGTGTCGAATGAAAACGAGAAGAGAATAAACAAAATAGGCGAAATTGCAACCCTCATATCGTTATAAACGACAAGCGCAAATGCAACAGATGCGAAAATCAGCAAAATAGCCAAAAATTCAAGCGAAAGCAGGTGGCAAATAAGGACGATAGCACCTAAGGATATAGGATAAAGGTATCCGTCAAAAAAGCCTCGGCATTTTTCTAAAAAATTATTCATATAAATCCTTTAAAACGAAATCCCTGTGAGAGCACAGGGATTTGCGGTTGCTTAAATTATTTTTTCTTCTTTTTTGGAGAAGCAGAATATTCATCAACAACATTTCCATATGTGTTAATGTATTTTCCGTATCCACTGCTCTTAGTGTATTTACCGTAATACTTTCTGTAATATCTGCTGTAATAAGAGGAGGACTTGGTAGGTACACGGTTAAGAATAGCACCAAGCACCTTACAATTACTCTTTTCAAGCTGAGTTTTAACCTCTTTTGCAAATCTATAACCGATTTCGCCAGATGAAATAACGATAGCAGCACCATCACAGAAGGTTGAAAGAACTGAAGCGTCGATAACAGCGCCAAGAGGTGCAGCATCAACTATAATGTAATCATATCTTTCACGCATTTCCTTCATAAGAGCCTCAAACTTAGAAGAGCCAAGAAGCTCAACAGGGTTTGGAGGAACAGCACCTGCGAAAATAATGTTAAGGTTTTCATACTGAGTAGCATAGAGAACATCATCAAGAGATGCCTGTGATGAAACATATTCACTAACACCCAAAACCTCACCCTCATTGTCTGTATATCTTGTTGAAAGAACAGACTTACGAAGGTCAGCGTCTATAAGAAGAACCTTTTTCTCTGAAAGAGAAAGTGATTTTGCAAGCTCAAGAGAAACAGTACTTTTACCCTCATTCTTAACACAGCTTGTGATAAGAACAGATTTAATTTCGCTACCACTAAAAAGGAAGTTGGTACGAAGAGTTTTGAAGGCCTCTTTTACATAGTAGGAAAACTTTTCGTTTTCATGAACAAATGTCTTTTTCATTGTCGTTTTCCTCCTTATTCCTCAGAATCGATCTCAGGAATAACTCCGAGAACGCTTATGTTAAGATAACGATCGATATCGTCAGGTGTCTTAATCTTATCATCAAACATGAAAATAACAACCAAAACGGCACAAGCGAGAATAGCACCAATAGCAGCAGCTATAACAGCATTTCTTGCTGTGTGAATGTTAGATGGATTGCGATTTTCAACTGCAAGAAGAGCAGGAGCAGCACTAATAGAGGTAATGCCCATAAAGTCATTAAGCCAAGGCTGGAAGTTCTTAGCAACTGCATTTGCAACATATGCAGAATAAAGTGGGTCGGTAGTAGTAACTGTGAACCTAACGATGTTAAGCTCCTCGTCACCAACAACCTTCAAATATGGATAAATATCATTACCAGTAACCCTATCACCAAAGGAAGCGGTAAAGAACTCGTCCTTTTTAAGCTCTCCTGCAACAAAGTCGCAGAACTCAATAGTTACAAGCTCAGGGCTTGAAATGGTAAGCTGCTTACCAGCATTAATGTCAGTCAAAAGACCTTGCGAGTTAGATACATTACCCTTGTTGGTAACATATACAGTAGATCTTGATGTGTACATTGGCGTAATTGTGCTTGTATAAATAACAGCTATAACAGCCAAGCATACCATAGCGAGAATAACAATCCAAATCTTACCTAAAATGTAGTTGGCGACATCTCGTATGTCGAAGCTTTTTTCTTCGGTTTGGTTAACAGTGTTAGTTGAATCCATTTTTTACTCCTTAGTAAATTTTTTGTTTTCTAAAATTGAATTTGGAACATCTCGTGAAACTCGTTTTGCAACAGAAGCACCGTATTTTTTCTCAATTAGAGCAACTGCCTCTGACATAACAGGCTTAAACTCACTTGCGTCGTGTGCATCAGTGGCAATAAGATCCACATAAGATGCCTTAAAAAGCCTTTTTATAAATCGAGCACTCTTGCCATGCTTAAGCTTTGTGATAGAAGAAGCGTTCACCTGTATAAGCACGCCAAGCTCCTTTAGCTCAGCTACACGCTCAAGGCTTTTTGCAAGCTCCTCATATCGCTCGGCATGTGCGAGTACGGGACGCATACCCTTGCGCATTAAATTTGAAAGAGCAGACCTTATTTCGAAAAATGGAGTGCTCGGAACAAATTCAATAAGCACATACGATGAATTTCCAAGCCTTGAGCATTTACCCTCGGCAATAGAATCATACATATCATGATGATGCATAATTTCATTTCCAAGCCATAGAAGCATGTCCGGATATTTCTCCTTGGCATATTCACACGCTAAGGAAAAGCTCTCCTTTATTTTTTCGTTGTATAAACGAATTTCGTCATCAGAGCTGAAATGATGCATTTTGAAATGAGGAGTAAAGCAAATAACTCTAATTCCATCATCATATGCGATATCGAGCATTTTTTGCATTTGCTCAACATTTCTTGCACCATCATCGACAGAGCATAGAGAATGACAATGTAAATCGGTCATAGCATACCTCTCAATATCATAGATATTAATATTTTATCACCTTGAATGTCGTTTGTCAAGGCATAATTATAAATTATATATGTAAAAAATAAAGCGTCACAGCCTTGAAATTGCCTTTGATTTTTGATAAAATAAAATAGAGGTGATTTGAATGAAGGCTTTAATTTGTGCCTTAAACACAAAATATGTTCATTCCTCGCTCGCTCCTTGGTGCTTGCTTGCAGGGGTAAGAGAATATGCCCCTGAGTGTGAGTGCAGGGTTGTAGAGGGAACAATTAACGAAGAGGAAGAGAGCATTTTAAATAAAATTCTCGAAAATGATTTTGAGATAATAGGCTTTTGCACATATATTTGGAATGTGCAAATGGTGCTTTCGCTTGCAGAAAAGATAAAGAAAAGAACGAAGGCAACAGTTGTTTTGGGTGGTCCTGAGGTTAGCTATAATTCAAGAGAAATCTTGCTTAAAAATCCTTTTATAGACCTTGTGATATTGGGCGAGGGAGAAAGACCATTCGCCGAGCTATGTGTCGGTAAAGCGTATCCTGAAATCGGTGGACTTGCTTATAAAATGGGCGGAGAAGTGGTCGAAAATGAACCATATGAGCCTCTTGAAAATCCACCATCTCCATACACACAGGAATACTTTTCGAGTCTTGGTGGTAGAATATCGTATATCGAAACAAGCAGAGGCTGTCCATATCGCTGTGCATTTTGCTTATCTGGCAGATGTGGAGGCGTTCGCTTTTTTGATATAGATGAGGCAAAGGCAAATATTTTAGCCCTTGCTAAAAGTGGCTCGAAAACTATAAAATTCATTGATAGAACCTTTAATGCGGATAAAAAGAGAGCAAAGGAGCTCTTTGCCTTCATTATAGATAATTATGGAGATGAAATTCCAAACGGGGTATGCTTCCATTTTGAAATTGAGGGTGATATATTGGATGATGAGCTGATTTGCCTGCTTTCAAGTGCTCCTCTTGGCTCAATACAGCTTGAAATAGGTCTTCAATCCTTTAATGAAAGCACCCTGAGAGCTATCAATAGAAAGCCAAATACAAAACGCTTGTGCGAAAACATTAAAAAGCTCTTAAAGCCACAAAATATTCATATTCACATAGACCTAATAGCAGGGCTTCCTTATGAGGATATGCAAAGCATAGAGGAAAGCTTTAATAGAGCAATCGCCCTTGCTCCGCATATGCTACAATTGGGCTTTTTAAAGCTACTTCATGGCTCGGAGCTAAGGAATAAAGCAGAGGATTACGAAATAGAATATTCAAGGTCCGCTCCCTATGAGGTGAAATCAACAAAATGGCTAACCAAGGCAGAGCTTGAAGCACTTCATATAACAGAGGATTTTTTCGATAGATTTTACAACTCGGGACGCTTTTTGCTAACCACAAATTATATCTATGAAAAAATCGAAAATCCCTTTAAGCTCTACACAGAGCTCGGCGTTTTTGTTAATGAAAGACAACAAAATCGCTCACTTGATGAGCTTTCGAGGCTTGTGTATGAGTATCTTTGTGCACGACCTGAGCTTGATGGCGAAAGAGTTAGAGATTGTATGGCACTTGATAGACTTGCTACAAATCGTGAGGGTAGCCTACCCGAGCATTTGAGAATTCGCACACCAGAGCTTAGAAAATACCTTAATATGCTTGAAGAAAATGTCGAAACAAGAGCGAAAAAGGGCGTAAAAAGAGCTATAACAATAATGAAGAGCGAGCCATGTGCAGTATATGTTGATTATGACCGCAAAAACCCTGTAACAAATAGGTATAATTTAAAACAAATTAAATTTTAACATAAAATAACAAAAGAATTTTGCACAAAAGACTTGAAAAAAAATATCTTTTGTAGTACAATATAGGCGGTCATTAATATTTATATTAAATGAAAGGCGAAAAGATGGCTGAAGAATGTACACACAACTGCTCGACCTGCTCTGCCAATTGCTCGTCAAGACAGCAGGGAATACCAAAGGAGCAGCTTAACGAACTTAGCTCTGTAAAGCATGTTATCGGCATTGTAAGTGGAAAGGGTGGCGTTGGAAAATCAATTGTTACCTCTATGCTTGCCGTTCAAATGCAACGCAAGGGCTACAAAACCGCAATTCTTGATGCGGATATCACAGGACCTTCGATTCCTCGTGCATTCGGTCTTACCGACAGAATCATGTCGGATGGCGAGCATATGCTCCCTGTAAGATCTAAGACAGGAATAGATGTAGTATCAGTAAACCTTCTTTTAGACGACGAAACAAAGCCAGTTGTTTGGCGTGGACCTGTTATCGCAGGCATGGTTAAGCAATTTTGGACTGACGCCGTTTGGAACGAGGTTGATTATATGTTTGTGGATATGCCCCCAGGTACGGGAGATGTCCCACTTACTGTTTTCCAATCCTTGCCTCTTGATGGAATAATCATTGTAACAACTCCTCAGGATCTTGTTTCTATGATTGTTGAGAAGGCTGCAAATATGGCACAGCTTATGAACATTCCTGTTATAGGACTTGTTGAGAATATGAGCTATGTTGTTTGCCCTGATTGTGGAAAGAAAATCCAAGTTTTTGGAGATGGTAAGGTGAATGAGGTAGCTACTAAGTATGGCTACGAAATAATTGGAAAGCTTCCAATGGACGCACGCCTTGCATCGCTTTGCGACAAGGGAATTATCGAGCTAATGGAAAATGATTATCTCGATGATGCTGCCGACAAGATAGAGAAGTTTACCAAGGCTTAATTACGAATCTAAAAAAATTCAATACAGAAGGAGATCTCTTATGAAAAAGAAACTCACATCAGTTGCTTTCAATGGCACAAAAGAGCAAGAAGCAAAGCTCGACGCAGTCATTGCTGAGCACAAGGGCCAAGCAGGTGCGCTCATGCCAGTTCTTCAAAAGGCACAAGATATTTACGGATATCTTCCTATCGAAGTTCAAAAGCATATTGCACTTGGAATGGATGTTCCACTTTCCGAGGTTTACGGAGTAGCAACATTCTATTCACAATTCATTCTCAATCCTAAGGGCGAATATGCAATTGCAGTTTGCCTTGGAACCGCTTGCTATGTTAAGGGTGCAGGCTTGCTTATGGACAAGCTTGAATCTCTTATAGGTATCAAGAACGGTGAAATTACAGCAGACAGAAAATTCAGCCTTGATGCTACTCGTTGTATCGGTGCATGTGGACTTGCTCCTGTACTTACTGTAAACGAAGAGGTTTACGGAAGACTTACACCTGATATGATTAAGGGCATTCTTGACAAGTACAACGGCTGAGAAAGGACGGAAAAACGAAATGATTAAGAATATAGCAGAGCTTACAAAAATAAGAGACGCTTACAAGGGCAAAATCGAGTTCCGTCGTGCCGGTGCTGATAAGAAGGACGGCAAGATAGAGAAGCATGTTCTTATTTGTGGTGGTACAGGCTGTACCTCTTCAAAGAGCGTTCAAATAAAGGAAAAGATGGAGGCTGCAATTAAGGCTGCTGGCATTGAGGAGAAGGTACAGGTTGTTCTTACCGGATGCTTTGGTCTTTGCGCACTCGGCCCAATCGTAATCGTATATCCAGAGGGAACCTTCTATTCAAGAATAGAGCTTGATAATGTTGATGAGATCGTAACAGAGCATCTTGTAAATGGCAATCCTGTTAAGAAGTACCTCTACTCAGAGACAATAAAGGGAGATCAAATCCTTTCACTTAACGAAACTGCATTCTATAAGAAGCAAAAGAGAGTAGCTCTTCGTAACTGTGGTGTTATTGACCCACATTGCATCAACGAATACATAGGAACTGACGGATACCTTGCACTTGCAAAGGTTGTAACTGAGATGACTCCTGATGAGGTAATCAAGGAGATCCTTGATTCTGGAATTCGTGGCCGTGGAGGCGGTGGATTCCCAACAGGTAGAAAGTGGCAATTTGCTGCAGCTCAGCCTAAGGGACAAAAGTATGTTGTATGTAACGGTGACGAGGGAGACCCAGGAGCGTTCATGGACCGTTCTATCCTTGAGGGTGACCCACATGCACTTATCGAGGCAATGGCTATCGCAGGCTACGCTATCGGTGCTAACCAGGGTTATGTATATGTTCGTGCTGAGTATCCTATCGCAGTTAATAGACTTCAAGCTGCTATTGAAGCTGCAAGAAAAGAAGGACTTCTTGGAAAGAACATTTTCGGAACAGACTTCGAGTTTGATATGCAAATTAGACTTGGCGCAGGCGCATTCGTTTGCGGCGAGGAAACAGCTCTTCTTACCTCTATTGAGGGTAATCGTGGTGAGCCTCGTCCTCGTCCTCCATTCCCAGCTGTAAAGGGACTTTGGGGCAAGCCTACCATTATTAATAATGTAGAAACCTACGCAAACATTCCACAAATCATTCTTAAGGGTGCTAACTGGTTTACCTCTATGGGTACAGAAAGATCCAAGGGAACAAAGGTATTTGCACTTGGTGGTAAGATCACAAATACAGGCCTTGTTGAGATTCCTATGGGAACTACACTTCGTGAGGTTGTTGAGGAAATCGGTGGTGGTATTCCTAACGGCAAGAAGTTCAAGGCTGCTCAAACAGGTGGTCCTTCAGGTGGATGTATCCCTGCTTCTAAGTATGATGTTGAAATCGACTATGATAACCTTATTGCACAGGGCTCAATGATGGGTTCAGGCGGACTTATCGTTATGGACGAGGATACCTGCATGGTTGACATTGCTAAGTTCTTCCTTGAGTTTACTGTTGATGAGTCCTGCGGTAAGTGTACTCCCTGCCGTATCGGTACTAAGAGAATGTATGAGATTCTTGACAACATCACAAAGGGCAAGGGTACTCTTGAGGACATCGACAAGCTCGAAGAACTCTGCTACCACATCAAGACAAACTCTCTCTGCGGTCTCGGTCAGACAGCTCCTAACCCTGTTCTCTCCACACTCAAGTTCTTCAGAGATGAGTATATCG
>JAZNYH010000060.1:0-8060 GCA_045594305.1 Eubacteriales bacterium | reverse complement strand
CCTGTATCAGACAGAGTGGACGGATAATCGTAAGAGGCATCTTCCGCATCTTGAGTCTGACAGGCATCGTGGCGAAATGGCTCTGGAAGGTGAGGTTCAGCAGGGCCGTATGGATGATGTCGTCCTGATGGTGTCCAAGAGCAATCTTGTTGCAATTAAATTCCTTAGCAGCATCATGTAGAGCACCACGCCTCATTCTTGAGCATAGCGAGCAAGGACTCTTTTCCTTGCGTACATTAAATATAATTTCGTAAATTTGAGTAGGAACAACATGATATTCAACCTCAAGCTCCTCGCAAAGGCTTGATATTGCAGAAAAATCAGCCCCCTCAAAGCCCATGTCTATTGTTATAGCTACAAGCGAAAAATCCTTGTCTAAAAACCTTTTTATGGACGCTAAGGCACAGAGTAGAGTGAGTGAATCCTTGCCGCCCGAAATGCCAACGGCGATTCTGTCGCCATTTTCAATCATATTGTATTCCTCAATAGCCTTTCGAGTATGGCTTAAAATATGCTGAATTGTTTTAAAATCCTTCATAGTAACCTCTTTTTAAAAGCAGAATAAAATAATAGCAGAAAATCAGTAGGGGGATAATATGGCAATAAAAATTTACATAGACCAAGGACATAACCCGTCAAGCCCAAACACGGGAGCAGAGGGTAATGGTTACGCAGAGCAGGACATAACCTACGCAGTAGGTCAAAGCCTCGCCGACCTGCTAAGAAGCAATGGAAACTTCGAGGTGCGTCTTTCTCGGCCAACAGAGAGCACCCAGCTCGGAACATCTAATGCATCAAGCCTTAGAGCAAGGGTAAATGGTGCTAATTCGTGGGGGGCGGATTATTTTATAAGCATACATACAAACGCTTCTATTTCCTCGTCAGCAAGTGGCTCAGAAGCGCTGGTTTATAGTGCTCCATCAATAGCCTCTGAGCTCGGAGAGGATATTTTAATATCCTTAAACGAAGCAACAGGGCTTAGAAATAGAGGAATAAAGCTCCGCCCAGGACTATATGTATTGAAAAATACAGCAATGCCTGCGGTGCTGATGGAAATAGGCTTTATATCAAATCCAAACGATGCGAATTTGATGGCTAACAATCCACAGCTATTCGCCAGAGGAATATACAACGGTATTCTTGATTTTCTGAATCTGTAAGAATTTTATCACATAATTGCTAACAAATCAAGGAAAATATTAAAAAACTCGGTGTAAGCGATTTGCTTGCACCGAGAGCTTTTAATTTTCGAATTGCTTTCCAAGAAAAGCAGCAGCCGTTTGAATTAGCTTTGACTCTGTTGCATTATCACTTTGATCCTCGCCAGAGTAAACAGATGCAACGCATCCGACAACATCACCATCGGAAATTATAGGCATGGCATATTTTACTGAAAATGCACCACCATCAATGATAGACACGCCTTGATGTCCTTGCTTGTGGCTATAAAGTGAGCGTCCCTCAATAATTCCCTCAAAATCCTCAGATAGCTTTCTGTCCATATATTCACGCTTTGGAATACCGGCGCCAGCAATAACGCTATCTCTGTCTGTCACAATAACAGACATTTGACAGGTTTTGTGCAATGTTTCGACATATTGCGATGCAAAAGATGCAAGCTCACCAATAGGGGAGTATTTTTTGAAAATAACCTCACCCTCCTTACCAGTATAAATTTCGAGGGGTGCGCCCTCGTGAATTCTCATAGTCCTTCTAATTTCCTTCGGAATAACAACACGACCAAGGTCGTCAATCCTACGAACTATTCCCGTAGCCTTCATTAAGAAAATCTCCTTTTTGAATTTATTGCCTTGTTATTGTTTGTAGGTTTTTGATAATTATGCGATAATTTGAAAAAACAGACAGAATTTATTCCAAATTTTCTTTTCCTCTTGAAAAAATATACTATATGTGATAAAATAACTATGTATTTACTTTAAAAATTCAACTTATGGAGTTGAAAAAAGGAGATAAAATGACAGGCATAAGCATAGGAATTTACATAGCTATTGCAGTAGTGGTAGTATACGGTTTGCTTAGGGGTCTTAGAAAGGGCTTGTACAAGTCTTTGATAGACCTCGGTGTTGCTATACTTTCTATTGTTATTTCTGTCTTTGTCGCAAAGCTTCTTTCAAAGGCATTGGTTGATGAGCAAAGCGTGTTACAAATGCTCGATTCCTTAATGGCTCAATCTCCAGATATGGCGGATACGCTTATCCCAATCAAGGAAACCTTAATAGGAATTTCTGAGGATTCAAATGCTATTGGAATGGCACTTGCTTTCCCAACTGTTTTGTTAACACCGTTAATTTTTATGGTTGTTTACATCGCAGTATCAGCAATACTAAAAATTCCAAAGCTTATTCTTGCACGCTCCATATTTGGCAAAAATGGTGGAGAAACCTATCGTGGTGGCAATCGCCCATTCGGTGGAGCGGTAGGTGCAGTAGCACGACTTGTTTCGTTTGCTGTTTTTATAGTTCCTGTCATTGGATATATTATGCTCACAAGTAATACAATGCTTGCTTTTGGAGAGGCATCTATGAGAGAGGTACCCTCATCAAGCGTGCAGGTTATGTCTGATGAGTATGTTGAGGATGAGCTCGATGTAGAGCTTGACAATGAGGAAGAGCAGACTCCTGAGGCTGACACGGCACAGGGTGCGAGTATGGTAGAAACCCTTAACTCGATTGGTCAAGGGTGCTTGCAGGCAAGAGATACTGCAATAGCTCCATTGGCAGATAACCCTGTGGTCAAAATAATACATACTTGCGGTGGAAAATGGCTCTTTGATTCGCTTACAAGTGCGAAAATAGAGGATGAAAAGGTTACACTAAGCGAGGAGATTGACTCACTTGTTAACATTTATTCAGAGGCAGTTGTTCTCTTAAAGGTTCCAACCAGAGAATATGGTGACGCTCAGGTTGAGGCGGTAGATAATATTGCCGATACTATGGGTAGCACAAAGATTGTTCCTACAATTATATCAAGCCTTCTTTCCTATACAGCCGAAACCTGGCTCGAGGGTGGAGAGGTGTTTGGTGCTCCTAAAATTATTGTTGGTGAATATTACGAGCCAACGCTTGATAAAATTCTTGTTATGTTCTCACAAACAACAAATCAAACAATTGATGAGGATATTCATACAATAGGTGGTATTGTTGACCTGTGTATAAAAGAGGGAACATTTGTTGATATTTCAAATGGCACTCCATTGAATATAGCGAAGAACGAGGACTTTATGGGTGGACTATTCGTTGCTCTTTATGAAAACGATAGAATGCGTCCACTTGTTGGCGACCTTATTAATTCCTTTAAAAACTATATTTATAGGGTTTATAACGATGTAAACGGAACAAGCATTCCATACCCAGTACAAATTCAAATGGAAGAATTGGGAAAGGAAACTGTTTACGCAGAGGGCAAGCTCATTGCGAGCATTGTAAATGATTTTTCAACCTTCTATGGTACTGTTGATCCTAATGAAACCGACAACACTAAGTTCCTAATTCAAACGGATGTTCGTTCTCTTGGTAAAGCTCTTGACAAGGTAGAGCAAAGCGTATTCCTTGGAGATTCCTATTCGTTCCTTCTTGAGGCTGTACTAAGGTCAGAGGGTGCAAGACAGTTTGCGTTCATAACCCCTGATTTTGTTGAATCAATTGTGAACAGAAAAGCAAGTATGGAAACTGTTCTTGTTGCAAGACAGCAGATCGCCATTATCCTTACTGCAACCAAGGCAGAGAACAGAGATGATGCTATAAAGCATATCCTTGAAAATGTTGATCCAGAGAGTGCTGATGTAATCAAAGAAACACTCACCCCAGAGGTTCTCAAGGAATTTGGAATGAACTCGGATGAAGCACACGCAATGTCGAACACTCTTAACTCAATAATTGACCAGATTGCCGCAAATGATGGTAACTTGACAGATGAGCAAATGCAAAAAGAAATAGATGCGGTTGGAAGCATCGTTGGCGTCGTTCAAGGTGCTACATCGAGTGAGGAGGATAATCTTTTCTCAGCAGAGGAGGGAGACTATTCTAAATCCGACATGTCAGCTGGTGAATTTGTCGCAACTGTTGTTGAATCTCAAATTATATCAGAGGCTGTAAATGAGGCATCTACCGATGAAAACGGCAACCTTGTTGAGGATCCATATAAGATAGCAGGAAAGCTGACCGAAACCGATAAGGAGGAGGCAAAATCTGCGATTGAGGATTATTACGCTAATAGCACCGTAGAGGGTGCAGATAAGGAAGAGCTTAAAGGAACTCTTGGCTCCTTGGCTAACATTTTTGGCGTAGATGTGTCGTTAGAATAACAATTTGATGGTGGAAGGAGCATTCTTTCCACCATCTTTTTTTAAAATACAATTGTTGATTTGTCAATAATTATTCAAAATTACTTGACGGAGAATAAAAGTTATGATATACTATTAATAATGTGATATACTAACTTGAAGTATAGGAGGTAAGAAGCTTGGAAAAGGATCTAAGAGAAATAGTAGCCCAAAACATCTTTTACCTAAGAACTATAAATCATATGACACAATACGAGCTTGGAGAGCAGATTAATTATTCTGACAAGGCTGTTTCTAAGTGGGAAAGGGCAGACGGAATACCCGATGTATATGTCATCAAAAAAATGGCGGAGCTTTTTGGCGTTACCGTTGATTATATGCTAACAGAGCACTCCGAGCAGGATAAAAAGATTGAGAAAAAGCCAATAAACACAAAAGGTAGAGCGCTTGTTATGAATATTATAATGGTCGCTATTATGAGTATTGCCTTGCTTGTGTTCGTAATAATTGCCCTAAGCTGTGATACTTACATATGGCAAATATTCATTTACGCATTGCCCGCTATTGCGATTGTGGGCATTTCCTGCACCGGTGCATGGCGTAAGGCGTTCGGCTTGTTTTTGTTTATTTCTATGTTCTTATGGACAATGCTTCTTTCCATATATTTCGCACTTGGAGAGTATGGAACATGGATGATTTTCTTGATAGGAATCCCAATTCAGGTTATAGTTTTTCTCAGCTTTGGCGTAAAAGTAACTATTAGAATGAGTCAAAAGGATAATCCTATTTTGGTGACTGCAAGAGAAACAATTCATAAAAGAAGCAAGAAAAATGGCGAATAATTCACACATACTGCCACTCTACAAAGCGTAGAGTGGCTTTTTTGAACTCTATTTTTGTATTTTTGAAATGTAGAGAAAAATAAATATAATATTTATGGACTATTTGCGAAAAATCTGCTAAAATCATAGCTGTAAGGGCGAATTTTGTTGCTCTACTATGTTCGAAAGGAAAACGAATAATGAAAAATTTTGTTGTAAGTGCATGCTCTACAATGGATTTGAGCCTTGAGCATGTAAAGGAAAGAGACATTAGATTTTTGAACTTCAAGTATTTTCTCGATGGCGTTGAGTATGTTGATGATATGTTTGAAACAACAACTCCCCGTGAATTTTATGACGCATTGGCAAAGGGAGCAGAGTCGAAAACCTCTCAGGTAAATGTAGATGAGTACATTAAGCATTTCAGAGAGGTGCTTTCAAGCGGAAACGACCTTTTGCACCTTGTATTTTCATCAGGCCTTTCTGGCTCATACAATTCTGCTAAAATAGCAGCAGATGAGGTAAGACCAGAATTCCCAGATAGAAAGCTTATCTTGGTTGATACTCTTGCAGCTGCATCAGGCTTTGGTCTTTTTGTTGATATGATTGCTGATTTAAGAGATGAAGGAAAGACTATCGAGGAGGCAGCAGAGTGGGCAGAGGCTAACAAGCTCAATGTTCACCACTGGTTTACAGCGTCAGACCTTACTGCTTTTGTAAAGGGTGGTAGAATTTCTCGTGCCGCTGGTTGGTTTGGCACAATTCTTAAAATTTGCCCAGTTCTCAATGTAAGCAATGATGGTAAGCTTGTTCCAAGAGAAAAGGTAAGAGGCAAGGTAAATGCACTTAAACGCCTTGTTGAAAAAATGGAAGAAAATGCTCAAAATGGCTTGGCATATGACGGAAAATGCTACATTTGTAACTCTGATTGTCAAGAGGACGCAGATTTTGTTAAGAATATGATAGAGGAGCGATTTGAGGCACTTAAAGGCAAGGTTAAGATTTTCTCAATTGGCACTACAATAGGCTCTCATACAGGACGAGGCACAACTGCATTGTTCTTTATGGGTAAGGAAAGAATTGATTAATTAAGTTAATGGAGTTTTGATATGGATCAACAACATGGCAAAATTAATGGTGAGGATTATCGTAAGCTGATAATCACCGCCGCTCAATATCTCGAAGAAAACAAGGAAGAAATAAACGAGCTTAATGTATTCCCAGTTCCTGATGGAGATACTGGCTCTAATATGTCAATGACAGTAGCAAAGGCGGCAGAGGAGCTTCTAAGACAGGGAAGTGAAATGCCTCTTGATGAGGCTGCTGACAAAACTGCAAAGGCTATGCTTCATGGTGCAAGAGGAAACTCAGGCGTTATTATCAGCTTGCTTTTCAGAGGAATTGCAAAGGGACTTATCAATGCCGAGGAGGCAGATGGTATCGCTTGGGCAAACGCCTTGAAGAGCGGAGTAGAGGCTGCTTATAATGCAGTTGATCGCCCTGCGGAGGGAACTATTCTTACAGTTGCAAGATGCTGTGCAGATGCAGCGGATAAGGCAGCTAAGGAAAACAATAACTTTGAGTATGTTTTGCAATCAGTAATTTCAGCAGCAGAGGAAGCACTTGCTAATACAGTAAATCAAAACCCTGTTCTTGAAAAGGCAGGAGTTGTTGATGCTGGCGGTAAGGGCTGGTTGCTCGTGCTTCAAGCTATGCTTGATGCTCTTAGTGCTGATGGAATAAAGCTTGAGCTTAAGCCTGTTTCTGCTCCAAAAACAAAGGAAAAGGCAGACTTTGCATCATTTGACACTGGCGATATTACATTTGGCTTCTGCACCGAGTTTATCGTTAGAAAGCACGAGATGGATTCTGACTCATCAAGCCTTAAATCATACCTCAATGGTATGGGTGATAGTTTGGTTATGATTGATGATGGAGAAATAATCAAGGTTCATGTTCATACCAATAACCCACACGAGGTTTTGGGAGAGGCTCTTAAATATGGTATATATGAGACTGTAAAGGTTGAAAATATGCGTACTCAGCATACCAATAAGCTTGTTGAGAATGAGGCTACCGCTCCAAGCACACCTTCTAAAAAATATGGCTTTGTTAGCGTTTCGAACGGAGAAGGAATGAATTCTGTTTTTGAAGAGCTTGGCGTAGACAAAATAGTATCAGGTGGTCAAACTATGAACCCTGCGACCGAGGACCTTTGCTCAGCTGTTGCAGAGGTTGATGCTGAAATTGTGTTCATTCTTCCAAACAACAAGAATATAATAATGACAGCAAATCAGGTTGCAGAGCTTGTAGATAAAAAAATAATAGTTATTCCTACAAGATCTGTTCCACAAGGCTTTTCTGCAATGCTCGGATTTGATGAGAGTGCAACACCAGAGGAAAACGAGGCTTCAATGACCGAGTGTGCTAAGGGTGTTGATACAATGCAAATTACCTATGCAGCAAGAAACTCTAACTTTGATGATATGGACATTGAGGAGGGTGATTATCTCGCACTTCTCAACGATAAGCTATTGTCTGCTGACAAGGATCTTGATAAGCTCTTTGAGCTTTTGGCAGATAAGATAAAGGAAAACGGAAAAAGCTTTGTTACCATATATTATGGTGAGGATGTAAGCGAGGAGGACGCAGAGGGCTTTGCACAGCGTCTTGGCTCAACACTTGGAAATGGCGTAGAGGTGTCAGTTGTAAATGGCGCTCAACCTGTTTATTTCTATGTGATTTCAGCAGAATAATAAATTTACATAATAAAAGCTCTCGCAACTAAGCGAGAGCTTTTTCTTTGTTATTCAACGGGGTAGCTATCTGCACATACGGCATCCTCAACGCTATATGGCTTGTCCTCATATTCTAAATGTTCGATTGCTTTTTTTGAAATTTTACCGAAGTAGAATAGAGAAAGAAGATTTTGAACA
>JAZNYH010000059.1:0-2883 GCA_045594305.1 Eubacteriales bacterium | reverse complement strand
TCCGGATAACGCTTGCCACCTACGTATTACCGCGGCTGCTGGCACGTAGTTAGCCGTGGCTTCCTCGTAAGGTACCGTCACTTTCTTCTTCCCTTACAACAGAGGTTTACAATCCGAAGACCTTCTTCCCTCACGCGGCGTCGCTGGGTCAGACTTTCGTCCATTGCCCAATATTCCCCACTGCTGCCTCCCGTAGGAGTCTGGACCGTTTCTCAGTTCCAATGTGGCCGTTCAACCTCTCAGTTCGGCTACTGATCGTTGACTTGGTAGGCCGTTACCCTACCAACTATCTAATCAGACGCGAGTCCATCTATGTGCGATTGCTCTTTGATACAATTATCATGCGATTTCTGTATGTTATGTGGTATTAGCACAAGTTTCCCTGTGTTATTCCTCTCACATAGGCAGGTTACTCACGCGTTACTCACCCGTCCGCCACTAACCTCTCGGCGCACGCCCCAATCGCTCCGTTCAACTTGGATGTGTTTTGCACGCCGCCCGCGTTCATCCTGAGCCAGGATCAAACTCTCTAAAAATGTTTATCTAAAAGCATTTCTGCCTCTATCTCATTTTCAGAGCCTTTGTTAGCTCTTTACTTAATTACTTGTTTTGAGTTTCTTCTCTAAAAGAATTTTCTTAAGAGTTCCGTCTTTGTACTTAGTTATCTTAACTAATTCCTTTTTGTTCAATTTTCAAGGATCTTTCGCTTCCCTTCTCTCGGTCAGCCTTGCTATTATATCACGCTTTTTTCCTATTGTCAACACTTTTTTTAAAGTTTTTTCAAAAAAATTAAAAAATAATTAAAAATACTAAAAAAGCTCTTGTAGCCTATACATTTTACCCCAAGACAGGCTTAAAATCAAGGGGTTTTTGAATTTTTATTTACTTTTTCCGTTTTGTAGATAAAAGCGTAGATTTTTTAGAATATTTTGCTTATTTTGGTCAAAAATATACACAAAATATGTTGGAGTTTTAAAATGGCTACTGTACTTATAAGAACTGCACTGATTTATGTTCTATTCACCTTTGCAATACGGCTTATGGGAAAAAGGCAGGTTGGTGAAATGCAGTTATCCGAGCTTGTTACGACATTTATGCTCTCAGAGCTTGCGATAAACCCTATTCAGGATATTTCTATCCCTATTTCCTACTCTCTTATTCCACTTGTCTTTTTGTTTTCTATTGAGGTTATATCATCATTTATTGCCACTAAATCATCATCGTTTCGCAGGGCGTTTGTTGGCTCGCCAAGTGTTATTATTAAGAATGGCGTATTAAATCAAGGAGAGCTTGAAAGGCTACGAATAAGCATAAGCGAGCTTCTTTCAGAGCTGAGATTAAAGGATATTGGAAGCATTGATGAGGTTGATTACGCTATTCTTGAACAAAACGGCAAGCTTTCGGTATTCAAGAAGCAATCCGGTGGCATTGCTCACGCTATTGTTATTGATGGCGAGTTAAACTCCTCGGCTTTGAGTGCGAGTGAAAAATCAGCCGAATGGGTGCAGGAGCAGATTAAGGAGAGAAATTTATCCTTGAAGCAGGTGTTTCTTATGACGGTTGATGATAATGGTAATATTAATATAATTAAAAAGGAAGAAAAATGAAGGCTTTTTTATTGTCCGCTATTGCGTTTTTGCTTTTGTGTGCAATTGTAGTTATAAACTCTCTTTTTGTGTCGGGTGTTTCAAGAGATATGAGAGATGCATTAATTGAAATAAAGAGCTCTCCAAGTGAAAGTACACTTGAAGAGCTTGAAAATATTTGGAATAAAAACAAAATTTGGATTTCTCTTTCTGTGCCACACAAGCAAACAGATGAGCTTGAGCGTCAGCTCCTACTATTAAAAGCAGGGGTTGACAGAGGCGAGGGGAAGCTTGATGATGTGATAATTTTACTTTCAAGAGCGATTGATGAAATTAAAACTCACGGTATGGCAAGCATTGACAACATTCTTTAATGTCTTATAACCATATACTTTTCAAGAAGGTATAGGGGGTTATAGGAGAGCTTTGATTTTCTTAGCCCCTCCTCATCGAGGTCATCCTCTCTGTTTATGAATTTTACATCAGGAAACGCCTTTGCAAACTCGGAAACAATTGCTTGATACGAGCCGATATAGTCCTTGTCCGCCTTTTCTATGTGAATATAGAGAGTATCGCCTATTTGTGCCCCGAGGGTTGCGGAGATTATTTTTCCGTCAACACGGATTTCTCCACTATGAAGCTTAAATAGCTCTCGTGATTCCACCATATCTATTGTTTCTTTAAGCTCTGCCTCACCTGTTTCTCCTGTGTGAGGCTGTTTTATATCTATTTTCTTAAAGAAGTCGATTAGGTCTGTCTTATCGCCATCAAGCACAAACTCGTATTTATAGCTTGCCTTAAAGCGATTTAAAAAGTTCCTCTTGCTATGAAGCTTCTTGCCTGCGAAGGTACGAAGGGACTCAGCATCGTATATATAGTCAAAATTGCCTCTTATTGGTATAATTTCGGTATCGTATCCATCAAAGGCAGAAAGATTATCCTTGCAAACGCCTACATAGGTTACAGCACCAAGGGCATCTATTGCTCCCTTTACATTTTTTCCTATTGGAAATAGGTAGGCGTTTTCGTGCTCGGAGTCATACTTTATTATCAAGGTTTCGTCAAAAATCGTCCAATGTCCACCATAAAATTCACGCCACATCATTATAGCGCCAGCGGTTTTTTCACAGCTTCTTGTCGTATCAAGTAAAAGATACGAATTTATACAATCAAAGTCCTTTTTCTCTATTTTTTTGAATTTTAACATAAATTTCCCTATCCAAAAATATATTACTTATACAGTATACCACATTTTTTTACATATAGCATATTTTTTTGAATTTTTTAAAAAAATTTA
>JAZNYH010000058.1:0-39459 GCA_045594305.1 Eubacteriales bacterium | reverse complement strand
GTAATTGTAGGATATATAGGTGATGTGGGCTTGGAAACCTTAACTATACCAAGCGAAATTTTGGGCGAGGATAACAAGACCTATACTATAACCACAATAGGCGACTCTGCCTTCAAGGATATGGGGATTTTTACGGAAATGCTAATGATTCCTGGAACAATAACCATCATCGAGGATAATGCCATATCAGGATGCACAGGCCTACCAATAAAAATTTTGGTAGATGATCCACAGCTGTGGCATGCAAACGCCACCATCGGCGCTAATAATGGTGGGTTAACTAAATAAAAAAAGCGAGATTTTGAAGTGAACCTCAAATGGTTCACTTCATTTTCTCGCTTTTTTAATTCATTTTAAACATTGTTGTAACATTGTCAGCGGTGGTTTCTGCGATGCTTTTGATTTTTCTTGTCGCATTTTTACTTGTAATAATCACAGCTGCTGCGGTGAGCATAGCACCAACTGCCATACCCTTTAAAACATTGGAAATTGGTTTGTTCATGTAAAAATTCTCCTTTTTTAAGCTTTCAAAATAATTATTGGCTTTATTAAGATAAATAATACATTTATTGAAAATTTTTTTACGAGTGAATAAAAAAATTGAGCAAATAATAATTTTGCAAGAGCGAGGTGAAATAATGAAAAAAATATTCAAAATGATCCTTGTAGTATCCTTGTTTATTTTGATTGCGTTGAGAGTAGATGCACAAGCAATAGGTTGGTATTGTATAAGAGCAAAAAATCATATACAGCCAAGGCTCGATAGTACACTTAGTGTTGTTGAAAAGTACGATGTTTATTGGATTGATAAGGCACACAACGACGCAAACCCAGAAAAGGTTATTTATTTAACCTTTGATGCAGGATATGAAAACGGAAATGTTGAAAAAATCTTGGATGTATTAAAGGAAGAGAATGTAAGAGCGGGCTTTTTTGTTCTTGATAACTTGTTGCTTAAAAATCATTCATTAGTAGAAAGAATGATAAATGATGGACACACAATTGCCAATCATACAGCAAGGCATAAGGACATGAGTAGGATTTGTAGCAAGAAAGAGTTTTTAAACGAAATAAAGGCGTTAGAGAATACCTTTGAGAGTGAATATGGACGCTCCATGGTAAAAATTTATCGCCCACCAGAGGGAAAATTCAGTATTGATAACCTCAAATGGGCGAGTGAGCTTGGATATAAAACGGTGTTGTGGTCCTTTGCGTATGCCGACTGGGACAACGATAGGCAGATGTCACCTGAAAATGCTAAGCAAATAATTTTGAACAATATTCACAATGGAGAGGTTATGCTATTGCATCCGACCTCTGCAACAAATGCAAAGATCCTAAAAGAAGTAATAATTGAGCTGAAGAATCAAGGATATAGCTTCGGTACAATAGAGGAGCTATGCTCGTATGAAAATCATTAAAAGAACATTACTATTGCTAATAGCCTTGTTAATTTGTTTTTCTGGCTCCGTCAAGGCGGAGAGCGTCGTATATAGCTCAAACGCAAATGCAGGTAAGCGAATAGCGTTAACCTTTGATGATGGACCTCATCTTGGAATAACACCAAAAATTCTTAAAATACTTGAAGAATATAATGTAAAAGCAACATTTTTTGTCATAGGTGTAAATGCAAAAAATTATCCGAAACAGCTTTCTATGATACACGATGCAGGACACGAAATAGGAAATCATACCTATTCTCACAGTGTTTTAAAGTCTATGTCAAGGGAAGAAATAAAAAAGGAAATTTCCGACACAAAAGAGATAATATTTAAGCTAACGGGATCGGTTCCGTCTGTTATGAGACCCCCTTGTGGATTGTATGATAAAACCCTTCTTGAGATTGCAAAGGAAGAAAATTTAAAGGTTGTGTTATGGGCAATTGATACCCATGATTGGGCACATTCCTCATCTGCAAATATGGTAAGAAATATAACAAAAAACTCAAAGGACGGAGATATAATACTGTTTCACGATTATGTTAGTGGAGAATATAACACTCCTGAAACCTTAAAAATTATTATTCCAAGGCTTTTAAAAATGGGATATGAATTTGTTACAGTAAGCGAGCTTTTGCAAAATGCTAAATAGCATAAAAATCACCCCTGAAAAATCATCAGGGGTGATTTTTAAATTTTAAAATTCTAAAATTCAATTATTGAGCGTTTTCTGTACTTATATCAGCACTTTCGGCAATTGATTCTTCATTTTTAACGCTGTGATCAACCATATATTTATCGATATTAGGATAAGCAAAATATACACCGATAAAATCGATTATTGCGAAGGTAATTACAAAAGGTAAAATCATACCTAACGGCATATAAATCCTAAACAATACAATGTTAAGTGCGATAACTACAACAGTAAACAAAAAGGCAATAAAGTTTCTTTTAGCTCCGAGCATTACAAAGTACAAGGAGTTTTTTATGATTTTTTTAAGTGGAAGCTTAAATGTAAAAATCATAAGATATGCATATTGGCGTGCTGTGAAATATACGCAAGCCATAATTATAGTGATCAAAAGCATAAATAGAGACATACTCATTGATCCAATGTTTACAATCAAGAAATAAAGGTTAAATACAAACATTGCAATAATAAGCGTGTCGATGATACCAAATATAAGTGCTTGCTTTATATTCCTTTTTGCAATGTATAGAAAATCGCTGAATGGGAAAATAGGTTCTCCAAGAACTATATTTCTATAAATATAAGATGTTCCTATCTTAGCAAATCCCATTGTAAAAATGAGAAGTGCACCTAATGAGAAAAATACAATAGTAGGAGTTGTGATAGTGCTGATTGCTACCTTTGTGCCAAAAATGTTAATATAACTCAAAATCTCAGGACTTTGCTCAAATAAAGAAGCGCCCTCTAATATTCCCCATTGTTGAGTTAATGGGGCATAAGAGCTTTCTCCAAGCATTCCTGACATCGCTAAAAGCAAGAAAAATATAGGAAAATTACATATAATAAAAATCAAATTGGCGGACATTAGCTTTCCAAGCTTACGCCAAAGTGTTTTGAAAAAGTTTTTAATCGTTGGCTCTTTTAAAATGTTTATATCATCGCCAACTACACCCTTACCATCACGGTAATACCAATTGAAAATGTTGAACCTTTTCTTTTTGGGCTCTTGTGCCTCGTATTCCTCGTCAAATTCGTTCATTTTATACCTCAGTTCATTTTTGAGAGCTCATCAGCTCTATCAGCGCACGCCTTCATAGCATCGCTTACAATATTAATAAAGTTTCTTTCTTCAAAAACATTAAGAGCACGCTCTGTTGTGCCATTGGGAGATTTTACCATTTGAATAAGCTCGTCCACTGAACGAGAATCGTTAAGTATCATTTGAGCAGAGCCAATGAGTGTCTTGCAAATCATTTCAAGAGTTTTTTCATTGTTAAAGCCCATATTTTCAGCACCAACAAGCATTGCTTTAACAAATAGATAAACATAAGCAGGCGAGCTTGATGTTATTGCAGTAATTTGATTGATTTCGCTTTCATTAAGCTCCGTTATCATACCAGAGGAGGAAAAAATAGAGCATACAAATTCAAAATCAGCATCACTAACATTTTTGTTTCTGCATAGAGCGGTTACACCGTTTCCAATTAGCAAAGGGGTATTAGGCATTGTTCTAATGAGAGAAACGCTTCCAAGAGCTCTTTCGATTGTTTCAATAGTAACACCTGCACATATTGATATAAATACCTTGTTTGTAATATCAAGTGTTGCAAGCTCGGTTAATACCTCGTTAATTACCTGAGGCTTTACGGAAAAGAAAATGAAATCTGCACAGCGAACAGCGTCGCTTATATCCTTTGCAATGGAGCAATTTGAGGAAAAGCGAGCGTATTGGGAGGTGTTTTTGTCATAAAGAACAATATTTTCAGCAGGAACGATTTTTGAGCTTACAATACCACCACAAATGGCAGAAGCCATATTTCCTGCACCGATAAAAGCAATTTTTTTCATGTTACATCCTTATATGAATCGATTTTATTAGAGTATAACACATTTTTTTCTTGATATCAATAACTAAGAATAAAAATATTTCTCAAATAACTGTTGACTAAATGTGTGCTTGGTGATAGAATATACTAAATTGCTTAATCGTATTTTATTCGATAAGATAAAAGCTAAGAGGACATAAATGAAGTTGAATTTAATAAAAAGAATTTTTTCAAAGATACCTACATTACACACCGACAGATTGATGCTTAGGGAAATGCGTCGCTCTGATGCTCGTGATATGTACGAATATTCAGCAAACCCTAAGACCTCGGCGTATCTTTTGTGGTCTGTTCATGAGGATGAGGAGTATACTGAAGAATTTATAGACTATATCATTTCTAAATATCGTTCCGGAGAGTATACTGACTGGGCTCTTGTTTTCAAGGAAAATGGCAAAATGATAGGAACAGCAGGCTTTACAAAGATTGATGAGGAAAATAGAGTGGCGGAAATAGGCTATGTTTTGAATCCTGATTATTGGGGGATGGGACTTGCAACTGAGGCTGCATCTGCTGTTGTCAAGTTTGCCTTTGAAACTATGAATATGCATAGAGTAGAGGCACGCTTTATGTTTGGAAACGACGCAAGCCTTGCAGTAATGAGAAAGCTTGGAATGAAGTTTGAGGGGTATCAAAGAGACTTGCTTTTTGTAAAGGGCAAGTATCGTACAATTGGAACATCATCGATACTTAAAAGCGAATATTATGCAGAGCGAGATTGATTTCTCGCTCTTTATTTTTGCGTTTTTATGGAAAAAAGGCGAAAAAGTACAAAAAATGTTATAAATTTCTTAACAAAACATTAAATATTGCCTTGAATATTAATAAATTATGTTGTATAATATTTATGTAATAACTGTTTTTAGAGGTGGTGATTGCAAGGTGGTTCAAAGACAAGCTGATGATATGGGAGCTTACTTATTTCATCAAGGCACAAATTATTATGCATATGATTTTTTAGGCTGTCATGAGTCTTATTCTGATGACAAATATTGTTATACTTTTAGAGTATGGGCACCTAATGCTGAAAGAGTAGAGCTTGTTTCCGACTTTACCAGCTGGGAAAATGGTATGGAAATGTCCAAAATAACAGCTGGAATATGGGAATGCACCTTCACATCTCAAAGCCGTCTTATAGGTAGTTTTTATAAGTATAAAATTACAAATCATGGCGTTTCGCATTATAAGGCAGACCCTTACGCATTTCATTCACAAACCAATGGCAAAACAGCATCTATTATAGCTTCAATTGACGGCTTTGAATGGAATGATACAAATTGGCTTATGCATAGAAAATCTGCTATGCATAAAAACGATATAGATCCAAATAAGAGAAAATACTTCTATCAAGCTCCTGTTAATGTCTACGAGGTTCATTTAGGCTCGTGGAAAACAAAGGATTCTCAATCCACTAAGGATGGAGAGCACTACTTGAATTATAGGCAGATAGCGGACGAGCTTGCTCCCTATGTTAAGAAAATGGGATTTACTCATATTGAACTCTTGCCTATTATGGAGCATCCATATGATGGCTCTTGGGGATATCAGGTAACTGGCTTCTACGCACCAACATCGAGATTCGGCTCCCCTGAGGATTTTATGTATTTCGTGAATAAAATGCATGAAAACGGAATAGGAGTTATCTTGGACTGGGTTCCTGCACATTTCCCAAAGGATGAGCATGGGCTTTATGAGTTTGATGGTCAACCACTCTATGAATATCAAGGTAAGGATAGAATGGAGCATAAGGTATGGGGAACACGATTCTTTGACTTAGGAAGAGAAGAGGTTCAATCCTTCCTTATATCAAACGCACTATTTTGGCTAAGAAAATATCATGTTGACGGATTGAGAGTAGATGCAGTGGCATCTATGTTATACCTCGATTTTGATAGAGATCCTGGTGAGTGGATTCCAAACGAGGATGGAAGCAACAAAAACAAAGAGGCAATCGCCTTCTTCCAAAAGCTAAATACACAAGTATTTGCTGAATTTGACGATGTATTTATGATAGCTGAGGAATCCGCAAACTGGGAAATGATTACAAAGCCAGTTAGCGAGGGTGGACTTGGCTTCAATTATAAATGGAATATGGGTTGGGCTAATGATTTATACGATTACATTCAGTTAGATCCATATTTTAGACAATTTAACCACGAAAAGCTTACATTTCCTATGATGTATGCCTTCAACGAGAACTACATTCTCCCTGTATCTCATGATGAGGTTGTTCATGGTAAGAAATCTCTTGTTGACAAAATGTATGGTGATTACGATCAAAAGTTTGCAACAATGCGTGCTTTTTTAACCTATATGATGACAACACCTGGTAAAAAGATGATGTTTATGGGAACTGAGTTTGCTCAGTTTAGAGAGTGGGATTATGAAAATGAGCTCGAATGGTTTATGCTAAAATATCCAAGACATTCGGAAATGCAACGCTTCATTGCTCATTTGAATAATTTCTATCTCGAAACCAAGGAGCTATGGGAAATAGACAATTCTTGGGACGGATACGAATGGATAGCTACAAACCAAAGCGATACAAACGCTATTTCTTATAAGCGTAAAGCGATAGATGGCTCACAATTATACATTGTTATAAACTTTTCACCTGTTACAAGACCGAATTATCCAATATTGGTCGATGAGGCAGGAGAGTACGAAGAGGTCTTAACTACTGACGAATTTAGGTTTGGTGGTAGTGGTATAGTAAACGACAAACTAATCAAAAGCAAAACTTCCCCCGCAAAACAAAAATATATTGAAATAAATCTTCCAGCACTTAGCGGAGTTATTGTTCGCAAGTCAAAAAGAAGAGTAAGGAGAGGATAAAATGTTCAAGAAAAAAGAATGTGTCGCAATGCTTTTGGCAGGTGGTCAGGGTAGTAGACTTTACACCCTTACAGAAAAGACAGCTAAGCCTGCTGTTACCTTCGGCGGAAAATACAAAATAATTGATTTTCCAATGTCTAACTGTATTAATTCAGGCATTGATACCGTAGGCGTTTTGACTCAGTATCAACCACTCGTTTTGAATGAGTATATTGGAAATGGTCAGCCTTGGGATCTTGATAGATTGACAGGTGGGGTTATGGTTTTGCCACCATATCAAGCTAAAAAGGGAGCAGACTGGTATAAAGGAACAGCAAACGCTATATACCAAAACCTCGACTTTATTAATCGATATGATCCCGATTATGTTATCATCCTTTCGGGTGACCACATTTACAAAATGGATTATAATGCAATGCTTGAGGCTCACAAGGAAAAGGGAGCCGATTGTACAATTGCAGTATTGGAGGTTCCTCTTTCTGAGGCAAGCCGTTTTGGAATTATGGTTACTGATGAAACAGGTAAAATCACAGAATTCCAAGAAAAACCAAAAAATCCAACAAGCACAAAGGCATCGATGGGTATTTACATATTCAATCGAAAGGACCTTGAGGCTTACTTGATTGCAGATGAAAACGATAAGACCTCAAGCAACGACTTCGGTAAGAATATAATCCCAAACATGCTCAAGGATGGCAAGAAAATGTTTGCATATCCATTTGTTGGCTACTGGAAGGATGTTGGAACCATTGATAGCTTATGGGAAGCAAATATGGATTTGCTCGGAGAAAATCCAAGCTTTAATGTTCACGATAAATCATGGAGAATTTTTTCAAGAAACTATGCTGAGCCACCACAATTTGTTGGAAATGGTGGAAAAACCTCTAATTCAATAGTTACTGAGGGCTGTGTTATAGAGGGCTTGGTTGAAAATTCCGTTCTTTCAAACAGCGTTGTTGTTGAAAATGGTGCTGTTGTTAAGGATTCTATCATCATGAGTGGTGTAACAATTAAAGCAGGTGCTAATGTAAGCTATTCAATCATTGATAGCAATACAATTGTTTCAGAAAATGCAATAATTGGCGAGGACAAGAGCACCGCCAAGGGAATAACGCTAATTGGAAGCGACATCGTAATAGGTAAGAGTTCAGTTGTTGAGGCTGGACTTATGATCGATAGCGATTTCAATAATGCTAACTAATAAGGGAGGAATAAAACATGTCAGCAGCAGGAATAATTTTTTCTAATATACATGATGCAAACATTCCGGAACTTACAAGAAATAGAACAATGGCGTCAGTTCCATTTGGTTGCAGATACAGATTAATCGATTTTGCACTTTCAAATATGGTTAACTCCAATATTTTCAATGTTAGCGTAATTACTCACTACAATTACCAATCCCTTATGGACCATATAGGCTCAGGTAAGGACTGGGATTTGGCGAGAAGATCAGGTGGAATTAAAATTCTTCCCCCTTATATTACCGCTTATGCAAACAATATAAATCAGCTCTACACAACACGACTTGAGGCTCTTAAAAGTGTAAGCCATTCAATCAGCAAAATTCCTGATGAGTATGTAGTTCTTTCAGACTGTGATGTTATTTGTAATATCGACCTTAACGATATGATCAAAAATCATATTGAGAATAGAGCAGATATCACAATGGCAGTTAAAAAGGTTGCCTTGAATAAGCAAAGTGCAAAGGTAAATGTTCTTGTAGACGCAGATGAAACCGGTAGAGTTACAGATATCCAAGCATATCCAACTAACTTTGAGGGCGAGAGCGAAATCAACCTTAATATTATGGTTATGTCAAGACAATACCTCCAAGAAATAGTTCTTGATGCGGTTGCTCACGATTATGTAAGCCTTACAAGAGATATTCTTTTGAAAAATCTCAAAACAAGAAATTATAGAGTTTATAGATACGATGGATACTTTGCTTGCATCTCATCACCAGAGGATTATTATAGATGCAATATGGAGCTTATTAAGGATCAAAGCATAAGAGACCAACTATTTAGAGTTAAGAATAGACCTGTATACACAAAGGTTCGCAACTCCGCACCTACTTATTATAGCCCAGAGGCAAAGGTTGTAAATTCACTTATTGCAGACGGCTGTCAAATCTATGGAGAGGTTGAAAATTCAATACTTTTCAGAGGTGTTAAGGTAGGAAAGGGAACTGTTATTAAGAATAGTATTCTTTTCCAAGATACCTTTACAGGTGAAAATGTTGTATTGAACTGCGTAATTGCAGATAAGAATGTTGTTATAAGAGATAACAAAATGCTCTCTGGCGATGAAAGCTTACCATTCTATTTAGCAAAGGGAAAGATGATATAAAAAAGGAGAAATTATGAAAATACTTTTTGTAGGCTCTGAGGCTATTCCTTTTATGTCAACTGGCGGTCTTGGAGATGTTTTGGGATCGTTGCCAGCGGCTCTTGCTAAGAAAAAGGGGACGGATGTCAGAGTAGTGCTCCCACTTCACAGAGCGATAAAAAGCAAGTTTTCTAACGAGCTTGAGTTTGTTGGAGAAACATATGTTTATTTGTCGTGGAGATGCCAATATTGTGGCATATATTCCTGTAAGCGTGAGGGCGTAACCTATTACTTTATTGATAATGAGTATTATTTCGATCGTGATACCGTTTACGGAAACTATGACGATGCAGAAAGATATGGCTTTTTCAGTAAGGCAGTGCTTGATATTATGCCAATTATCGATTTTTATCCCGATGTTTTGAACGCAAACGATTGGCAGAGTGCAATGGCTGTGATATATTTGAAGAGAAAATATTCAGCATCTCCCTTATATTCAAGCATAAAAACTGTCTACACAATTCATAACATTGATTATCAAGGCATTTATCCATTGCATATTATAGGCGATGTATTTGGTCTTGACTCAATTGAAGATCTCGAAATAGTAGAGTACAATAATTGTATGAACCTTACAAAGGGTGCAATTGTATGTGCTGATCAGGTATCTACTGTTAGCGAAAGATACGCAAACGAAATTCAAACAGAGTTTTATTCAAGTGGCTTGCATCATGTGCTTCATATGTTTGCAGGAAAGGTTTGTGGAATCGTTAACGGTATAGATGTAAATTACTATAATCCTGCAAGTGATGATGTTATAGCAAAGAAATTTGACTCTAACGATCTTGCTGGAAAGTGGGAATGTAAGAGTGAGCTTCAAAGGCTGGCAAATCTTCCTGTTGATCCAAAGGTTCCTGTTGTTTCAATGGTTTCAAGATTGGCATCACACAAGGGCTTTGACCTTGTTAAGTTTATTCTTCCAGAAATTCTTTCAAGTGGTGTTCAATTCATTATTTTGGGCACAGGAGAGCAGGAATTAGAGGACTATTTTAGGGATATTCAATATAAATATCCAACTCAGGTTAAGGCATTTATTGAATTTAACAAGGATCTTTCTAAGAAGATTTATGCAGGCTCTGATATGTTCTTGATGCCATCTAAGAGCGAGCCTTGTGGTCTTGCGCAGATGATTTCGTCAAGATACGGAACCGTCCCAGTTGTTCGTGAAACTGGTGGTCTTTATGATACGATTAAGCCTTATAATAAGTATAATGGAGAAGGAAACGGCTTCACATTTGCAAATTATAACGCACACGAAATGAAAGACGCAGTTTTGCGTGCTGTTGAGCTCTTTAAGGATGAGCAAAAATGGATTGAGCTCGTGAGAAAAATAATGGATATTGACTTCTCATGGAGTGTTTCCGCTGTAAAATATTTAGATTTGTACAAGAAATTAACTGGCAAATGTTAAAAACAACTGTCCCGTAATCTTGCGGGACAGTTTAAATTTAAAAATCTTGGCAAAATATGTATTTTTATGATACCTCGTGGTAAAAAAAGGAGAAAAATTACTAAATGAACAAGCAACTAACAAAAGCAGACATTAAGCTTGCCCTTCAGGTTAAGCTTTCAAGATACTTTGGTGTAACGCCTGAGGATGCAACAAAGGAGCAGGTTTACAAGGCGACTATTCTTACTGTTAAGGATATTCTTACACAAAAGAGATCACATTTTAAGCACAAGGTAAGAGACGCACATGCGAAGAAGGTTTATTACCTTTGTATGGAGTTTTTAATAGGTCGTTCTCTCAAAACAAGCCTTAGGAATCTCGGTATTGCAACCGATTATACAGATGTTCTTAATGAATTTGGCTTTGATATTGAGGAAATCTATGAGATGGAGCCAGATCCAGGACTTGGAAATGGTGGACTTGGACGCTTGGCAGCGTGCTTTATGGACTCTCTTACATCACTTAACTACCCAGCTGATGGATTTTCCATTCTTTATGAGTATGGTCTTTTCAAACAAAAGATTATTGACGGAAGTCAGGTAGAGCTTCCTGATACTTGGATTCCGGACGGCGAATGCTGGCTCGTACCAAGAACAGATAAGAAGTTCAATGTTAGATTTGGTGGACATATTAAGGAAGAGTGGGTTAACGGCCATCTTGACCTCAAATACGAGAATTATGAAGAGGTTGAGGCAATTCCATACGATATGATGGTTTCAGGTGCTGATGAGGCTGTAAACAGACTCCGTCTATGGAAGGCACACGACACAACTCGCTTCAATATGAGCCTTTTCTCACAAGGTCAATATGTTAAGGCAATAGAGCAGACTACAAGTGCAGAGGTTATCTCAAAGGTTCTTTATCCTTCAGATGACCATACCGAGGGTAAGCTCCTTCGCTTGACACAGCAGTACTTCCTTGTTTCTGCATCACTTCAAAGCATTATAAGCGATCACCTTGCTACCTATGGCTCTCTTGCAGGCTTTGCAGACAAGGTTTCCATCCATATCAACGATACTCATCCAGCACTTTGTGTTCCAGAGCTTATGAGAATCTTTATGGATGTATATAGCTATTCTTGGGATGATGCTTGGGAAATAGTTCTCAAAACTATATCCTATACAAACCATACCGTAATGCCAGAGGCTCTTGAATGCTGGAATGAGGACTTGTTCAGCTTTAAGCTCCCTCGTATTCATATGATAGTAAAGGAAATTAACCGTCGTCTTTGCAACGATTTGTGGAAGATCTACCCAGGAGATTGGGATAGAATTTCCAAAATGGCTATAATTGCATACTCACAGGTTAGAATGGCAAATTTGAGCGTTGTAGCGTCTCATACAGTAAATGGAGTATCAAAGCTTCACTCGGAAATTCTTAAAAAGACCGTTTTCCACGATTTCTTTAAGGCAACTCCTGAAAAGTTTACTAATGTTACAAATGGAATTGCTCATAGAAGATGGCTTTGCTACTCAAATCCTAAGCTTAGTCAGCTCATAACCGATTGTATTGGCGATGGATTTGTAAAAAATCCGGAAGAGCTTGAAAAGCTTATGAAGTTTGCCGATGACAGAACAGTTCAAGAGCAAATGAAGTCCATCAAGGAAGAGAATAAGCTTGCTTTCTCTAAGCTCTTGTTTAATAAATCAGGCAGAACTCTTGATACAGCATCAATATTTGATGTTCAAGTAAAGAGAATGCATGAATACAAGCGTCAGCTTCTCAATGTTTTGAAGATTATTTACCACTATGTAGATATTGAGGAGCATCCAGAGAAGGAATTTACTCCAAGAACATATATCTTTGGTGGTAAGGCAGCTCCTGGTTATTATATGGCAAAGGATATAATCAAGCTCATTTGGAATCTTGGCGAGGACATTAAGAAAAATCCAAGAGTTAAGGATAAGCTATCCGTTGTATACCTTGAGGATTATAATGTAAGCACTGCAGAGGTTTTGATGCCTGCATCTGATATTAGTGAGCAGATTTCTCTCGCTGGTAAGGAGGCAAGCGGAACTGGCTGTATGAAGTTTATGATCAATGGCGCACTCACAATAGGAACTCTTGTCGGAGCAAATGTTGAGATGAAGGACGCTGTTGGTGAGGATAACATTTTCATCTTTGGTCTTAACGCTAAAGAGGTTGATGAGCTTTGGGAGAAGGGCTATAGATCCCTTGATTACTATGCAAATAGCCTTCGCATTAAAAAGGCAGTTGATAGACTTAACAAGGGCTTTAACGGTGTTTCATTCTCAAATATTGCTAATTATCTCATTGGCGGATATGGTATTTCCGATCCATATATGTGCCTTGCAGACTTTGATTCATATTATATCAAGTCAGAGGAGATTGTTGGCGCTTATAACGATAAAGAAAGATGGGGCAGAATGTCACTTGTTAATGTGGCAAAATCAGGCTTCTTTGCTGCCGATCGCAGTATAAAGGAGTATGCAGAGAACATTTGGCATCTTAATGCTGTAAAATAACCCTTATGATTATAGAAAACAAATACGAAAATGGTCAATGTCTTGGCTATTTTGGCGCATTTGAAAGAAACAAAACTATAAAATTTTGCCTTGAAATCCCACGCTTGCGTGGGGTTTCTAAGGTATTTATGCATTTGTCCGCAGATGGAATAAATAGCCAATTTTACGAAAAAATCGAGTTGAAATGGGCATCGATGCAGGGCGCAAGGGACATTTATGAGGTTGAAATTGCCCTTGATAGAATAGGAATAGGCTTGTATTATTATGAGTATGAGCTTTTTTCGGGAGAGAAGTCTGATTTTTACGGAAATCGTGCCCTTGACGGAGCCATCTATCGACTTGAAAACCAGTATGAGGGACTCATTCAATTGCTTGTTTATGATGAGCTCGGAAAGCACCCAAATTGGATAAAGGGTGGAGTAATGTACCACATTTTTGTAGATAGATTTGCTAAAACTGGTAGCTTTAAGAAGAAGGAAAATGCAATTATCAATGAGGATTGGGAAAATGGAATACCACAATATCCCGAATATCCAGGTGCTGATGTAGATAATAATATGTTTTTTGGTGGAGATTTGCGTGGTGTTATTGAAAAGCTTGACTACATTAAATCTCTTGGCGTAAATTGTATCTATTTAAGTCCAATTTTTGATGCATATTCTAACCATAAATACGACACAGCTGATTATATGAGCATCGACTCTATGTTTGGAGATGAACAAACATTTGAAGCACTTGTCAAGGAGGCAAGGGCGAGAGGAATCGAGATTATCCTTGATGGAGTATTCAATCACACAGGTGCTGATAGTATTTACTTCAATAAATATAATAATTATCCCACCCTTGGAGCGTATCAATCCAAGGACTCACCATATTATGAGTGGTTTAACTTCAAGGAATACCCAAATAAGTATGAATGCTGGTGGGATGTGCAGATTTTACCTCGTGTAAAGAGCGACACTCCCTCGTATAAAAGCTTTATTTTGGGCGATGGTGGCGTTATTGAAAAATGGATGAAGAAGGGCATAGCAGGCTTTCGCCTTGATGTTGCAGATGAGCTTAGCGATGATTTTCTTAAAACTCTCAATAATAAGCTAAAATCAATTAATCCAAATGGAATAGTATATGGCGAGGTTTGGGAGGATGCATCTAATAAAATAGCCTATGATAAAAGGAAAAGATATTTCCTTGGTAATGAGCTTGACTCGGTAATGAATTATCCATTAAGAGAGGCTATTATTAGCTACATAAAAAATGGTGATTATAAGCAACTAATTGATACATTTGCAATGCTTTATTCGCATTACCCCAAGAGCTCAGCAGATCTTTTGATGAATGTTCTTGGCACCCACGATACAGAAAGAATATTAACCGTTTTAGGTGGCAAAAGCTCTGAGGGATGCACAAACGAGCAGCTTTCTACTATGAAAATGACCTCTAAGGAGCGTCAAAACGCCATAAAACTGTTGAAAATGGCATATGCTATAAACTCTACCGTTCCAGGTGTTCCGTGCATATTTTATGGTGATGAGGCTGGTATGGAGGGATATCGTGATCCATTTAATAGATTACCATTTCCTTGGGGTAGAGAAAATACCGAGCTACTTGAATTTTTTAAGAGAATTGGAGAAATACGCTCAAATGAGCCTCTTTATAAGGAGGGCTTGTTTAAGATTTTGTATTGTGATAGTGACCTTCTTTTATTTGCAAGATATGACAAAAAGGAAGCTATTATAACAGCTCTTAACCGCTCCGGTAAAAAGGTTAAAATATTGACTCCTTCGATTCTTAAAAACCTTTTGACAGGTAAAGCTCAAAGAATAATAGAACCAAACGGAGTAGCTATTTTTAAGCTGAAAAAGAGAATAGAAAGCATAGAAATCGACTTTGAAAAATAGTAAAAAGGACGCATTTGCGTCCTTTTTTATTGAATTCATACCTGAATTGAGAAAATTTCATTTATCATAAGGACAATAAAGCATCTTTTTTTAAAAAATATTGAATTATTATAGACAATTTCAAAATTCCGTGTTATAATTTATTAGATTATTCTTTTTTATAATAAAAGAGGTATAAAATGGATTACGATTATCTTGCAGAATTACTTTTTCCTAATATTACCGAATTGCCTGAGGATATAGAGGCTAAATATCCCCCAAGACAGCTACCTGAGGGAGCGAAGGTAACAAGATTTGCTCCAAGCCCTACGGGATTTGTTCACTTTGGCGGTCTTTTCCCATCAACTGTTGGAGAAAGATTGGCGCATCAATCTGGAGGCGTTTTTTATCTTCGTATAGAGGATACAGATGCCAAGCGTGAGGTTGAGGGTGCCGCAGAGGGACTTATTAAAACTCTTGCAAAATACGGAATTAATTTCGACGAGGGAGCAATCCTTGACGAAAATGGAAGCATTGGTGATTTTGGTGTCTATGGACCATATAAGCAAAGCCTTCGTGGTAAAATCTATCAAGCTTATGCAAAACAGCTTGTGCGTGAGGGCAAGGCTTATCCTTGCTTTACAACTGAGGAGGAGCTTGATGAGCTCCAAGCGTTGAATAAGAAAGAGGAAATTAAAAACACCGATTGGCTCGCAGAGGCAGAAGCAAGACGAGCAGAAATGCTTGCAAGACGCAATTTTACAATTGAAGAGGTTGAGGAGCATCTTAAAGCGGGTCATCCATTTGTTTTGAGAATACTATCAAATGGCGATCCGGAAAAGAAAATAAAGTTTACCGACCTTGTAAAGGGCACAATCGAAATACCTGAAAATGATGAGGACTTTGTTCTTCTTAAATCTGATGGTATTCCAACATATCATTTTGCACATGCAGTTGATGACCATCTTATGAGAACAACTCATGTTATTCGTGGTGAGGAATGGCTTCCAAGCCTTGCAAAGCACATTCAGCTTTTCTCATATCTTGGATTTAGACTTCCTAAGTATATGCATATAGCACAAATTATGCGTATCGATGAAAACGGAAACAAGAAAAAGCTTTCAAAGCGTGATATGGGTGCAAATATGGACGATTACACCTCTATGGGCTATTGTCCTGAGGCTGTTTGCGAGTATGTTATGACACTTCTTAACTCAAACTATGAGGAGTGGCATATGCAAAATCCAGACAAGCCATATACAGATTTCCCGTTCAATATAAAGAAAATGTCAATATCTGGCTGTCTTTTTGACTTTGCAAAGCTGAATGATGTTTCCAAAAATGTAATATCAAGAATGAGCGCAGATAAGGTCTTTGACCTTTCAACCGAGTGGGCAAAGGAATTTGACACAGAGCTTTACGAGCAAATGATCAATGCTCCCGAGTATACAAAATCAATTTTTGCCATCGGCAGAGGTGGTAAAAAGCCAAGAAAGGACATTACCGTTTGGAAGGATGTAAGAGGCTATATTGATTTCTTCTATGATAAGCTCTTCCAAATAAAGGACAAATATCCCGAAAGATTTAATGCAAGTGATATCAAAACAACTCTTAGCGAGTTTATAAAGAGCTTTGATATAGCTGATGATAGTAATACTTGGTTCGAAAAGATAAAGGATATTGCAGATATGCTCGGATTTGCCTCTGATATGAAGGCATATAGAGAAAATCCCGATGCATTTAGAGGAAATGTATCCGATATTAGTATGTTTATAAGAATTGCTATTACAGGTAAGGAAAATTCTCCTGATATGTATAGCGTTATGCAAATTTTAGGCTACGAAAGAGTGGCTAATAGAATAAATCAAATGATTAATTCACTTTAAGAGGTGTTTCTATGGAAGAAATGAGTTCTAATTTTATACATGATATCATTGATGAGGATATTGCAAACGGATTTTCGGATAGAATCCATACCCGTTTCCCACCAGAGCCAAACGGCTACCTTCATATAGGTAGTGCAAAGGCTATTTGGATTAACTTCCAAACCGCAAAGAAATATGGCGGACTTTTCAATCTTAGATATGATGATACAAACCCATCAAAAGAGGATACAGAGTATGTAGATAGCATTTACGAGGACCTTAAATGGCTCGGTGCTGTACCAAGTGGTGGAGTTTATTATGGCTCTGATTATTTTGATAAGTGCTATGAGTTTGCAATAAAGCTTATTAAGGACGGAAAAGCGTATGTTTGCGATCTTAGTGCTGATGAATTGAAGGAGTATAGAGGAACGCTTACTGAGCCTGGTAAGAATAGCCCATATAGAGATAGAACTATCGAGGAAAATCTTGATTTGTTCGAAAGAATGAAAAATGGAGAATTTCCAGACGGCTCAAAAACTCTTAGAGCTAAAATAGATATGGCATCACCTAATATCAATATGCGTGATCCTGCTATTTATAGAATTTTGAGAGCACATCATCATCGCCAGGGCGATAAATGGTGCATTTATCCATTGTATGACTATGCTCATCCAATTCAAGATGCTCTTGAAGGAATTACACACTCACTTTGCTCACTTGAATTTGAAAATCATAGACCACTTTATGAGTGGGTTGTTGATAACATTGGCTTTGAGAAAAAGCCAAAGCAAAGAGAGTTTGCAAGACTTAATGTTACCTATACTGTAATGAGCAAGAGATATCTTAGATATCTTGTTGAAAACAATATGGTTGATGGTTGGGACGACCCAAGAATGCCAACTCTTTGTGGTCTTAGAAGAAGAGGCTATACTGCTAATTCAATCTTTGATTTCGTAAGAAGAGCAGGCGTCGCTAAGGCTTATAGTATCGTTGATATCGAGCTTTTGGAGCATTGTATTAGAGAAGAGCTCAATATGAGCGCACCTCGTAGAATTTGCGTAAGCGATCCTATAAAGGTTGTTATTACCAACTATCCCGAGGACAAGGTTGAATACTTCCCAGTATCTAATAATCCTAACGATCCAGAGGCGGGAACAAGAGACCTTATGTTCACTCGAGAGGTTTATATTGATAGAAGCGACTTTGAAGAGGTTCCGCCACCAAAGTTCTTTAGAATGAAGCCTGATGGTGAGGTTCGCCTTATGGGTGCTTATATCGTTAAGTGCAATGAGATTATAAAGGATGAAAATGGTAATGTCGTTGAGCTTCGTTGTACTGCTGACCTTGAATCAGGAAATGGTATGCCTGCTGATGGTAGAAAGGTAAAGGGAACTATTCATTGGATAAGCGCAAGCAATGCTGATGAGGTAACTCTTATGCTTTATGATAAGCTCTTTACTATCGAAAATGTTGGTGATATTCCTGAGGATAAGACATACAATGATTATCTAAATCCAAACTCTCTTATGAAGGTTGAAAGAGCACTTGTTGAAAAGTCACTTGCATCTGCTGAAAAGGGCGATAAATTCCAGTTTGTTAGAAACGGATACTATTGCAAGGACTCTAAATATGAAAATACCTATAATAGAATAGTTGGACTCAAGGACAGCTTTCCTAAAAAATGATAAATAAAACGGGGTTTTCCCCGTTTTTTTATTGACTATTTATATTATTTATGTTATTCTAATAATGGTATATTTTGTATACATTAAGGAGATAAGTATGTTAAGACAAGAAAAGGTTAATTTTGCTCGCCGTGCAGCAGCAGACGGAATGGTTTTGCTCAAAAATGACAATTCCGTTCTTCCAATTGATAAGGATGATAAGGTTGCATTATTTGGAATCGCTTCATATCAATGCTTTAAGCTCGGCTGGGGCTCTGGCGATATGCTTGGCCAAAAAATCGTACAAATAGATGAGGCTCTTCGTGATGCAGGCTACGAGATTGAGGAAGCATCAGATGCTGTAAACAAGGCTTGGATAGCAGAGCACGCTGAGGAATATAAAAGGGTAAACAGAAATTGGGCAGAATGGACATTTAGATTTAATGAAATCGAAATGCCCGATGATGTGATTAAAACAGCCTCTAAAAACGCAAGCGTTGCGATTGTTTCCGTTGGCAGATGTAGCGGAGAGGCAGATGACCTTAAAAATGTGGAGGGCTTTTTCAAGCTTCACGCTGACGAGGTATCCATCATAAAGCGTGTTTGCGGTGAGTTTGACAAAGTAGCTCTTATTCTTAATACTTGTGGACCTCTTGACCTTAGAGCAATCGAGGACTGCAAGCTTGATAGCATTTTGTACGCATCAATGGGTGGAGAGCAGTTTGGAAACGCAGTTGCCGACATAATTTCAGGTGTTGTTACACCAAGTGGAAAGCTCAGCACCACATGGGCAAAAAAATATGAGGATTACCCAACCGGAGAGGGCATTACCACAATGGCAGTGCCTTACAATGAGGGAATATATGTAGGCTATCGTTATTTTGATACCTTCAATGTAGAGCCTAAGTATCCATTCGGCTACGGCTTGTCATATACAAGCTTTGATATTGAGACCTCTGATTTCTTTATTGATGGTCCTCTTGTTGATTTCTTTGTTAAGGTAACAAATACAGGCAAGTGTGCTGGTAAAGAGGTAGTTCAGTGCTATATTTCTGCACCTGACGGTAAGATGGAAAAGCCTTATCAAGAGCTTTGTGCATATACTAAAACCGACACTCTACAGCCCGGAGAATACGAGGAGCTTTCTATATCCTTTGATATTACCGAGATGGCATCTTACGATGAAGAAAAGGCGTCCTATGTGCTTGAAAAGGGCGATTATCTTATAAGGTGTGGAAATTCTTCGAGAAATACGCATGTAGTGTGCAAAATCACTCTTAGCGAGGATGTTGTGTGTGCAGAAACCGTAAACAGACTCGTGCCAAATAGCGATGAGCTTAAGCTTATTAGCAAGAAGGGTATTGCACCTATTACATATTCAACCGAGGCACAGGAAATAGAAAATGCACCTGCATTGGTTCTTGATCCCAAGAGCATTGAAATCATTATACACGACAAATATGAGGAGTATCCTTTTGAGGAGCTAACTCCTAAGGCTACTGATAAGATTTTTACTCTTGAGGATGTATGGAACGACAAGGCAAGTGTTGAGGATGTTGTTGCGCAATTCTCAGATGAGGAGCTTGCGGATATACTCAATGGCGTTATCTACGACAATTCAGTAGCAAATGCTAATGTTGGAAGCATGGCTATAAAGGTTCGTGGCGCTGCGGGAGAGCTTTGGTCAAGTGATAAGTATAAAATACCAACTCACGCTGTTGCAGACGGCCCTGGTGGCATTAGATTGTCTATTTTCGGCACTCCTGAGGAGAGTGACACGGATGTTTGTCACGAAATGGTAGCATATCCATCAGGTACATGCTTTGCGAATACTTGGGATCGCACAGCTGCTTATAAGTTTGGAGCTTGTGTTTGCGACGATCTTGAAAAATCTGATATTGAGGGTTGGCTCGCACCTGGCGTTAATATTCATAGAAACCCATTGAACGGAAGAAACTTTGAATATATGTCAGAGGATCCTGTTCTCGCTGGTAATACAGGCGCTTATATTACATTTGGCGTTCAATATGATGAGGACATAAAGCCTACGGGTAGATATGTTACAATAAAGCACTTTGCATGTAACAATATTGAATACGAAAGAGGCGTTTCTGATAGTATTGTGAGCGAAAGAGCATTGAGAGAAATTTATCTTAAAGCGTTTAAAATAGCAATTATGGATAGCGGAGCTCTTGCCGTTATGACTGCTTATAATAAAATTAATGGAGAGTTTTCATCAACTAACTTTGAGCTTTTGAACGGAATTCTTCGTGGAGAATGGGGATATGACGGCTTGGTTATGACCGACTGGAATCCATGCTGTGATCCACAAAAGCATTCTCATGCTGGCAATGACCTTATAATGCCTGGCTGTCATAGACAAAAAATCATTGATGGTCTTGCTAATGGTACTATAAAGAGAGCCGATGCTCAAGAATGTGCTGTAAGAATTCTTACATTAGTGCTTAGAAGTAGCTATGTAATAAAGGATAAACAGTAAAAAATATGCGCCGAGCTATGATGGCTCGGCGCTATTTAAAAAAAGAAAAAATATTTTCAAAAAGTTATTGACAAACAATATTTACTATGTTATAATAACAAAGCAAAAAGAAGCAGAACTCCCGTTCTCACCCAGCTACAAGAGGTAGGCTGTGGTTAATACTTTTATTTACATTCTACTATTAGGTGTGGGTTTTTGTATGAAGTGCGGAGAGTTTATCTACGCACGATTTTTGTTTTTAGATTGTAATTTACTTTTGTAAATGGAGGTGCTTAACTATTAGCGCAAAGGAATTGTCTATCAATGAAGAAATCAAACTAAAAGAAGTAAGACTTGTTGGTTCTGAGGGAGAACAGCTCGGAGTTGTTTCCACACACGATGCTCTTGAAAAGGCATACGCTCAAGGACTTGACCTTGTTCTTATAGCGCCAACCGCAAATCCACCGGTTTGTCGTATAATGGACTATGGTAAGTATCGCTATGATCGTGACAAGAGAGAAAAGGAAGCAAAGAAGAAGCAACAAACCGTTGACATTAAAGAGGTACAGCTTTCTTGCAGAATTGATACACACGATTTTAATACAAAAGCTAACAACGCAATCAAATTCTTAAAGGGTGGAGACAAGGTAAGAGTAGTTCTTCTGTTCAAGGGAAGAGAAATGGCTCACACTGATGTTGGCTTAGAGCTTATCAAGAAGTTTATTGAGGCTTGCTCTGAGTTCGGCTCTGCTGATAAGGCACCAGTGCTTGACGGCAGAAGAATGAATGTAACCATCTCACCAATCAAAAAATAAGTTTATAATGTACATGAAAGGAAATAAATATCATGGGAAAGATCAAAACACATAAGGCTTCTAGCAAAAGATTTTCTTTGACTGGCACAGGCAAGGTAAAAATGTTTCACTCACAACACCGTCATAACCTTGGTCTCAAGACTGCAAAGCGTAAGAGAAAGCTTCGTGGCAACTCTTATTTGAGCGAGAGCATGGCACCTACAATCAAGAAGCTTATCAACAGATAAGAGAATGAAGCATTATTAAGGAGGATTTTAAAGATGGCTAGAGTTAAAGGCGCAATGATGGCGCGTAAAAGAAGAAATAAAGTATTAAAGATGGCAAAGGGCTACTGGGGTGCAAAGAGCAAGCACTTCAAGATGGCTAAGCAAGCTGTAATGAAGAGCGGCAACTATGCATTTGCAGGCCGTAAGATGAAGAAGAGAGACTTCCGTTCTCTTTGGATCACAAGAATTTCAGCACAAGCAAAGGTATGTGGCATGAACTATTCAACATTTATGCACGGCCTTAAGCTCGCAGGAATTGATCTTAACAGAAAGATGCTCGCTGAGCTTGCAGTTTCTGATAAGGACGCTTTCGCAGCAATCGCAGAGAAGGCAAAGGCAGCTCTCTAATAAAATACTAAAAACTCGGCAAATGCCGAGTTTTTTGCACTTTTGAGGTTTTTATGAATAATTTGATATTTGATGTTCCATTAATAAATGGAAAAAGCAACGCAACAGTTGCTGAAATTTCAAAGCTTTTAACCAAAAAATACAGAATGCAAAATAAGCTTTTTGTGTGCGATGGAATAAAGCTATTCAAGGAAGCAGTTAATGCTAATGCAAAAATCAAATATATTGTAATAGATAATAACGCATCACTCGATAACGAGGTGGTGCTTTTGGTCAAGGAATGTGTCAAAAAAGGCACTAAAATTTTGTGCGTAGAGAAGTACATTTTTGAAAAGCTTACTACTGAAAACGCACCACAGGGTATCATAACCGTATGTGAGTTTTATGACTTGAAGCACACAATTTCGCTTGATCTAAGTCAAATTGATTTGGAGGAAAAATCTATTATTATTCTTGAATCTGTAAGAGATCCAGGTAATATGGGAACAATTCTTAGAAATGCATGCGCCTTTGGAATAGATAAGCTTGTTTTATCAAGTGATTGTGCAGATATTTATTCGCCTAAGGTTGTTAGATCCTCAATGGGAGCAATTTTCAAGCTTGATATTCATATCGTAGATGATTTAAAAAATGCAATTGAGCATTTAAAGAGCGAGGGCAGAAGGGTTCTTGCAGCAGCAATTGACGATACTGCACTGATTCTTGGAAAGGACAAGGTTTCAAGGGGAGATGTGGTTGTTTTAGGTAATGAAGGTCATGGAATAAGCCCAGATTTAATTGAAAAATGCTCTAATAAAATTTTTATTCCAATGAAGGGAAACACTGAGTCTCTGAATGTTGCAATGGCGTCTGCTGTGATAATGTGGGAAATTTCCAAATAATTTACCTAAACTGCATTGACTTTTTTAAATATAAATGTTATTATATATATTATAAATTATAAGACTGTTTGGAGAAATTTGCATGGAAAAGGATAAAAACCTTTTATGGCTATGGCTTTCATTGCATTTTGGAGCAAACTCTAAATTGTATAGAGATCTGACATCATACTATGATGATATTGAGGATGTATATCTCACAACTGATCTCGATATGAATTTGATTGGCTGGCTGAGCTTTTACGATAAGCGTAAGATTTTGAATAAAAGCCTTGAGCATGCTTACGAGGTTGCCGAATGGTGTAGTGAAAATGATGTTCAAATCATTTCGTATTCTGATCCTAAGTATCCCTCGTCCCTTAAAGCACTTAGAAGATTTCCTGCCGTGCTTTATTGCAAGGGAGAGCTTCCAGATTTTGATAATGAGCTATCCGTTTCTCTTGTTGGAACAAGATCTATGACGGATTATGGTCAAAAAATGGCTTATACCCTTGGATACACCCTCTCGAGGAGTGGTGCTATTACTGTAAGTGGAATGGCAAGAGGAATAGATTCTACGGTTGCTATTGGTTCACTTAATGCCCTCGGCAAAACAGTTGCGGTGCTTGGATGTGGAATTGACATCGCTTATCCAAGAGAAAATGCAAAGCTAATGAACAGAATTATAGAAAATGGAGCAGTTATTACTGAATATCCACCTCACACACCACCAAATAGCTATAATTTTCCAGTTAGAAACAGAATTATAAGTGGAATTTCAAATGCTACGGTTATAGTTGAGGGCTCAACTGATAGTGGAGCTATGATAACTGCAAGATCTGCAATAGAGCAGGGAAAGACATTGTTTGCAATTCCTGGTCCTGCAAGAAGACATTCAAGCTCTGGACCAAATCAATTGATAAAGCATAATGATGCCATATTGGCAAGAGATGCTACCGATATTCTTTCTCCATTCGCTACGCAGTTTAGAGATAAAATTGACTTCTTAAAGGCTAAGGAACGCCCAACCTTTTCAAAAAGTGCAATACAAGCCGAGGCTGGCGATGTAGATAAGCATAAGCTTTTTGATAAGAAGCTTGATTTGAAGGCGTTTCTTAAAAGAAAAACTCAAAGCCTTGAAGAAATTATTGAACCAGCACCTGAGATTAAACTTGATCCTAATGTTTATTCGGAGGAGCAAATTAAAATTTATTCCGTTATAGAAAGAGGAATTCCAACTCATGTTGACGACATAGTTGAGAAAACTGGAATGTCAGCCTCAATTATTACATCTAATTTGACATTACTTCAAATTGATGATTTGATCGAGGAAATATCAGGAGGATTCTTCTCTAAAAAGTAATCGAAAGGATTTACCCCATGGCACACAACCTTGTTATACTAGAGTCACCAGGAAAAATTGGTACAGTAAAAAACTATCTTGGCTCTAATTATAAAGTAATTGCTTCCATAGGTCATGTAAGAGACTTGCCGAAGTCGACCTTAGGAATTGATATAGATAATGGCTTCGAAGCACATTATATTAACATTCGTGGCAAAGGCGATGTTATAAAGGAACTAAAAAAAGAAGCAAAAAAGGCAGATAAGATTTTCTTTGCAACTGACCCTGACCGTGAGGGAGAGGCTATTTCTTGGCATCTTGCGGCGGTTTTAGGTGAATACAGTAAAAAGGCAAAGAGAATATCCTTTAATGAAATAACAAAGGGTGCTATAAAGGAAGCAATTAAGCATCCAAGAGATATTGACCTTGATCTTGTTAATTCTCAGCAAGCGAGAAGGTTTCTCGATAGAATAGTTGGATATAAGGTGAGCCCTATCCTTTGGAAAACTGTAAAAAGTGGTCTTTCAGCGGGAAGAGTTCAATCTGTGGCAACTAAAATCATTGTTGAAAGAGAACAAGAAATAAAGGCATTTAAGCCTGTTGAATTTTGGACAATCGATGCACTCCTTTCAGACAACAAGAGAAAGAACATTTGTGCAAGATTTTACGGCACAAAGACAAAAAAGACAAAGCTCAAGAGTGAAAAGGATGCAACAGAGATATTAGAAGCAATAAAGGGTGGAGAGTTCAAGGTATCCGATATTAAGAAGGGTACTAAGGTTAAGGCTCCGGCACCACCATTTATTACCTCAACCCTTCAACAAGAGGCAGCACGAAAATTTGGCTTCCAATCCCAAAGAACTATGAAAATAGCTCAGGAGCTTTATGAGGGTATCAATCTCGGTGCCGAGCTTGGCGGAGTACAAGGTCTTATTACCTATATGCGTACTGATTCACTTAGAATTTCGCAAGAGGCTCAACATGGCGCAAAGGAATTTATCTTAGATAAATATGGCGAAAGGTTCTATCCTGATAAGACAAGAACATATAGATCAAAGACAAACGCTCAGGATGCACACGAGGCTATAAGACCATCTAATTTAAGTCTTGATCCACAGAGTATAAGAAAATCCCTCACCGTTGACCAATTCAAGCTTTATAAGCTTATTTGGGATAGATTTATCGCAAGCCAAATGGCATCTGCTCAAATCAATACAGTGATTGCGGATTTTGAAAATAACGGATATATCTTCCGCTCAAGTGGTTATACAGTTGCTTTTTCTGGTTATATGACAATATATGAGGAAACAACTGATGAAACCGTTAACAATGTAGATGATGCTTTCGATCCTGAGAAAAATGCAAAGCTCCCATCGCTTTCTGATGGAGAAGTGCTAACTGCAAAGAAAATAGATTCTCAGCAGCATTTTACCGAGCCACCTCTTAGATACGATGAGGCAACCTTGATTAAGTTCCTCGAGGAGAATGGAATAGGTCGTCCAAGCACATATACACCAATTATAACTGTAATCATTGCGAGAGGATATGTTACAAGAGACGGAAAGTTCTTGAAGCCAACACCTCTTGGAGAGGTTACAACGAAAATTATGAACGAGCATTTTCCAGATATAGTAGACTATAAGTTTACAGCTGTTATGGAAAATAGACTTGATACTATAGCAAGTGGCAAGGAAAAGCTTGAAGAGGTTCTCTCTGATTTCTATAATGGATTTTCCAAGGAGCTTGATAAGGCAAACGAAGCTCTTACAGAGCGTGCTATCGAAATTCCAAAAGAGGAAACTGATATAATTTGCGAAAAATGTGGTAGCAAAATGGTTATAAAGAGCGGAAAGTTCGGAAAGTTTGCAGCATGTCCAAATTATCCAAAGTGTAAAAACACTAAAACTCTTGACAAGGACGGAAGTATTGTTGAGCCTAAAAAGCCAGAGATTGCTGATTTTAAGTGCGAGCTTTGTGGATCAGATGTTGTAATTAGAAAAGGACAATATGGTGATTTCTATGCTTGTGCTAATTACCCCAAGTGTAAGTTTACAAAGGCAAAGATTGTTAAGGTTGGAGTTAAGTGCCCAAAATGTGGAGAGGATATTGTATCCAAAACAGGCAAGGGTGGAAAGCAGTTTTATAGCTGTATAAAATACCCAGCTTGCAATTTCTCATCATGGGATTTGCCAACAGAGCAAAAATGTCCTAACTGTGACAGTATTTTGTTAAAGAAAAAAACAGGAGCAATAGTTTGCGCTAACCCAAAGTGTGGCTATAAATCAAAATCCTCTAAATAATTTGAGGTATGAAAGGAAAAAATCAATGAACATAGTAGTTGATGCAATGGGAGGAGATCACGCACCATTACAGGTAGTAAAGGGTGCGCTTGATGCATCTCTTGAATATAAAAATATAAATATAACTCTCGTTGGAGATGAGGGAAAAATTCGTGATTGTGCAAAATCACTTGAAATGACTATTCCTGACAACATTTCCATTGTTCATACAGATGTTGTAGTTACAATGGAGGATGATCCAATGGTGGTAGTTAAGGAAAAGAGCGAAAGCTCAATAGGTGTAGGATTAAGACTTCTTAAAGATGACAAGGGAGACGCATTTGTAAGCGCTGGTAGTACAGGCGCTATACATACCGCATCTACACTTATTGTAAGAAAGATAAAAGGCGTTAGAAGAAGTGCGATTGCAGCTATTTTACCCTTCAATCCCCCAATTCTTATGCTTGATTCTGGTGCCAACCCAGTTGTAACAGCCGATTTGCTCCTTCAATGGGCAGTTATTGGCTCGGCTTACATGAAAAAGGTATTTGGAGTAGAAAATCCAAGAGTTGGGCTCTTGAATAACGGAACCGAGGAGCACAAGGGAACACCTACCGCCTGCGAGGCATATGCATTGCTCAAAAACAAGGAGGGCATTAACTTCGTAGGGAACATCGAGGCTAAGGAAATCCCAATGTCGCCATGCGATGTGCTTGTTACCGATGGATTTACTGGTAATATTACCTTGAAATTCGCTGAGGGAATGGGCAAGTTTATAGGCAGAAAGCTTACCGAAATATTTAAATCAAACATTTTCACTAAGCTTTCGTATCTTTTTACCTTCAAAAAGAAGATAAAAAAGTTCAAAAAGGAAATGGACGCATCTGAGTATGGTGGAGCACCACTTTTAGGACTTGCTAAGCCTGTTATTAAGGCTCATGGTAGCTCAGGTGCTAAGGAAATAAAAACTGCTATAAGGCAGGCAATAGAATACGCTAGATCCAACATTATCGAGGATGTAGCAAAGGAAATAAGATAAGTAGGAGTATAAAATGTCTGAATATCCGTTGCCTATGAGTAAGCTTGAAGAAGCAATAGGCTACAAATTTAATGACAATTTAATATTGAAAACCGCTCTTATTCATTCGTCTTATGCTAACGAGCAAAGGATTAACGGAAAAAAGGCAAAGTGCGAGCACAATGAAAGGCTTGAATTTTTAGGGGATAGTGTTTTGTCCTTGATTATAAGCGAATATATCTATGAAAAATTCAGCCAAAGCCCAGAGGGTTATCTAACAAAGGTTAGAGCAGCAGTTGTTTGCTCTAAATCCTTGGCAAGCCTTGCGGGTAAGGTTAATTTGGGTGCTTATTTGCTTCTTGGCAAGGGCGAGGAGGAAAACGGACGTACAAATCCTAAAATCCTCGAAAACGCCTTTGAGGCACTTTTGGCAGCTATTTATATTGATTCCTCATTCTCTAAGGAGGCAGTTGCTAAGTTTTTGCTTCCTTTGGTGCATGATGAAATAGAAGAAGCATCAAAAAATGAGATAAATAGAGATTATAAAACTGCACTTCAACAATTTATACAAGCTAACGGAAAGGATAAGATAACTTATTTTTGCGTTGCAGAGCATGGTCCTGACCACGCTAAGCTTTTTGAGGTTGAGGTACGCTTAAACTCTAATGTTGTTGGCAGAGGAACAGGTAAAAGCAAAAGAGAGGCAGAACAGCTTGCCGCTAAGGAGGCTTGCGTTCTGTTTGATGTGAAATGGGACATGTAAATATACCTATTTTCATTCCTCACCTTGGATGCCCAAATCAATGTATTTTTTGTAATCAAAGATACATTTCTGGTACAGTCGAGTTTGATGAAAGCAATGTAAGAGTGCAAATTGAGCAGGCACTTGCTACAATTGAGGGGAAAACTGCTGAAATTGCGTTCTTTGGAGGCTCTTTTACAGGAATTGATAGAGATTTGATGGTGAGACTTTTGAATCTTGCCGAGTCCTATATTGCTGATGGCAAGGTAAGTGGAATTAGAATGTCAACTCGTCCTGACTATATCAGCGATGAAATTCTTGATATTTTGCAAAATTACACAATAAGCTGTGTTGAGCTTGGTATACAAACGCTTAATGATGAGGTTTTGAGGTTTTTAAAAAGAGGTCACACAAGTAAGCAAACTGAAAACGCTATTCGTTTGTTGAAATCAAGAAATATTCCCTTTGTAGGACAAATGATGATAGGTCTACCTATGTCATCTGCTAAGGATGAGCTTGATTGTGCGGAATTTATATGTAAAAATGGCGCTTGTGGGTGTAGAATATACCCAACATTGGTATTTAGAAATACGGAGCTTGAGCAAATTACCAAGCAAAGCATTTATAAGCCTCTTGATCTTGATGAGGCTGTTGATAGAAGTGCAATGGTGCTTGGCGTATTTGTAAGAAACAATGTGCCTTGTCTAAGAATAGGCTTGTGCGAAAGCGATAATCTTCATTTAAGTAGCACCTTTGTTGCTGGACCTAACCATCCATCAATTGGCGAAATGGTAAAGGGCAGGCTTTATTTGGAGCTCATTATCAAGGAACTCAGAGAACTAAATAAGCCAAGACATATAATTGTTGAGCATCCAAAGGGCACAACATCCCAAATCATAGGAAATAAACGAAAAAATCTTTTAATTTTGAAAAACATATACGGCGTTGAGAGAGTAACTCTTGTTGAAAACGATACACTTAACGCCTATGAAATAAAAATCTTTAACAAGGAGGACTGACAATGCATCTTAAATCTCTTGAATTACAAGGCTTTAAATCATTCCCAGATAAGACTGTGCTGAGCTTTGATGATGGTGCAACTGTAATTGTCGGACCTAATGGAAGCGGAAAATCAAATATAACTGACGCAATGAGATGGGTTCTCGGAGAGCTATCTACGAAAAATATTCGTGGCGCTAAGCTTGAGGATGTAATATTCATTGGAACTGAGGTAAGAAAGCCAATGAGCTACGCCGAGGTTTCAGTAACCTTTGATAATTCATCTGAGGAGGGCAGACTTAATAGCCCCTATGATGAGATTACCGTTACCCGTAGGTATTACCGTGCAGGTAAAAGTGAATACCTTATAAATCGCAATCCTTGCAGACTTACTGATATTTATCAGCTTTTCATGAACACTGGTGTTGGTCGTGAGGGCTATTCCATTATTGGACAGGGTAGAATTGCTGAAATTATCTCTAAAAAGAGTGAGGATAGAAGAAATATCTTTGAAGAGGCTGCGGGAATTTCTAAAATTAGGCACGAAAAGAACGAGGCTGAAAAGAATTTGAAGCAAACTCAAGAAAATGTAGATCGTGTATCAGATCTATATTTTGAGCTTGAAAGCCGTGTAACACCTCTTGAAAAAGAGGCTGAAAAGGCAAGAAAGTATTTCGAATACTACGAGTATAGAAAAACTGCTGAGGTCTCTCTTTGGATATATGACTCTCGAAAGACAAGAGAGGATATAGAAAGGCTTACAGCAGAGTGCAAAATGAGCTCTCACGAGCTTGAAATGGCAAATGACTCCTTGCAACAAATTGAGGCACAGGAGAATGCACTCGTAGAAAAGCTTCACCAAACCAAAATAGAGGCAGATAGAATTTATGGCGAGATAAGAGCGTGCAATACAACCTTGTCAAACCTTAATGCTGACCTTGCGGTTATGGAAAACAATGTTACTCACGCAGAGAGTATTTCTGGCAATGAGATTCTCGAAATAGAAAGACTTAATGCTAAAAGGATAACTATCGAAAACGAAATCGCTCAAAAAAAGAAGGCTGCTGATGCTGTTCGTGCAGAGCTTCAAAGGGTACAGGATGAATATTTAGCGATTCGTAATGAGCAGGATAACTACTCTAAAAAGCGTGATGAAATCATAAAGCTTATAGATGATCTTTTCGTTGAGCAAAAGGAGCTTGATGCTCAAAGAAACGAAAAAATTGTTAGAATCTCAGTAATTGAAAATTCTTCCTCTAACGACAAGGATAGAGCGGATGCGATAAATGAAAGCCTTAATACTTATCAAAAGGCACTTGACGAGCTTGTTGAAAAGGCAGAAGGAGCATCTAAGAATTTGGCTGATTATGAGGCTAATCTTACAAAGCTTGAGGGTGAAATTGCAGAGGCTGATGCTGAAATTGAGCAAAAAACTGCAAGATACGAGGAATTAAAGGAGCAAATGGACATTCTTAGGTCTAAGGTGCTTGCTTTGACCGAAAGAATTAATGCTCTCAATAGTATGGAAGAGCTTTTTGACGGATACGCAAAGAGCGTTTCCTTTATAATGAACGCATATAAAAATGGTGAGCTTGAAAATGTGGGCAAGATTTATGGTCCTATCTCTAAGCTTATTACCGTGGATGATAAGTATGTAAATGCTATTGAAACAGCTCTTGGAGTTGGTCTTCAACACATTGTTGTCGATAATGAAGGTACTGCAAAGGCTTGCATTCGTTCCTTAAAGGAAAACAAGGCAGGTAGAGCAACATTTTATCCAATTAGCTCTGTAAGTCCTCAAACAATAACTGCCGAAATGGAAAGAGCATCAAAGTATAAGGGCTATATTGGCGTTGCTGATGAGCTTATCAATTTTGATGATAAATTTTCTAATATTTTTTCATCCTTGCTTGGCAGAACCTTGATCTTTGACAATATTGATAACGCTACCGAAATGGCTAAGGCACAAAAATACCATGTTAAGGTTGTTACACTTGATGGACAGCAAATTAATGTTGGTGGTTCATTTACTGGTGGTTCATCAAAGCAGGATAGCAGTATGCTTTCAAGGGGTGCAACCATAAAGCGTATGCAGGATGAAAAGAGCGAAATTAATGCACAAATCGATAAGATTAAGTCAGAGGGACAAAAGCTTGGAGAGGCATTAAGAGCTCTTACACAAAAGAAATCTGCTGATAAGCAGCAATACAATCTTATAGATGTTGTATATAGAAACGAGAAGACCGAATACGAAACACTTGTTGCCCAAATGGAAATCAACAAGAGCTTGGTAGAAGGACTTTTGGCTGATAATCAAAAGCTTGTAGAGGAAGAGCAAAGAAGCATTACCGAGCTTGCTGAGCTTAAAGCACAAAAGCTTGAGCTTGATGCTAAAATTGCTGAAATTTCGCAAAGAAGAGCTGACCTTGATGAGCAAAAATATGATTATTCTGCGAATGTTGATGATTATAACGAGAAAATCAGACAAAATCTCGTCGATATTACTGCTGTTAATAAGGATGTTGAGGCTGCTGAGCTTGCTATTGAAGAAAGTAAGCAAAAGCAGGCAGAGGTTGATGCAGAAATTGAGGAGCGTAAGGCAAAGATTACCCGCTTGAACGAGGATGTAAGCTCATTCTCTGAGAAAAACGCAGAAAATCGTAGACTTTATGATGAGGCTACTAAAAGACTTGAGGGCTACGAGAAGGAAAGAGAAAAGCTCTTTGCTCTTGAACAACAAATTGAGCAAAAGAGAAACGAATTAAGCTCAAGGAGCAAGGAAATTTCTGCACGCAAGGAAATAATTGCTCGTTCTCACGGTGCAAACGAGATAAAGCTCGAGCAGCTTACTGTCGACCTTGACAAGATGAGAGAAAAGCTCAAGCAGGATTATGATCTTGAGCCATCTGATGCATTAGCACTTGGATATCCTGAGGTGGATGCTAAAAATCGCAAGGATGTTTTGGCTCAGGCTAATGAATATAGACAAAAAATAAGGAATCTTGGCTCAATTAACACAGGAGCTATTGATGAATACAAGGAAGTAAAGGAGCGTTATGATTTTTATAGCACTCAGCTAAGCGACCTTGAAAAGGCAAAGAACGACATTATTGCTATCATTGAAAAGCTGGAAACAGAAATGAAGGAGCAATTTATAAATGCGTTTAATGCTGTAAACGAAAACTTCGATCAGGTATTTAAGGAGCTATTCGGTGGTGGACATGCCGAGCTAATCCTTGATAATCCTGAGGATGTTTTGAATTGTGGTATTGAAATTAAGGCGGCGCCTCCTGGCAAGGTTATTAAGAGCCTTATGCTTCTATCAGGAGGAGAGCAATCATTCGTTGCGATTGCATTGCTATTTGCTATACTTAAGGTCAATCCAACGCCATTCTGTATTTTCGACGAGATTGAGGCTGCACTTGATGAGGTCAATGTAACAAGATTTGGTCAATACATAAAGCGTTATTCACATCAAACACAATTTATTGTTATCACTCATAGAAGAGGTACTATGGAGATTGCTGATAGACTTTATGGTGTAACTATGCCACAAAAGGGTATTTCCAAGGTTCTTACTATGGATGTTGACGATGTTGGAAAAACAGATATTCTTGAAACTAAATAATAGGAGATATCAATGTCTTTTTTTGAAAAGTTAAAAAGAGGTCTGCAAAAGACTAAGAATGCACTTTTTAAGCCATTTTCAGACCTTTTTAAGAGCCTTCGTCGTGTTGATGAGGACTTGATGGATGAGCTTGAGGAAATTCTTATTTGTGCCGATGTAGGAGCTACTACAACGGAGCTTATTCTCGAAAGACTTCGTGAGCAGATAAAGGAAAAGAAAATAAAGGATTCCGATGAGGTAAAGGCGGAGCTTCGTGCTATAATGCTTGAAATGATAGGCGAGGGTGGAGAAATTAGCTTCTCCAAGGAAATGACCGTTATTCTTGTAATTGGCGTAAATGGAGTAGGAAAGACTACCTCTATCGGTAAAATTGCTCATTCATTGAAAAAATCTCATAAAAAGGTGCTTGTTGCAGCCGCTGATACATTCAGAGCTGCTGCAATTGACCAGCTTGAGGTTTGGACAAAAAGAGCGGGAGTCGATTTGGTAAAGCATACTGAGGGCTCCGATCCTGCGGCGGTTGTATTTGACGCTATAAATGCGGCAAAAAAGCGTGGAGCAGATGTTTTAATCGTAGATACTGCTGGTCGTCTTCATAACAAGAAAAACCTTATGGATGAGCTTGCAAAGATCAATAGAGTTATTTCAAGAGAGCTTCCTGACTCTGAAAGAGAAACACTTCTTGTTCTTGATTCCACAACTGGTCAAAATGCAGTAAATCAAGCTAAGGAATTTAAAAATTCAGCAGAGATTACAGGACTTGTTTTGACAAAGCTTGATGGAACTGCTAAGGGTGGAATTGTATTCTCAATCAAAAACGAGCTTAATATTCCTGTTAAGTTCATTGGAGTTGGCGAGCAAATTGATGATATGGAGAAGTTTGACGCAAACGAGTTTATTGATGCGTTGTTTGAGTAATTATGATAGAAATTGTACTTGCTTCAAGAAATAAAAATAAAATTGCAGAATTTCAAGTGCTTTTGGAAAAGGCGTTTGATGGTAAGGTGAAGGTTCTTTCCTTAAACGATATTGGTTATTACGATGAAATAGCTGAAAATGGAGAAACCTTTGAAGAAAACGCCATCTCTAAGGCATCTATTCCCGCATCTTTCGGATATATTGGCTTCGCAGACGACTCTGGACTTTGTGTAACCGCCCTAAATGGTGCACCAGGAGTATATTCAGCGAGATATTCAGGTGGAAATGATGAGGATAATAACGATCTTCTTTTGAAGGAGCTTGCAGATAAGGATGACCGTTCTGCAAAATATGTATGTGCGATAGCATGCGTATTTCCAAACGGAGAAAAGAAAAGCTTTGTTGTTCGTGGCGAGTGTCATGGTATAATTTTGCCCGAAAGACACGGAAAAGGTGGCTTTGGATACGATCCATTGTTTTTCTATGAGCCATTTGGTAAAACCTTTGCTGAGGTTGAGCTATCAAGGAAAAATGAGGTTAGCCACCGAGCACTTGCTGTTAAACAATTTATAGAAAAGCTTTCACAGGAGCTAAATTATGACAAGTAAACAAAGATCTTATTTAAAGAGTCTTGCATCGGATATTGATACTATTTTTCAAATAGGAAAGAGTGGAGTTACGGATGAAATTTGCCGTCAGCTTGTTAATGCTCTTGATGCAAGAGAGCTTATAAAAATAAAAAACCTTGAAACCTGCCCAACAACCGTTAAGGAAACGGCAGAGCTCCTTGCTCGTGGCACAGGTGCAGAGGTTGTACAAACAATAGGTATGAAGATTGTTCTTTTCAAGGTTTCTTCCATTGAAAAGAATAGAAAGATCAACTTAGCTAAAATAAGATGAAGATAGGAATATATGGTGGAACCTTTGATCCACCTCACAACGGCCATGTACACGCTTGCAGAGCGTTTTATAATGCCTTTGATATGGATAAGCTGTTTGTTATACCAAATGCCATTCCACCTCATAAGGAAAGACATTCTAAAACAACAAACGAGTATCGACTTGAAATGACAAGGCTTGCATTTGAGGGCATTGGTGACAAAATAGAGGTTTCCGATATTGAATTAAAAAGAGCTGGCAAAAGCTATACTAAATACACAATAGAGCATTTTGTTGATTGTGGAGCGGATGAAATCTTGCTTCTCTGTGGTACTGATATGTTTGTTACCTTTGACACATGGTATGATTTTGAATACATATTCAAAAATGCTACCATTGTATGTATTCGTAGAGAAGATGATAAGTCGTTGGGAGACTTGATTTTAGAAAAATACGAGCAGTATAAGCGCTTGTATGATGCTAAAATTGAGTTTATAAATGTAGAAGCTATTGAAGCCTCATCAAGTGAGATAAGAGGCTCTGTTGATAGCCAAAAAGCGAAAGAGCTTTTACCAAAAGCTGTGTTTGATTTCATTATAGAGAAGGGCTTATATAGATGAAAAACGAGGATTTTGAAACTTTAAGAGAGTTAATTAAATCTTTACAAAAGCCTAAACGCTTTAAGCATACGCTTGGTGTTGAAAAGGAAGCAAGGCTACTTGGAGAGCTTCTTTTGCCAGATAAGGTAGAGGAGCTTGCTATTGCGGGAATTCTTCACGATATAACGAAGGAGTTAACTACCGAGGCACAGCTAAGGCTTTGTAAGGAATATGGCATAAGCGTTGCTGTCGACTATGCACCAAAGCTTTTCCACGCTATTACTGGCTGTGAATTTGCAAGACGAAAGCTTGGAGCTGAGCTTGTAACCGATGAAATTTATAACGGTATTAGATATCATACAACAGGAAGAGAAAATATGACGCTTTTTGAGCAAATTATTTATCTTGCTGATTATATTGAGGAAAACCGTGATTTTGAGGACTGCATTTTATTGAGAAATTATTTCTATGATAATATAAAAAATGCAAATAAATTTGAGCAAAAAATAGATGTTTTGACAAATACTATGGTCTTATCCTTTGATTTGACAATAAAAAATCTTATACAAGAGGGAAGAGCGATAGATTTTGATACAATAAAAGCAAGAAATTATTTTTTGAAATCAAGGAGAGAAAATGGATAACATATTGGAAATAAAAGAGGGATGCTTAGTAAATCAAGCACCTGATAAGGTTGCAGAGTTGGCTATTAGAATCTTAGATTTTAAAAAGGCAAGCGATCTTAAGCTCTTAAAAATAGATGAAAAAACAATAATAGCTGATTATTTTGTAATCTGTACAGGTAATTCCTCCACGCAAATAAAGACCTTGGCTGACGAGGTTGAGTATAAGCTTGGAGTTGCTGGCGTTCAGGATATAAGACTTGAGGGTGGAGCCTCTGATGAGTGGAAGGTTGTGGATTGCAAGGATGTAATAATTCACATATTTTCTCCCGACGCAAGAGATTTTTATAAGCTTGATAGGCTTTGGGCAGATTGCGAAGAAATAGATTTAAATAATATTTTGAATTATTAATACAAAGGTGAATAAAATGACATACGATTATTTATCAATTGAAAAAAAGTGGCAAGAGTATTGGGAGAAAAACCAAACCTTTAAAACAGATGTTTGGGATTTTTCAAAGCCAAAGTTTTATGCATTGGATATGTTTCCTTATCCATCAGGTGTAGGTCTTCACGCTGGTCACCCAGAGGGCTATACGGCTACCGATATAGTGTCAAGAATGAAGAGAATGCAGGGATATAATGTGCTTCACCCAATGGGTTATGACTCATTTGGACTTCCTGCAGAGCAGTATGCTGTAAATACTGGCAACCATCCAAATGGATTTACACAGGAAAACATAAAAACCTTCTCAAAGCAGCTTAAAGAGCTTGGCTTTGACTATGACTGGACCAAGATGATTGCTACCAGTGATCCTGAATTCTATAAGTGGACTCAATGGATTTTCAAGCAGCTCTATCTTGATGGCTACGCACAATATATCGATATGCCTGTAAACTGGTGCGAGGAGCTTGGCACCGTGCTTTCTAATGATGAGGTTATTGACGGAAAGTCAGAAAGAGGTGGATATCCTGTTGTTAGAAAGAATATGAAGCAATGGGTTATTAATCAGCCTGCCTTTGCAGAGGAGCTCTTAGAGGGGCTTGATGAGATTGATTGGCCAGAGTCTACTAAGATGATGCAGAGAAACTGGATTGGAAAGTCAACAGGTGTTGAGGTTAAATTCCAAATTGTTGGTGGTGGAGAGTTTTCTATCTTTACAACCTGTATCGAAACCATATACGGAATTACATTTATGGTTCTTGCTCCTGACGGAGATGTTGTTAAGGGACTTATGCCAAGAATCGAAAATAAAGAAGAGGTTCAGGCGTATATAGATGAAACCTTAAAGAAAAACGATATGGATAGAACAGAGCTCAATAAAACCAAGTCTGGATGCGAGCTTAAGGGTGTTACTTGTATAAACCCTGTAAATGGTAAGGAAGTAAGAATGTTTATCGGCGATTTCGTTCTTGCCAACTACGGAACAGGTGCGGTAATGGCTGTGCCATCACACGATCAGCGTGACTTTGAGTATGCAATTGCACATAATATTGATATGATTCAAGTAATTGACGGAGATGAAAGGCTTGGTCATGTTGATGTATCGGAAAAGGCATTTGAAAAGGGCGAATATCTTGGTAAGGGCTATAAGCTTATAAATTCCGAGGAGTTTTCTGGACTTACCGTAGAGGAGGCTAAGGAGGCTATAACCTCAAAGCTCGAAAAGCTTGGAGTTGCAAAGAGAACCGTAAATTACCATTTTAGAGAATGGATTTTTGCAAGACAGCGTTACTGGGGAGAGCCAGTTCCTGTTGTGCACGGAGAAGATGGAGAAATTTATGTTCTTGATGACAAGGAGCTTCCATTGGTTCTTCCAGAGCTCGAAAATTATAAGGGCGTAAATGGAAAAGCACCTCTTGAAAACGCAACAGAGTGGAAAAAATATGATAAAAATGGTATTAAGGGAACAAGAGAAACCTCTACAATGCCAGGCTCTGCTGGTTCAAGCTGGTATTTCCTTCGATACATTGATCCCAACAATAGTGATGAGTTTGCAAATCAAGAGCTACTTAAGCACTGGATGCCAGTTGACCTCTACATAGGCGGTCCTGAGCATGCAGTTGGTCACTTGATGTATTCAAGGATTTGGAATAGATATCTTTACAATAAGGGGCTCGCTCCTACAAAAGAGCCATTTAAGAAGCTTGTTCACCAGGGAATGATACTTGGTGCAAACGGAATTAAGATGGGTAAGCGTTTCCCAGAATTTGTTGTTAATCCAAGTGATGTAGTTCGTGATTATGGAGCTGATACTCTTCGCCTTTATGAAATGTTTATGGGACCTCTTGAGGTTTCAAAGCCTTGGAGCGATGCAGGTGTTGAGGGAGCAAAGCGTTTCCTTAATAGAGTATGGGCATTCTTTACTGAAAGCGATAATTTGGTTGATGCAAATGTTCCAGAGCTTGAAAAGATTTATCATAAGACCGTAAAGAAGGTTACCGATGACTTTGAAAAGCTTGCATTCAATACAGCTATTTCACAAATGATGATATTTGTAAATGCCGTTTATAAGGAAGGCAAGTGTCCTAAGGCTTACGCAGAGGGACTAATTAAGATGCTTTCTTGTATTTGTCCGCATATTGGAGAGGAAATTTGGTCGATTTTGGGACATGATAATACTATCGCTTATGAAAAATGGCCTGAATACGATGAATCAAAAACAATTGATACAAGCGTAACAATAGCTGTTCAAATCAATGGAAAGCTTCGTGGAACAATTGAGGTTGAAAAGGATATTGATAAGGACTCGGCTATTGCTTTGGCAAAGAAAGAGCCTAAGGTTGCTGATGTAATTGCGGATAAAACTATCATAAAAGAGATATATGTTCCAGGTAAAATAGTAAATATTGTTGTAAAATAAGAAAATTTTCTAAAAAAATCACAATTTGCTATTGACAAGCCGACATAGTTGTAATATAATATCTAAGAGATTTAATTCTCTTGCTACACGCGGGGGGAGGGATATAGATGGCAGAAATCAGAGTAAAAGAAAATGAATCACTCGATAGCGCTCTTCGCAGATTCAAGCGTCAATGCGCAAGAAGCGGAGTTCTTATGGAGCTTCGTAAGAGAGAGC
>JAZNYH010000057.1:0-3699 GCA_045594305.1 Eubacteriales bacterium | reverse complement strand
CTCACAGAACGACATGGCTACGATCCGACTTCCTTATAGCTTTCAGGCAAGGTAAGCTCTGTTTCGTTGCCTACATAACCCACAAGATAATACTTATCTTCCCAAGTCATGAAGATATAATCATCAACTGTTTCAAGTATGCTTGGCTCATCAAGCGAGGTGTGTATTACCTTTTCATAGAAAAATGTCGAGGATACATCAAACGAGGATAAATTATATACTTCTACAAGTTTGTCGCAATGCTCAAACGCATTCGAGCCTATTGCAACCATGCTATTTCCAATTGTTATATTTGTAAGCGAGTAGCAATCAGAGAACGCATACTCTCCTATATAGGTTACACTGTCTCCAATAGTTATGCTTGCAAGCGAGGTGCAACACTCGAATGCATTGTTCCTTATTAAGGTTACACTATCTGGAATTGTAATTCTAGTAAGAGAGCGACAAAAAGCGAATGCGAAACTGTCTATGGAGGTTATGCCGTTTTCAATAATTACATTCTTAAGAGTTGAATTCATAAATGCGTATCTTTCTATTTTGGAGACACCACTTGAAATAGTTATGCTTGTTAAGTTTGTATTATTTGCAAATGCTTTTTCTAAGATTTTATATGGTTGACCATTATAAGAACTGGGTAATTTTATTTCGCTATTAGCACCAACATATTCAGTCAAAAAAGTATCGTTTCCTATTGTAGCAAAAAGAAAATCGCCTTGCTTTTCTTCAAATGCTGTTAAAACTATAGATGCGTAGTATCCTACATAACCATTTTTAGTACTGTTCTTTTTTATTTCGATTAGTTTGGAGAAATCATAGACCTTTTTTAGATTATAGCAACCATCAAAAGCGAACTCTTCTATTATCGATACATTTTCGGGTATTATTATTACTTGTAGAGCAGTACATTGGTTGAAAGCATAGTCTCTTATTGTGGTTAAATTTTTAGGCATTACTATTGTTTGCAGAGATGTACATTGTTGAAAAGCACATTCTTCTATTATTGATACATTTTCGGGTATGGTTATAGTTTTCAAAGCTGTGCATCTTTGAAAAGCAAAATCTCCTATTGTCGTTAAACTACTTGGAAGAGCAACAGATGTTAGGGCTTTACAGTTATCGAGACCATCAACAAAAGTACAGCCTTCGTTAATTGTAACTGATTTTAAAGTCTCTTTTGAAAGCAATTTACAAAATTGAGCCGGTACACCTGCTGTTTCAATAGGACATTTTTGCAATCCGCTTTCTAAACCAAGATAAGAGACACTGTTTGGTATGGATATGGATTTTAGAACAGAGCAATTGTCGAAAAATCCATCTGCAATTTTAGTTGTACCTTCTCGAATGGTAATGGATGACAATGTGGGTTCACACATAATAGCAACATTATTTTTATATGTTATTCCATTTTCCACCAAATATCTTTCGGTAATTACAGTGGGTTTAGTGACTTCATAAGTGGCAACATTATCATCCCATTTGAGGTTCGAAACGCTTTCGTTCATTGTTATTTGCATTGATGACAAATAAGTAGAATTGAGATAATAACTTCCGTCCTTGAATTTTGCGGAATACACTAATTCATCTTTATTAGTCTCTGGAGTTACTGTTGTTTTTCCGTCTACCGTAGTTGCGATTCCTTTGACTGAATCAAGATCAAGTATAAGAGCCTTAATTTCTTTTTTACCATCAAAAGAATAGTCACTTCCATCATCGTATTTGTGATGCTTATCAAGAAAAACCTCTCGAACCTTATCGTCACCATCAAATTTGACCACGATGAAATTATAGGTCATTTCCTCAATTTCTTCGTAGATTTTATCGTATTTTTCCTCAAACTTTTCAAAATCGTCCTCATCTTCGATAAACTCAAACTCTTCTTCTATTTCTTCAGCCTTTTTGAGCTTCTTGGCTACCTTTTTCTCATACCAATACCAATCGCCTTCGTCGTCAATAGTAGGCTCTCCAAGAATTTTTTCAACCTCGCTCATACTCATACCAAGCTCAATTTTAGAAACCTTTCCAACTCTAAATATGTTGGTAAGAGTAACGATTAGAATGATTGCAACAGCAATCGCTACAATAGAGGTTGCACCTATAATGATGCACTTTTTCTTGTTTGCCAAAAAGTAATTTTTGCACTTATTAAAAACGGAACTTGTTTTTTCAACAAATTTATTTGGCTTCTTTTCCTTTGCCTCTTTTTGTGGCTTTGCCTCTTTATCATAACCGCAATCAGGGCAGAAGCGACTCGTCATCGTCGCACCACATTTTGGGCATTTTGGTGGTTCTGTTACATTTATGCCACAATCAGGGCAAAATTTACTTGCAACATCTTGTCCACACCTTGGACATTTGTTCATTTTCCTTTTCTCCCTTGATAAAAGTGTTTTTGATTTTTTGCATACAAAAAGTGCCGCCCCAAGGGGACGGCACCTGTAAAAATGCACCTTCCGCCTTGTTGCGATACAATTGATACAATAACCATACGGATTTATGTAAAGAAAAAGGATACACCTCTACCAAAGTGTATTTTTTCTTTACAGAAATTCAATTATGTCGCAAATCCATTTTAGCACATTTTCCCACGCGTGTCAATAAAAAATAGAGCGCTTTTGCACCCTATTTTGAATTTATTTATTAACAATATTAATAGGTGCTCCCCTTAAATAAGCCTCAATATTTGAAAGCACGGTGTTAAAGCACCTCATTCTCGATTCGTATGAGCCCCACGCCATATGAGGAGTAAGAGATACATTTTTAAGACCGAAAAGCCTTGTGAATGGGTGGTCACTTGGTATAGGCTCGGTGGTGAAAACATCACAACCAAGAGCACCAATCTTGCCCTCTAAAATAGCATCAGTAGCATCAGCCTCATTCCAAACAGCGCCACGAGCAACATTTACTACAATAGCGTCATTCTTCATTAGGTCAAATGCTCGCTTATCTATCATACCTCTTGTTTGGTCATTGAGAGGACAATGGATAGTAATTATATCGCTGTTTTTTAGAAGCGTATCTAAATCGACACACTCGTAGCCTTCAACGGGAGTACGCTTATTCACAAGAATTTTACATCCAAAAGCCTCTGCAACCGATGCAACAGCTCTGCCAATGTTGCCAAAGCCTATAATACCCCAAACCTTACCGCCAAGCTCGTGATAAATAGGAACAAGGCAATTTGCATTTCCAAGCTCAGTGTACCTACCTGATGAAACATTATCCTCATACTCCCTTAAATGCGTAGCAAGAGAGCATACCATAGAAACAGTAACCTGAGCCACACACGCACTTGAATATGCAGGCGTGTTTGCCACTAAAATTCCTCTTTGGCGACAATAGTCAATATCAATATTGTCAAAGCCCGTCGCAGTTTCGCAAATAAGCTTTAAATTTTTAGCGTCCTTTAAAACCTCAGGAACCATTTTAACCTTGTTTACGATAATAATATCAGCATCAAGAACACGCTCGTAAGCCTCGCCTTGAGAGGTTTTTTCATACTTTATAACCTCGCCATATTTCTCAGCCCCAGAAAGGTCGAGATCATAGCCAAGCGTCGCATAATCCAAAATAACAATTTTCATAAAAACTAAGGCCTTAAAAGCCTTTTCCTTTCCTTGTAATCGGGAATAAATTTTTCAACAAATGCCCAAAAAGCCTTCGAATGGTTAAGGTGCTTAAGGTGTGCAAGCTCGTGCACCA
>JAZNYH010000056.1:0-4414 GCA_045594305.1 Eubacteriales bacterium | reverse complement strand
TGCGGCATGAATTGTGCCTTACGGCACATTGGTTGCAATTCAATTCATGGAGCGAAGCGAGAAATCATGGCGAAGCCAATTCATGATGCGTAAGCATCAATTCATTCATAAAAACAAACAGAGCAAGAATATAAGGATTTTTTCCTTGTACTCTTGCTCTCTTTCTGTTAGTGAAGTTTTCGCTACTGCGAAAGTGAAGTTGTGCTACGCACAGTGAAGTTGCTCACAGGGGCTCGCAGTGAAGTTAAGTTTGCCCACTTTGCCAAAGGCAAAACTTCACTATCCGCAGGATAACTTCACTTACAAAGTAAACTTCACTTGCCCATAAGGGCAAACTTAGTTAGCGTGTTCTCCGTTAAGGATAACACGCTAATGGTTAAAGAAGGTAGATTGGCAATGCGTCGCCGATGCAAATATGCTCATCTGCTACGCTTGGGGCAATCTTTGGTGTTGCCGGCTTTGGTGTTGCCTTTGGAGCAGGCTTTTTAGGTGTAGCCTTGGGTGTTACTGGCTTTTTGGGGGCTGTTTTTGGGGCCGATGTCTTTGCGTCGTCGCTCTTCTTAGCCTCTGCCTTTGGCTCTGCTACTGCCTTTGGTGTAGCCTTAGGTGTAGTCTTTTTAGGAGCACTCTTAACGCTTGCTCTCTTAGGGGCAGGCTTTTTCTCCTCTAATACCTCGCTATTTTCCATATCGGGAGCTGAGGCTTCTACCTTTGAGTAACCATTATTAGTTATTCTGCTTAGTGCATTCTTACCTATTGGCATATTCGATTATCTCCTTTGCAATATCCTTATATTCGAGTGCGCTTCTTGAATATTTTTTATAAGCGACAACGGGCATACTGTTGTCCTGTGACCACTCAATTGTGCTATCCACCTTTACATAGCCATCGAAAACTCGCACTCCGTCAAGCTCACGAAGGGTTTTTAGAGTTTCCTTAAAGTAGGTCTTTCTCTCGTCTGCCTTGGTTACCATAATTCCCATTATGCTAAGGCGTGGAGCGATTTGCTTTACCTTATTTATAAAGTCAAACATATTAGCAAGTCCAAAAAGTCCCCAAGGGCTTGCCTCTACGGGAATTACAACAAAATCCGAGGCACACATAATGTTCATAACCCAGCCACCGAGTGTTGGTGGTGCATCTATTAGTATGTAGTCGTAATAGCCTCTTGCCTTTATTGGTTCAAGGCACTTTTTGAATACGATTTCTCTTTGCCACTTTGGAAAGAGGTCAAATTCAATGGCGCTCATATTCGAGGTTGAGGGTATTATATCAAGCCCCTCGTACTCGGTTGGCACTACATAATCGGAAAGGTCCCTCTCGTCCCTTACTGCTGTGTATATGTTTTTTCCACTTTGTGAAAATTCAAGCGCCCTTTCCTCGTTGAAAAAGGAAAGAGTTAGATTGAGCTGCATATCGCCATCAATCAAAAGCACCCTTTTGCCCATCATTGAAAGCGCACAGCCTATATTGGAGCAGCTTGTGGTTTTTCCACTTCCACCCTTGTTATTCGCAAATGCGATTACCTGCGTTTTGCTCATTTCCTTCTAAGCTCCTTTAATTCTTCTTCGCTATCCGCCAAAAACTCTACAAGTGCATCTAAGACCTCGCCCGTGTAGGCGCTGACGGGGAAAATTTTCTTACAGCCTGCGAGCCTTAACCATCTCTCAACCCTTTCAGGATTAGCATCAGGCTTGTCTATGCCCGTAATAATGCCAACAACCTCTCTATTTACAAGGCTTGTAATACAGGGGGAGAAAATCGAATACGGCTCGTTTGCCGATAGCACAAGACCAACAACATCTGCCTCGTACGCATAAAGAGCAAGCGCTCCACTCGTTTGTCTTAGCTCCGTGTACTCGCCCGGGGTATCTATTATAGTATCAAGATAGTTTATATATTGTGTTTTATAGTAGTGAATATCCTCACCATTAAGCACCTGCGTTAAGGTGGTTTTACCTGCCGCAACCCTGCCTATAAGAATAATTTTCTTCATTAGGTTTTTGTTATATCACAGCAAACATAGCAAAGCTTGCCCGTGAAATACTCTCTTATAGCAGAAAACGCAGATTCTACGCTTGATACGCTTCCCGAGATAATAAGAGTTCCTGTAAATCTATCTACAAAGCCAATCTCAGCCCCTGATGATTTTATAGAAATATCAGCAGCAATTACCGCACTCTCGGCAGGAGATACGGTCAAAACACCGATTGCGCTTCTTGTGTAGTCAGTCTTTGGGTCAAGTCCAAGCTTTGTGTAAAGCACATTGTCTGGATTTGCAATTATATGGCAAAGAGTTATCTGCTTACCAGGAACTAACTCCTGCACTATTCTCATATTTTCTTTAAGCTCCATTTTTAGCCTCCAATTTTACATTTTAGCCCCGAGGTCTCTGCTATCGACAAAAGATATTTCATCTTTTCCTCGCTCGGTGGCAAAATCTCCATAAGCGAATATCTTCTTCCAAGCCCTGCGTACTTGTCCGTGCCTAATCTATGATACGGGAGCAGGTGATGCTCCTTTACCCCTGGCAGAGTCCTTGCAAAGTGCGAAATGGCTCTTATCTGTTCGGCAGTGTCGTTAAAGGTAGGGATTACGGGTGTTCTTATTACAAGCTCCGTACCGCTTTGAGCGATTTTTCTTGCGTTTTCAAGTATTCGCTCGTTTCCCACGCCTGTATATTCCTTGTGCTTTGCACTATCCATATGCTTTATATCCATAAGATAAAGGTCAACATACGGAAGGATTTTTTCTATCTCCGAAAATGGCGCACTCGCTGCCGACTCGATAGCTGTATGAAGCCCCTGTTGCTTGCAAGCAATAAGTAGCTCTCTTGCAAAGTCAGCCTGACAAAGCACCTCTCCACCCGAGAGCGTTACTCCACCGCCACTTCTGCGATAGTAATTAATGTCCGACAAAATCTCGGGCATAATATCCGAAACGCTCACATCACGGCCAACCGTTTTTGTCTTATCGCCCTCAATGAGCGTTTCGATTTCCTTGCTTTGAGATTCGGGATTACAGCACCACGCACATCTCATATAACAGCCCTTGAAAAAGACTATTGTTCTTATTCCCGGCCCATCGTGAATAGAAAATCGCTGAATGTTAAATATTCTACCCTGTGGCAATGTAATCACCTCACCTTCTTAGTTTTTTATTAAAAGCCCTGCTCGGTTCTGTTTATAATATCGTCCTGCAACGAGCGAGAAAGGGTTGTAAAGAGCGCACTATATCCTGCAACTCTTACCACCAAGGTCTTATACTTCTCGGGGTTGTTTTGAGCATCTATTAGAGTTTCCTTGGTTACAACATTGAATTGAACATGCATTCCCTTTTGGTCAAAGTATGAGCGAATAAGGGCAACGAACTTTGAAAGCCCGCTCATTCCTGCAAGGGCTGATGGGTGGAACTTTTGGTTGAGAAGCGTTCCGTTTGAGGCAACGCCCTGCTCAAGCTTAGCAACAGAGTTTGCTGTTGCAGTTGGTCCCTTTACATCTCTGCCCGAGGCAGGTCCTATTCCGTCTGCAAGTGGGGTATATGCAAGTCGTCCGTCGGGGGTTGCTCCTGTGCTTGCTCCGAGAGGAACATTTGCAGATACAGGATAAAGTCCTGCTTGGAACACACCACCACGAGGATTTTTGTACTTTTCTACCTCTCTTGTGTAGGAGTTAGCAACATCTCTTGCGAGCATATCGACCTCGTAAATATCGTTTCCGTATTTAGGAGCCTCCTCCTCGATTAGACGCTTAATCTCCTTGTATCTTGCTCTCTCGGCATCGCTAAGAGAGCCTTGCTTTGTTACCTCATCGTAGATTGTGAGTATCACCCTGTCGGTAATTTCCACGCCCTGTCTTGCAAGCTCGGTTGCGATTTCGGTGGTGAGCCTTTGAGCCATCTCACCCTGAACGCCATATCCAAAGTTTGCCTTTAACGCCTCGGCAAGCTCTGTAAGAGTAAATCTCTTTTCCTCAAATACGAGCTTTTTGATTGCTACAAGACCGTCGGTATTATTTGCAATACCAAAGCCCTGTGGACCTGTAAAGTTATACACAGCTCCGCCCTCTTGTAGAGATTTTCCTCTACCAATGCAATCCTCAACCATACACGATTGGAATGGAAGTGGGCATCTTACTGCGTGAGCCATATCTATTGCATTATTAGCGTTTACAAGTAGCTTTATCATATAGCTTTGCTGAGTCTTATACGCCTCATAAAACTCCTCAAAGGTTTCCATTCTCGACACATCTCCCGTGTCAGGGCCTATCTTCTTGCCCTTGTCGTAGCCTCTTGTGAATACAAGCTCCATAGGACGACACATATTAAAGAACGCTGCATCGTGCCAGCCGTCGGTTTTTCCTGCCTTTTGTGGCTCAACGCATCCAATTATACAATAATCTCTTGCGTCCTCAAG
>JAZNYH010000055.1:0-8854 GCA_045594305.1 Eubacteriales bacterium | reverse complement strand
TACCGTTCTGACGGATAGCTGTTTCAAAATCCAACAGCGTGTTTGTGCCTACGTATCCGCAGGCATAAGCACCCTCTACTTGAACGTATTTTTCCTCTGCTTCGTCGTACTTCTTTAGTTTGTACCAGCCGCTGCTCGATACCCATTCGGTATCAAAGCTTGCCGTGAAGTCAGTGTTGTCACTTGCATCCGTCCACCATACTGCGTTGATTGCCGCAGCGGATGCTGTAAATGGCATAACAGCAAGTAAGCCAAGCACCATTACGAGTACGAGCAGAATTGACAAGAGCTTTGACTTAAATTTTGTTTTCATTGTCTTTTTCTCCTTTATAAGTAGCTTTGTTAATTTAATAGTAATACTATTAAAACATTTTTACTACACCCCATAGGGGTGAAAATAATAAAAGACGGCAGTTTTTTTCTGCCGTCTTTTATTAAAATCACACACAGGGTGACTATTTTTTTGAAATCAATTCAAACAACTCGTCTCTTGATGAAACACCAAGCTTATTATATAAATTTCTTGTGTAGGTCTTTATTGTGTTTTCGGAAAGGTGCATTTCAAGAGCTATATTTTTTCTTTTTTTATTCTCTAAAACCGCTTCAAGAATTTCCGTTTCCCTTACTGATAAGCTTTCTCCCTCTCTCAGCACGGAAAGCGCCTTATCCATTTTTTCCTTTATACTGGTGTCCTTTTCCTCGTAAAAAACAGGCTTAGGAATATCTCTTATAGGAATGTAATCCTGCATCATCCAGTAAACAAGCAATAGCATAAGCTCGGATATTATATATGTAACTGAAAGGAACTCGAATTCCCAGCTCACAAGCTTTTCAAACAGCCAAACAATAATGTTACTGCAGACTATACCAGCAATAAAGCCCGCAAACTTCGGCTTGCCTATTTTCTTTTTTACAACTGAGTGAACAATTACTGCTATCATTGAAGCAAAATAGCTTAAAAGATAAATAAGATATGTAGGATGCAAAACACCGTATTCTTTTACGAGCTTAGCAGAGCCATCAATCATTTCAATGCTTACACTCTTGTAATACCAAGGTAAAAAGCCAGAGGTAGCAATTATTGCAAACATAATCGCTCCTATTGAAACGCACACAATTATGTGAATCTTCTTAATTTCAAATCCGCACAAACGAACAATAGTTAAAAGCATACACATTGAAAGAAATACGCTTCCTAAATATGCTATGTCATTACCAAAAATAGCAAATTCAACGGTGTTTGCCATTGAAAGCAACAAGTAGCCTAAATTGACTACTGTTACACAAACATAAAGCATTGTTAGCCAAATTTCTTTATTTTTAACCATCACCAAGTAGGCTATTAGCAAGCCTATAGCAAGAGCTAAGGTAATTCCATATCCAATTGTCATAGGCTTCCTCCTACTATAAATTTGTTATAATTATTTTATCATATAATCATAATTAATTCAAGGTTTTCTTTAATTTTTTACATCCTTAAAAGATAACTCAAAATTTCAAAAAAGCCGACTACTCACAATTAGTGGCATAGATGCAAAAATTTTCGGTGCTTGCTACAAAAAAATTCGCATAATTATTGAAAAAGTGCTTACTTTGTGATATAATCACACCCGTTAGAGAAACACACAGGGGGTATTGTATGTCGACATTTATAACTACACTTAGCCAAATTTCATATTTGTTTTTGCTAATTGGTGCAGGCTTTGTGGTGATGAAGCTATGCAAGCTTCCTGACAATGCAACAAATGTTCTTTCAAGGCTTGTAACTACTCTGTTTATGCCTGCCTTGATTTTGACAAACTTTATGGAGAACTTTACCGTTTCTCGCCTTAGCTCTGCGTGGCCCTATGCCTTGGCAGGAGTTATTGTTGTTGCTATATCAATCGCTATTGCAAAGGGTATTTCACTTCTTAGTGCAAGGGACAAATATCGCAAAAACATTCACACATACTGCCTTGCGTTTTCAAACTTTGGCTTTATGGGAACGGCAGTTGTATCAACCCTTATGCCCGAGCTTTTTATGTCGTATCTAATTCTTTGCACTCCACTTTGGATTGTAAATTATTCGTGGGCTGTGCCTGCACTCTTAATGCCAAGCGAGGAAAAGATAGGCTTTCGCTTCAAGAACCTCTTAAACCCTCTCTTTATCGCTATGCTAATTGGAATTATAATTGGAATGACTCGCTTGCCTATTCCCTCATTCTTAGATGTATCAATAGATGCTCTTAGCAAATGTATGTCACCAAGCACTATGCTACTTACCGGTATGTGTGTCGCTAAAATAGATATTAAGCGAGTGCTTAAAATAAAAAGCATTTATATTTTGAGCGTGCTTAGGCTCCTTGCAATCCCTGCAATTTTTCTAATTGTCCTGCTTATCCATAAGTTCGATTACGGCGTTTCGCTTTGCGTTTTGGCAGTTCTATCAATGCCTCTTGGACTAAATAGCGTTGTAATCCCCGAATCGCACGGACAGGACACGAGTGAGGCGTCAGGTATGGCTATCGTTTCTCACCTTGCCTCTGCTCTAACAATTCCATTAATGTTTACTCTTTTCGAGCTGATAATGTAATAAAAGCCTTGGGTGCTCCCAAGGCTTTTTGTTATAAAAAAGCCACTATTAGTGGCTTTTAATTGACATTTTTAGTATTTAATGATATAATGAATTTAAGATCACTATTTTATAGGAGAGAAAAAATGTATAAGCTTTGTACAAATAACCTTTCTGTGTCAATAAATGTTGAGGGTGGATTTATTTCCTCATTAATGCTTGGCGAGCGTGAATGCTGTGTTGGAAAATGCCCTCTTTTTGTTATTCGACTTCGTGACAAGGACGGTGAGTGCCATTACATTAACTCCACAATGGCTTTGAGCGTGGGCGTTGAGGGCTCTTTTCTTACTTACAAGGGCTTTGGCGAGAGCTTTCGTGACCTTGAGGTAAGGGTGCTTGCTCAGGACGGAGAGCAAATCTCGTGGCAAATCGCTACACAGGGTGTGCCCTGTGAGTTCGCTATTGAGTGGATAGAGGTTGCCAAGGTATGCATGCCTCGACTTATCGCAAATAATCCCTATGGTGGAAAAATGCTTTTCCCGTATAACGAGGGTATGCTCGTTTTTGATGAAACGCTTTTGCCAAGATACGAGCCCGAGTTCCCGTCATCAGGCGCTTACTTTGCCTTTCCAAACATGGTATGCTCACAATTTATGGCGTATCTCTTTGATGATATTGGACTTTACATAGGTGCTCATGATGAAAAAAGAGGCTTTAAGTGTGTCGATTTTTACGGATATGATGGTGCTCTTTCGCTACAAATGCGTCTGTATTCTGGCGTTGGCTATGGTGAGGACTACTGCTCGGATTTCCCTATCGTTTGGAAAGCGTGTGGTGGCAATTGGAAGAGTGCTACCGAAATTTATCGCTCTTGGCTTAGGGAGCATTTGCCGATTGGCGTCACACCCATTAGTGAAAACATCTCCTTGCCCGAGTGGTACAAGGAAAGCCCTCTAATCGTGACCTACCCCGTGCGTGGAGTGCACGATATGGACACAATGGAGCCAAATGCTCTTTTCCCATATACAAATGCTCTACCTATTCTCAAAGGGATAAAAGAGGCTACTAAGTGTCGCATTATGGCACTTTTGATGCATTGGGAGGGTACTGCTCCCTGGGCGCCACCCTATGTTTGGCCACCCTATGGTGGAAAGGAGCTATTTAACGAGTTTAGGGACGCTCTACACAAGGACGGAGATCTGCTTGGCGTGTATTGCTCTGGCTTTGGCTATACCAAGCAAAGCACCCTTATAGAGAGCTACAATACCGAGGCTGAAATTGAGAGGCGTGGCGTTCTTCGTGGCGTGTGTCACTCTCCTAAAAACAAGCCCGAGCTTGGTATTACCTGCACTCCATATCAAAGATATGGCTATGATATTTGCCCTGCATCAAGCGTCGGTCGTGAAATTCTTGATGAGGCGTATTCTCCTCTTTTCAAAAGTGGTGTGGATTATGCTCAAATTCTCGACCAAAATCACGGTGGTGGACAGTATATGTGCTATGCAAGAGAGCATTCTCACCCACCTATGCCTGGTGAGTGGATGACCTCTAATATGCAATCGCTCCTTACAGATTGGCAAGACAAGGCTAAGGGTATGCTTTTCGGCTGTGAAAGTGCCTCTGCCGAGCCGTTTATAGGCAAGCTTTTGATGAGTGATAATAGATTTGAGCTAAACTACCCATACGGAGCTCCCGTTCCTGTGTATGCGTATCTTTACCACGAGTATGTAAGAAACTTTATGGGCAATCAATGTGGCTGTCCCTTTGAGCCAAAATGCGACACTCTACGCTACCGTCTTGGATATTCGTTCTCGATTGGAGATATTATGACGCTTATTCTCGCTCCAAATGGCTCTCTTATGACGCATTGGGGAAATCGTGATTTTGAGCATAGCCCCGATATGGAAAAAACCTTGCTTTTTATAAGCAACCTAACGAAATTCTATAACGAGGTCGGCAAGGAATATCTTTGCTTTGGAAAAATGAGCAACGCTCCCGATATAGAGTGCGAGAGCATAGCTATTCCTCAATTTAGAGGTCAAGCCGAGTCCGTGCTCCCTCGCCTGCTCTCATCGTGCTGGGAAGCTTGCGATTCCAAAACCGCTTATATCGTCGTAAACCCCGAAAGCACCCCCGTCCCCTTTTCAATCGAGGGCAACCACTTCGTGGCATCCCCCCTCACCGCCACCCTTGTCCTACGCTAATCATCTTGGGGTGGTAGAGGCCGCAAGTTCAAGTCTTGTCACTCAGACCAAAAATCGGGAGTCGTAAGATTCCCGATTTTTCTTTATTTATCTCGTAAAATCTCTTGAAAACTCGTGTTTTAGAGATATACAAAATGGGCTTATTCTTCCCTGCTTCGAGGGTTGAACAAGCCCATTTTTCGCCTTTGACCACATGTTTGACCACTTGCGGAGATTTTTACCTCATTTTCGACTGCTTTTTGATAGTTTTAAGGCGGTAACCGCAAGCTGTGATTACCGCCTGTCATCTATTTATGATTTACGAACCTATTCTTAAAATATTCTATCGCAGACTCTAACGTAACAGCAAAAGTACCTTCCTGATCCATAGCTAAATATCTTCCGAGTATCTCCTTTAGTTTATCTTTTGTTACGCCATACCTTTCACCACAATTTAATATCGTTGCCATAATTTTCGTGAACGACCGTTCATCTTGATATTTATCTTTTTCATTAAGCAACTGTTCAATAATGAAGATTGGAATAACTCTATCTTTATGCTCAAAATCTAACAACTGAGAAATAGACATTTTTCCGCTTTTATACTTGGGAAGGTTTTTTAAAATAATATCTATATTTTTATTGATATATTGAATTGATAAATCTCTTTGTCCAACTTCGGATAATCTAGTCTTAATATCCGCACACAAAAATGCCAATCCTTTATCAGGTAATTCTGAAGCTATATGTGAATCACCCATAAAAGCAACAATAGTACCTGTTTGCGTTCCATCTACATGATAAAAATATACATTGATAGTATTAATTATATTTTTGTTTTGAACATCGCTTTTGCATATTCGAACTTTATACAATAGTACATTCCACAGTCCAAATACTACATATGTGTAACCATCGCAATCATCATACTCAAATAAGATATTTGTTCCTGTACGTGAAAAGGTGTCGGACATTTGCAATATAAAAGGATCGACTACTAATTCAACTGGAGCATCTTCATTTTCGGCAGACAGTATATACGACACAATATCGCTATACTTCTCTTTTTGAAATACAGTGATATCGTTCAAGTAACAATGTGCTTCGTATCCAATCTTGGAAACAGCATGTAATACTTGAGATGAAATAAAAAGCTCTCTTAAATCACTTTTCATTACAACAGAAAAGTCCTTAGCTTCTATAGTTTCAACATTAGTTTCTGTTGCTCCTTTTATCTTTAAGAGTTTCTCTCTATCACCTACTAAAACTGTTCTCCCCGAACTATCAATATTTCTAATTATTCTATCTCCACTTAAAACGGATGCATTATCCTTGATTAAAACATTCTTTAAAGTACGATCGCCTATATCTAAATCTGCATAATAACGAACTGGATCTCCGCAACGCTCCGTAAGTCCAATGAGATTTCTGAAAGGAGCCAGCATCCTTATCATATCACTTTCATAATTATCATTGGTGAACTTATTATGTGTGTAACAAACGAAACGACGTGTAAGTTTGGCTCCAGTCAATGCCGCCGGTATTATATCAGATATCGTCATATCTTCTTCGCTATTGCAATAAATGCATTTCATTTTGGACAAACCTCCTTTAAGCAAGTTTTTCAATAATCCGCCGTAACTTAAATGACTCTGTCACTTTTTGATAGCTCGGACACCTAGTCTATCATTTTATTAGAATGGATGGTGCAAACGACGGATTATATGAATTTATAAAGATCTCAACTCTGCCTGTAAGTCTGACGGAGTATTAAACCATATACACTCAACTCCCAGTCTCATAAAATGACGATGAACTATAAATTGATCTCCTGCATTTAAGCCATCTGTCAGCATAAAAGCAAAGTGTGTTTTGCCAGTAGTTTTTGTATTTTCTAATATTCTTCGCAAATTGGGATCGCTTAGACTGCATCCAACGAATAAAAAGGCACTTTCTCTATACAAATGTTCTTGTAATACCATAGCCCAGGAATAGGGGTTATTATATAAAGCGTGGTATTCAGACTCACTAAATACAATCCCTTTTCTATATTCATCGTACTTTATGGAAGGGGTCTTATACGGAAGAAATCCATGTGGGTGATATACGCTTAATCTTGAGTTAATCCTTATATTTTCATTATACACCGACACGTAACGAATTCTCCAAGTCTGTAATGCTTGCTCTAAGAAATCATCGTAATTGTATGTAATAATATTAAATCTGTTAAACTCGTTTATCCGGCTTTGTACCATCTTTTTGATGAAATTTTCCATACTCATAATCGTAGAATTATGATAATTGTAAACACCACCTGTAAATTTACCATAAATACCATTATAAAGGCTAGACATGAAATCTTTAAGATTCTCAATCGCAAACTGGCCATCGATAATGCTTGTACCGCCTATTTTCTTTTGAACATCTTTGATTGAAGTTATTTTACCTGATTTTTGTATTTCTACATAAAATGATTGAATCAGTTTATCCCAGCTTAGTGATCCAAAATCCAAAGAAGCTCCCGCCCCAAGCGCAAGCGAAACATGATGATCTTGTATTTCTTTCCTAAGTAATTTTTTGTTAATGGCAACCTTGCTTTCAAAATCAAGCTTTGGACTATCTCTTAACTCTTCAGAAAAAAAGCAATAATAGTCAATAGGATATTTATGTTTCCATCCGGCAATAACGTTCCTATCCCAAACGAAAACGCTATTTTCTATTCGTCTTTCTTTATCTTGGTTCACACGTCCATGAATGATATACAAAGACATTGAATTTCCTATGTTATTCATTATGGGCTTAAATCCAGTATTTCCTGAGTTATATTTAATCTCAATAAAAACTGGTCCAGCGATATTGGATATACCATCGGGAGCAATAGCATCACAAAGAATTTCCCGTTTCTCATCAGCATCATAAACAACCATTTCCGGATCTGTAAAATATTGTTTTATTTCTTGTGGAGATATCAACAATCTTTTTTCTTCTTGAATGCACATTTGCTTCAAAACCGACAATACAAACTCTTCAAAATACATACCTCTGTTTATCTTTTCTTCCATACAGCTCCTCCTATATAGCATCGGTTTATCACAAATATATTATATCATATTTTGTCGAAAAATCAATTAAAAACATGTAAATCCACCCACTTTAATAACAAAAATTAGGCCTGCGTTTCCGTAGGCCTTTTCTTTGCTTACTGCGTATCAATTTTTGAGTTGTTAGCCGTGCCAGTATTGCTTTAGACCGTACTCTTTTATCACGTTCCCTTTTTCATCCTTTTCAATGAACCATGTGCCGTCATAGAGACAGTTTTCACACATCCCGATAACCTCCAAGGTGTTGTTTCCGACAGCCGTTTCGCACATGATTTCTATTTCTTCATTACAATTAGGGCATTTCATTTTTATTCTCCTTTCAAGCTATCCCATACTCCTCTTTCATCTTCGCTATCATCCATGCAAGTTTTTCCTCACATTCTTCGATGCTACCGGCATAGATGTTGCGTGTGATGCGTTTGCCGTTTACGATTGGAGAGTATCGACCTTCCCACACGTTCTTGCTCACCTGATGGATCGAGCCTGTTCCCTGACGTCTGTACTTGCCTTTATAAGGCTCAAATTTCGTCCTTGGCGTGGGTTTGGGTGCTTCGGTCGATACTTGCTCGTCCTCGCTCTCACCGCCCTCAAACTTGGCGTACGCGCCTGCAAGGCTTCCTATCGTTTTGTCTATGGTCTTAGCTGCGGTTCGCATTCCTTCGTCGGTGGCGTGGGAGTACACGTTCAGCGTGGTTTCTACGCTTTCATGTCCTATTGTGCAGGCGAGTGTTTTGACATCCATTCCGTACCTCAGAGCCTGCGTTGCGAAGGTATGGCGAAGCGCGTGGAACGGCACTTGCTTACAGCCTGCGTGTTCGAGAATCTGTGATAACTTCTTTCTGCATGCACACGGATCGCGTGGCAAGTCTTGTTCTCTCTTATACGGCGACGGGAACAGCCACTTTGACCGTACCTTTTTGCGGTACTCCTTCAGCATCTCGATCAGCGGTAACGGAAGGATGATTGTGCGGTAAGCTGCTTTTGTTTTCGGAGGCATGATGTGCAGTTCCTTATTGAAG